>JBDTWB010000073.1:0-17449 GCA_040006895.1 Casimicrobiaceae bacterium | reverse complement strand
AGAGTCGCAAGGCCGAGAGTCGCAAGGCCGAGAGTCGCAAGGCCGAGAGTCGCAAGGCCGAGAGTCGCAACGCCGAGAGTCGCAAGGCCGAGAGTCGCAAGGCCGAGAGTCAAAAGGCCGAGAGTCAAAAGGCCCGCTGCGCTGCGATCGCACCTCGGCGAACCCGCGGCCATCCACCTTCAAGCCCGCTGCTTGGCACGGTGGTCGAATCCCGCGGGACGCAACGGCAATCAGTAGCGGATGACCAGCGCGGCACCGGCTACGGACAGCAGTGCCGCGGCGATCGTCATGACGCCCATCGATTCGCGCCGGCGCAGCAGCCACACCGAGAACAGCATCGTGGCGATGACCTCGAGAGACGCTATCAGCGCCACGCGGGAGATCGCCATGGTGTTGAGGGCCACGAATTGCAGGATCTGGCCGATCGACGCGAGTACGGCGGCTGCCCACAGCCAGGGATTGAACCGCCGGAAGGTGCCGACCAGCGCCGCGCGGTAGCTCGCGACGAAGCATCCCGCGATCACGAAGGTCACGGCTCCCGCGACGGCGCCGATGAAGGTCCCGAAATTCGGGTCAGGCATCGCGAGGAGGCCCTGCTTGCGTGCGAGGTAGCCGGTCGCGTAGGCCAGCGCCGAGACCGGACCATAGAAGTAGCCGAGGTTAGCCAGTGAACGCAGTGCACCGCGCCGGGTCTCCCGCTCGCCGACAGGCAGGCTGCGCCAGGACTCCATCGCCAGCATGCCGAAGCTCACGAAGATCAAGGTCATCCCGACCGCCATGGACAGCCCGACGGGCTCGCCGAGCAGGGTGATGCCGAGCAGCACCGAAAAGACCGGATTGAGCCGCTTCACCGCCGAAGCGCGCACCGCCCCGAGATGCTGCACCGACGCGTACAGGAAAACCCGGCCGACGAACACGGTGAGCAGACCCGATGCCGCGAACCATGCCACGCCCGCCAGATTCGGATCGTGCGCGCCCTGCGGCGGGCGAAACACCAGCATGGCCAGCGCCGCCAGCGCGGCGGTCATGAGGATGGAGAGGAAGGCACCATTGTCGGCGGCATCCCGCGCGGCGCCGCGGGTGATGGTCACGTTGGCCGCGGCGAAGCACAGGGTCGAGACGACCGCGGCGAGCTCGCCCACGCTAGAGCTCCCGGGGAGACGGCACCCGGCGCGGGCGCACGGTCACGGGAGGCCCGGCAGCCAGCGCTTCACCCGCGCAGCGTAGGCCGCGTAGGTCGCCCCGAACAGGCCATGCAGCCGGGCCTCGTCCTCCTTGGCCCGCGCGTCGAACCAATGCAGGTGGTAGAGCAATAGCAGCGCCGCGGCCCAGGACCGGAACAGGAGCGCGAGACCCGCCAGGAAGATGAGATGGCCGAGGTACATGGGATTGCGCACCACAGCGTACGGGCCGTCGGTGACCAGCCGCTCCGGCGGGACGGCCGTACCCGGACCGCCGCCGCCATGCGTCGCACGATAGTTGCCGACCAGGCGATATTGCAGGTAGCCCCATGCGAGCAGCGGCAGGGCCCAGGGGGCGACGACTGGCAGGCCACCGCCGCGCACCCATTCGAACGCGGCGACTGCGAGCGGGTAGACGATGAAGGTGCGGTTCGACGTGCTTGCGAGCCAGCGGCGCAGGCCGCGCCGCCGTGCCGTCACCCGCGGACCCGGTCACCGGGCAGTGTCCCGGCCGGCATCAGGAAGATGAAGAGGTTCGCGACCACGATGGTGAATGCCAGGAAGTAGAAGGCGCTCATCAGGCCGTAACGGTCGGCGAGGATGCCACTGGCCAGCGGTCCTGCTGCCGACCCCAGAGACTGGGTTGCGAACAGCACGCCGATACTCGTCCCGCCCATGTTCCTGGGGGTGGACTCGAGCAGCCACGCCTGCAGCACGGGTCGGATGGCGTACAGGAAGAACCCCAGGACCGCGATCAGTGCCACGAAGGCGACCGAGCGGCCGGCGAAGGTCATCGCCAGCAGGATCACGGCGGTCATCGCCATGCTGGTCATCATCACGCTGCGCCGGCCCATGCGATCGGACATATGCCCGGCGATGGGCGCCGCGGCGAACCCCGCCGCCTGAAGCAGGAACATGCACGCGCCGACCCATACCAGCGAGTAGTGCATTTCGTACGCGAGGTAGAGGGGAAGAAAGGTGAGGAGGGCGTTCTGGGTCATGGCCCGGAATGCCGAACTGGTCGAGAGCAGGATGAGGCCGCGATTGCGAAAGAGCGCGGGCACTCCGGCGAAATAGTCCTTGAGGCTCTGGCCGGACTCGGCGCTGTCGGTCTTCCTGCCCGCCTTGCCGGCGACCGTGAGGGTCCCGAGGAACACGAACAGCAGGGCGGAGATGACGATGCCGGGCAGCACGTTGCCGATCACGATCGCGCGCCAGCCGAAGACGGTCAGCAGCGAGCCGACGACGATGGGTGCGAGCGCGTCGCCGACATTGCCGCCCATGCCATGCAACGACAGCACCAGGCCCTTGCGCTCGGGAAAGCGGTTGGCGAGGGTGGGGATGGCCGTGGGGTGCCAGAGATTGTTGCCGATGCCCACCAGGGCGACGCACACCAGCAGCAGCCAATAGCTGTGGACGAAACCCATGAGCAAATAGGGCACACCGACCCAGAAGAGCGACAGCGCCATCAACAGGCCCTTGCGGCCCACCGTATCGACCACCATGCCGCCCGGGACATTGGAAATGGCGCCAGCGACGTACTGGCAGGTCATGATGAGGCCGATCTGGCTGAACGACAGCCCGAGCTCCCGGCCGATGACGGGCAACAGCAGGTAGAACGTCGCCGGGTACCAATGGGTCAGGGCATGGCCGAGGGTGATGAGCCAGACGTCGCGATACGACTTGCGGGGTGGGGCATCGGGGGAGGCGGCGATCGCGGTCATGGGTGCTCGTGGGGCGCGAGAAGGCGTGATTGATCGTCCGCGCGGCCGGCATGACGTCGCCCCGTTCTTGATGCATCCTAGCAGGCGCGGCGCGGAAATTGACACGCGAAGTTCGCGAATGATAACCTCGATTTTACCGTGTCGGAACACCGTTTCGCATAGCGGAACACGGTCAGGCGGCCCGATCGCAAAGCCCCCGTCCGACCTTCCATTCAAGGTTCGTCATCGCGCCCGCTCCTTGCGTTCGCGGTCGAAGCCCGTGCACCGAAGGAGAGGCCCCATGCTGAAGCGTGAACAGAACGATCTCTTGACCCAGACCGGTCCGGGGACACCGATGGGCGAGCTTTTCCGTCGCTACTGGCTGCCAGCGCTGCTGTCGTCGGAACTGCCCGAGCGCGATGGTCCGCCGGTGCGGGTGAAGCTGTTGTCGGAGCGGCTGATCGCCTTTCGCGACAGCGACGGCAAGCTTGGCCTGGTCGACGAATTCTGTGCCCACCGCGGCGTGTCCCTCTGGTTCGGCCGCAACGAGGAGGGCGGAATCCGCTGTCCGTATCACGGTTGGAAGTACGGCGTGGACGGCCAGTGCGTCGAGGTGCCGAGCGAGCCCGCCGAAAGCGGGTTCTGCCAGAAGATCAAGCTCGCCGCCTATCCGCTCATCGAGCGCGGCGGCGTGATCTGGGCCTACATGGGGCCGAAGGACGACATGCCGCCGCCGCCGGAATACGAGTTCGCGACGGTGCCGGACAACCAGACCTACATGTCCAAGCGTGTCCAGGAGTGCAACTGGCTGCAGGCGATGGAGGGCGGCATCGACTCGTCGCACGTGTCGTTCCTGCACCGGGGTGCGCTCAACGTCGATCCGCTCTTCAAGGGCGCCAAGGGCAACCAGTACAACCTCGGGGACTCGGCACCGAAGTTCGAGGTGGTGGAGTCGGAAGGCGGTCTCCTGATCGGCGCGCGCCGTAACGCCGAGGAGGGTCATTACTACTGGCGTATCACCCAGTGGGTCATGCCGTTCTTCACGGTCATCCCGCCGCGGGCCGATCACCCGATCCACGGCCACTTCTGGGTCCCGATCGACGACGAGAACTGCTGGTCGTGGAGCTACGACTACCATCCCACGCGGGCCCTGACCGAATCCGAAGTCAAGGCCATGGACGACGGTTACGGGGTGCACGTCAAGTTCGTGCCCGGCACCTTCCGTCCCCTGCAGAACAAGGACAACGATTACCTGATCGACCGCAAGGCCCAGAAGGAAGGCCGGACCTTCAGCGGTGTCGAGGGCTTTGCCATGCAGGACGCTTCGGTCCAGGAAAGCATGGGGCCGATCCAGGATCGCACCCGCGAAAACCTGGTGTCGACCGACAACGGCATCATCATGGCCCGCCACAAGATGATAAAGGCCGCGCAGGCGCTGGCCAAGAGCGGCAAGCTGCCGGTGGGACGCGAGCCGGCGCACCACCGCGTGCGCTCGGCGTCGGTGATCCTGCCGCCGGACGTGCCGTTCAAGGATGCTGCCAAGGACGCGCTGATCGTGCACGAGGGCGTCGGCCAGGCCACCGTCTAGCCGTCATCGTCTTTGCCCCCAGGGGTGCCGCGTGGCGCGGCCCCGACGGGCTTCGCGGGCCGCGGCTGTTGTTCCGCCCCGCGCCGCGTCGCGTCGATCGAACGAGTCACCCGAGGAATCTTATGGAACAAGCCCTAGCCGCGGTACGCACCGGTCCGAGCCGGACCGAGATCCGGGAGTTCCCGATTCCGGACATTCCCGAGGACGCCGCGCTGATGCGCGTCGAGGTCGGCGGCATCTGCGGGACCGACGTCAAGCTCTACAAGACGCCGCCTTCGGACGAGCCGGTGATCATGGGCCACGAGAACATCGGCACTATCGCCAAGGCCGGCCGCGAGTTCACCCGGCGCAAGGGCTTCAAGGAAGGCGACCTGGTTTTCGTCGAGCACTACGTGTCGTGCGGCAAGTGCGAGTGGTGCCACCTCGGCCAGTACCGGCATTGCGAGAATACCGACTGGCGCTACAACCCGGAAGCGATCCGCTACGGCTACACCTCGGCGCGCAAGCCGCCGCACCTGTGGGGTGGCTTCGCGCAGTACATGTATCTGCCCTGGAATTCGGTCGTGCATCACGTGCCGCGGGGTGTGACGGCCGAGCTCGCCGGCCTGGTCACGCCCATGGCCAATGGCGTGGAGTGGTCGCTCTTCGATGGCGAGGTCGGCTACAACTCGACGGTGCTGATCCAGGGCCCCGGCCAGCAGGGCCTGTCGCAGACGGTCATCTGCAAGCAGGCGGGTGCGTCGCTCATCATCGTCACCGGCACGTCCAAGGACCATGCCCGGATGGAGGTCGCCAAGACCCTCGGCGCCGATTACGTGATCGATGTCAACAAGGAGGACCCGCTCGCCCGCATCAAGGAAATCACCGCTGGCAAGGGCGTGGACGTGGTTCTCGACTGTACCGCGGGCGCCGGCACGATCCCGGTGCTGCTCGGTATCGAGGCCCTGAAACGCAAGGGCGGCGTCATGGTCGTGCAGGGCGAGATGGCCGAGTTCCCCAATTTCCCGATCGGCCGCATGACGGTCAAGTTCATCACCCTGAAGAGCGCCCGCGGCCACAGCTACAAGGCGTGCGAGCTCGCCCTCGAGCAACTCGCTTCCAAGCGCTTTCCTCTGGAGATGATCACTACCCACCGTTTCGCCCTCAACGACGTCGACCTCGCCATCCGCTCGGTCGGCGGCCACGGCGTGCCCGACGTCATCCACGCATCCCTGATGCCCTGGATGTGACCACGCGCCATGGGCGAGCGCATTCCCGTCACGGTGCTGACCGGCTACCTCGGGGCGGGCAAGACCACGCTTCTCAATCGCATCCTCTCGGAGGCGCACGGCCATCGCATCGCGGTGATCGTCAACGAGTTCGGCGAGGTCGGCATCGATGGGGCACTGATCGTCGGCACCGACGAAGAGCTCTTCGAGATGAACAACGGCTGCGTGTGCTGCACCGTGCGCGGTGACCTGCTCCGTACCCTGCACGCGCTCGTGGCCCGCAAGGGCAGCAGTGGCACCGCGGCACGGCCCTTCGACGCGATCGTGGTGGAGACGACCGGCCTCGCCGATCCCGGACCGGTCGCGCAGACGTTCTTCGTCGACCCGCTGTTGCAGCAGAAGCTCGTGCTCGACGGCATCGTCACGGTAGTCGACGCGCGGCACATCCTGCTGCGCCTTGCCGACAGCCGCGAGGCGCAGGAGCAGGTGGCGTTTGCCGACCAGATCGTGCTCAACAAGACCGATCTCGTGGATGCAGCGACGCTGGACCGTATCGAGGCACGGCTGCGTGCCATCAATGTCCTTGCGCCGATCCACCGGGCGCGCCGGGCCGAGGTGGAGCTCGACGCGGTGATCGGTCGTGGCGGCTTCGATCTCGAGCGGATCGTGACGCTCGACCCGGGCTTCCTGACCGGTAACGCACCGGCGCATGGCGAGACTGGCCATGTGCATGACGCGCACTGCGGGCACCCGCCGGTCGCTGCGGATGCCCCCGGCGGCGCCACCCGCGACGATCAACGCCACGACCCCACCATCCGCAGTGTGTCGCTGACCACCGCGGTACCGATGGATGCCGAGCGGGTCAGCGAGTGGCTCACCGCGCTCACCCGGTCGCGCGGGCCGGACATCCTGCGGGCCAAGGGCATCATCGCCATCGCCGCCGAGCCGCGTCGCATGGTCGTCCAGGCGGTGCACATGCTGCTCGAGGGCGACTTCCAGCGCGCGTGGCGGCCGGACGAGGCGCGCCTCAGTCGCCTCGTGTTCATCGGCCGGCGTCTCGACGCCGGGGCTCTGCAGGCCGGCTTCGATGCCTGCGCGGCCGACCCGGCCGAGGCCCAACCCAGCCCCGGCCGTGGCGACTCCGCGGATTCGGTGCGCCGGGCCCGGATGTGAGCGACGATGCTGCGCAGCTTCCGCCCGGACGACGCGGCACTTGCCGCCGTGGAGCGGGTGCGCACCTGGACGCGACAGCGTTTCGCGATCGACGACGCAGCCGCCGTGTTCGTGGCCGAGCTCGCTTGCGCCATCCCCGGATGTCCACCGATCGAGACCGTGGTGGGGTTCTGGACGCCGGAAGGAATCCGGCACCATTTCAAGGTGTTCAAGCCGGCGGCAGCGGTCGAGGAAGACGACCTGCCTCCTGCCTGGTACATCGAAGCACTCGTCGTGGATGCGGACGCCACGTGCAGCTGCTAGCGACCGCGCTACGCTCCCGTCCCACGGATCCCACCGGCCGTCCCGGTCGGTGAGTCCATCCCATCCCGGCCAACCCCGGCGATAATCACCCTTCCATGGACTCGCTCCGGACCGTCACCCGTACCCAGGGCAACAACGCCGCCCTCAAGGACGGCACTGTGCGCCCGCGCAGTTTCGCGTTCGCGTTCGAGGAGGTCGATCCTCTCATTGCCGCCTTCCGGCGCATGGTGCGCGATCTCGAGTTCGACATCGCCGAGATGGCCATGACCACCTACATCACCGCCCGCGAGCACGGCAAGCGGATGACGGCGATTCCGGTCTTCCCGGTCCGGGCTTTTCACCACGGCGCGATCCTGCACAACGTCAAGGCCGGGATCCGCCATCCGAAGGATCTGGAGGGCCGGCGCGTGGGCGTCAATCGCGGCTACACGGTGACCACCGGGGTATGGGCGCGCAGTGTGCTGCAGCACCAGTACGGTGTGGACCTGTCCACGATTACGTGGGTGCTCTCGGGCGACGAGCACGTCGCGGAATACAGCCCGCCGGCCAACGTGGTGCGATTGGAGAGCGGCCGGAAAATGGCCGATCTCCTGGCGTCCGGCGAGCTGCCCGCGGCGATCGGGGTGGAGACCGACCACCCGGACGTCGCGCCGCTCATTCCCGACGCTCTGGAGGCGGGTCTCGACGCCTTGCGCGGGCGCGGGCACTATCCGATCAACCACACCATCGTGGTGAAAGACGCGCTGCTCGACGCCCGGCCGGATCTGGCCGCGGATGTGTTCGATGCATTCGCCCGGGCCAAGCGGGTGTATCTCGAGCGCCTGACGGCCGGCCGCATCGACCGTCCGACCAAGATCGACGTGCTGCATCAGCGTGTGCTGGCGATCACCGGCGACCCGCTGCCGTACGGCATCGCCCCCAATCGCGCCATGCTCGAGGAGCTCGTCGGGTCCGCGCGCGAGCAGGGCATCATCAACCGGCCCGTGGCGGTCGACGAACTCTTTGCGCGTGGCACGCGCGATCTCGTCGACTGACGGCGGCGCAGCGAGGATCTTTCATGACAGGCAAGGACGCGGCGGTCACCATCCCCGCCCTGCAGCAGATGAAGCGCGACGGCACCAAGATCGTCGGGGTCGTGGCGTGGGACTACCAGATCGCCCAGGTCGTCGACCGGGCCGGGGTCGAAATCGTGTCGGTCGGTGATACCGTCGGCATCAACCTTTGGGGTCATCCGAATCCGCTCGAGGTCACGATGGAGGAGATGATCGTGGTGTGCCGCGCGGTGCGGCGCGGGGTGAAGCGGGCGCTGGTGAGTTGTGATTTTCCGTTCGGGCCGCTGCAGGAAGGCACCGAATCGGCGCTGCGCGCGGCGATCCGGCTGGTGAAGGAGGCCGGTGCCGACATGATCAAGCTCGATGGCGCGGCCGATTTCCCCGACGCCGTGCGGGCGATTGCGCGGGCGGGGATTCCGGTGTTCGCACAATTCGGCATCACGCCCCAGACGGCGCTGCAGTACGGCATCGACTATGCGGCGATGCTGAAGGGCGGGGTGCAGGTCCCTGCCGAAATGACCGAGCGCCTGGTCGAGGAGGCCAGGACCCTGGAGGCCGCCGGCGCTTCGTTGCTCGACTTCACCAACTCGGGCCCGATCGTGGGGCCGGTGGTGGCCCGCGCCGTGGCCATCCCGGTGATCGGCGGCCTGGGCGGTGGACCCTGGCTGGACGGACGCATGCGCATGGCCCATGCCGCGATCGGCTATGCGGCGACCTTCCTCGAGTCCAGGACCGAGACGTACGCGAACGTCGCGCGGATCACCCTCGATGCCATCACGGCGTATGCCGGCGACGTGCGCGCGGGGCGACAGATCAAGGGCGGCATTCCCATCAAATGAGACTGCTGCACGACACGCAACCATTTGGGCCTGCGCGGCCAACGCCGGGCGCCATCGCCGAGACGGCACATGCCCTTCGCCACGATTGACGGCATCGCCACCCGCTACGAAGTGGTCGGCGACGGCCCGCCGTTGCTGCTGTTCTCGCCCGGCGGCTTCGACGCGACGCTCGACAAGTGGCGCAGCCAGAGCATCTATGCGCGGGTGAAGCCGCTCGACAACCTCGGGCGACATTACCGCTGCATCGCGTTCGACCGCCGCGAGACCGGACAGTCGGGCGGCCGGGTGGAGCGGATCACCTGGCAGCACTACGTCGCGCAGGGACGGGGCCTGCTCGATCATCTCGGGATCGAGCGGGCGCACCTCATGGGCGGATGCATGGGCTGCTCTCCGGTCACGGCGTTCGCGGTGGCACATCCGCAACGGGTGCTGTCGATGATCCTCTGGTGGCCGGTCGGCGGCGCCCGCTACCGCATTCGCGGCGAGCAGCGGTTTGCCGAGCATCTCGCCTTCGTCGTCGAGCACGGCCTCGCTGCGGTGGCGAAGCTTGCCGTAGAGTCGGGCAAGTCGTTCGCCGCCGATCCGCGTGGCGGACCGTGGGCCTCCGTGGTCCGCAACGATGCGGCGTTCGCCGCGGCCTACGCCGCCCTCGACGTGGATGCGTACAGGCTGGTGGTGACCGGCATGGCGAAGGGCCTGTTCGATCGCGACACCGCGCCGGGCGCCGAGCCGGAAGATCTCCTGCGGCTCGACATCCCCACCCTGGTGGTCCCGGGCCGCGACGATGCCCACGCCACCTCGGCGGCGCGCTACCTGGAGGAGTGCATCCCCGGCGCGCACTATTGGGACGCGCCGGTGGCGGCCCAGACCGAAGAGCACGCTTGCCGCCGACTCCTCGACTTTCTCGCGAGCGCACACGCATGATCATCGACATCCACGGTCATTACACGACCGAGCCCCAACCCATGCACGTCTTCCGGGACAAACAACTCGCCGGTCTCGCCGATCCGGCGCGGCGGCCCGCGTCCGCCGATCCGGGCATCAGCGACGAGGCGCTGGTGCAAAGTGTGCAACCGCAGCTCAAGCTGCAGAAGGAGCGTGGCAGCGACCTCACCATCTTCTCGCCCCGGGCCGCGGGCATGGCGCACCACGTCGGCACCGAAGCGGTGGGTCGCGAATGGAGCCGGGTGAGCAATGACCTGATCGGCCGCATCTGCGGCCTGCTGCCGGACAACTTCGTCGGCGTGGGGCAGCTGCCGCAGCACCCCGGCGCCGATCCCGCCCACTGCGTTCCCGAGCTCGAGCGCATCGTCAACGAACTCGGTTTTGTCGGTGTGAACCTCAATCCCGATCCGTCCGGCGGCTTCTGGACCGGCCCGCCGCTCACCGGCCGGCAGTGGTATCCGCTGTACGAGAAGCTGTGCGAGCTCGAGGTTCCGGCGATGATTCACGTGAGCTCGTCGTGCAATCCCAACTTCCATCACACCGGAGCGCACTACATCAACGCCGACACGACCGCGTTCATGCAACTCATCCAGGGTGACCTGTTCAAGGATTTTCCGAGCCTCAAGTTCATCATCCCCCACGGCGGCGGCGCGGTGCCGTTCCACTGGGGGCGCTATCGCGGCCTCGCCCAGGAAATGAAAAAGCCGCTCCTGACCGACCACCTGCTGAACAACGTCTTTTTCGACACCTGCGTCTACCACCTGCCCGGGATCGAACTCATGGCCAAGGTGATCCCGGTCGACAACATCCTGTTCGCCTCCGAGATGCTCGGTGCCGTCAAGGGCGTCGATCCCACCACCGGCCACTACTACGACGACACCCGGCGCTACGTCGACCAGGTCGACTCGCTCACCGACGCGGACCGCCACAAGATCTTCGAAGGCAATGCGCGGCGGGTGTATCCGCGCCTCGATCGCCTGCTGGCTGCCCGCGGCCGGCCGGGTCGCTGACCTCCGCCGCGACGTCACCCACCAGGACTCTCCATGACACCCTCGATCCTTTCCGACATCCGCCGCGACTTCGAGCGGGTCGCGCCCGACATCGTCAAGCAGGCGAGTGCGTACGCCGCGTCCATCCTCGCCGACGTCGCCGGGCGGCGCGGCACGATGGACGGCCGCATTGCCCCGATCACGCCGTCGATGCGAATGGCCGGCCCGGCCTTCACCATCGAGGTGCGGCCAGGCGATAACCTGATGATCCACGCCGGCATGGCGATGGCCAGGCCCGGCGACGTGCTGGTGATCGACGGCAAGGCGGATCGCACCTGCGCGCTGATGGGCGCGATCATGATCAGCGCCTGTCGCAAGATGGGCCTCGCAGGGGCGGTGCTCGACGCGGCGGTGCGCGACACCGAGGAGCTCGCGACTCTCGGCTTCCCGGTGTACGCCGTGGGCGCCAATCCCAATGGTCCCACCAAGTTCGTGCCCGGCCGGATCAACTGGCCCGTCTCCTGCGGAGGATGCACGGTCCAGCCTGGGGATCTGGTGGTGGGCGACGCCGACGGCGTGGTGGTCATCGAGCGCGAGAAGGCGTCGTCGCTGCTGGCACTGGCCGCGACCAAGGTCACCGACGAGCGCAGCCGGCTTGCCGACATCGCCGCAGGGCGCAACCTGCGGCCGAAGTGGCTCGAAGGCGCGCTGCGCGCGGCTGGCGTGCTGAAGGAAGGCGAGGCATTGTGAGCCGGTGCCGCGCACGCGCGCTCGCCGGCGCTGCTGGCGTCGTGCGCCTCGCGCCCGCACCAACGCCGGCGCCAGCGTGTCTGCATCGCTCTCCCGGACCGCGGCTGCGAAGGCCGGCGGCTGCGCCGAGGATCAGAGGATCGGGACCATGACCGACAGGGTTCTCGCCGCCGTCGCCGTTTCCGACGGGCGCACCGAGCTCGCTGAATTTGCGTTTCCGGAGCTCGTGCCGGAGGCGGGCCTGCTCGAAGTCGAAGTGACCGGGGTGTGCGGCAGCGACTGGGGCTACTACACGCGCTATCCGACCCAACGGGGCCCGCTGATACTGGGCCACGAGACCGTCGGACGCGTCGCGCGCCTGGGCCGCGATGCCGGCGCGCGCTGGGGATTGAAGGAAGGTGATCGCATCGCCCTCGAGGAGTACGTGCCCTGCGGGCATTGCAACTATTGTCGGTCGGGGGACTTCCGACTGTGCGATGCCACCGAGCTTCGTCCCGGCACGCTGCGCTACGGGTCGACTCCGACCAGTGTCGCACCAGCCCTGTGGGGCGGCTACAGCCAGTACCAGTACCTGCATCCGAATGCCGTGTTCCATCGCGTTCCCGAGCACGTGCCGGGTGCGCAGGCCGCGCTGGCCTTGCCGCTGTCGAATGGCTTCGAGTGGACCTACCTGCAGGGCCGGCTGCAGCTCGGCGAGACGATAATCGTCCAGGGTCCCGGGCAGCAGGGTCTGGCGTGCGTGCTCGCCGCGCGAGAGGCAGGCGCGGGTTGCATTATCGTGACCGGTCTCGGCAATGCCACCGACGCCTTCCGCATGGCGCTCGCCAAAAAGCTCGGGGCGCATCACACCATCGACATCGAGGCCCAAGACCTGCTCGAGACGGTCGGCGACCTCACGGCAGGACGCATGGCCGACCTGGTGATCGATTGCGCCTCCGGTGGACCGGCGACCGTGACTTCGGCGATTCAACTCGCAGGCAAGCGCGGGCGGATCATCCTGGGCGGCCAGAAAGGGCAGGCGGTCCCCGCGTTTCCGGCCGATCTGCTGATTGCCAACTTCCTGACCGTGAAGGGTATGCGGGGCCATAGCTACCAGTCGGTCGAGCTCGCCCTGAAAGCGATCGCCAGCGGGCGCCATCCGCTGGAGGCGATGGCCACGCATCAATTCCGGCTGGCCGAGACCGACGAGGCGCTGCAGACCCTCGTCGGCCGCGGTCGTCCCAACCCCATCCACTGCACGGTGTACCCATGGCAATGAGTGAGTCCCGCGCGGCCGCGGCGGATACCCGCCACCGCATCCCGTATCCGAATTCCCGTCCCCGCGCGATCAAGTTGATCGGCCTGGGCGAAGCCGGGAGCCGCATTGCCGACACCGTGGCCGAATTGGGCATGAGGCACGTACAGGCCATCGGTGCTGGCGGCGCACGCGCCAACCAGGCCGGGTCGGAGGGCATGCTGCAGGCGATCGCCGACGAAGGCAGCGAGATCGGCCGGGCGATCCGCGGTGCCGACATGGTGTTCGTGGTCGCCCGCGAGGGCGACCACGTCGCACTCGCACCGGCGATCGGGCAGATGGCGCACGACAAGGGAGTGCTGGTGACGGGTGTGCTGGTCCAGCAGGCGACCGGGGCGAACATCCCCGATGCGACCCTCGACGCGCTGCGTGGCGCCTGCGACATGCTGGTGATGGTGTCCGACGCCGAGTACGTAGCGGAGATGCTGGGCGCCCTCGGGGCATAATGTCAGGAAGCGGACAGCGTTCCCGCCGCACCCCACGAGCACCTGCGGGTGCAGCAGGGAGGGCCATAACCGGCCCCCGCAATTCGAAGGAGGCGATGGTGCTTCGATTCAACCAGCTGTTAGGTGCTCTCGCGGTCATGACCGCATCCACCCTCGTGCCCGGCATCGGCCAAGCTGCCGAGCTCACCAACGTGCGGGTCGGGATTGCGCAGGCGAGCAGCGACGTCGGGTTCTTCATTGCCGACAAGAAGGGTTACTTCAAGGACGAGGGGATCGCGGTCAGCATGACCCCGTTCGATTCGGCGGCGAAGATGGTGGCGCCCCTGGGGGCGGGGCAGCTCGACGTGGGCGCCGGATCGGCCTCCGCGGGGCTCTACAACGCAGTCGCGCGCGGCATCGACATGAAGATCGTCGCCGACAAGGGGTCCACGCCTCCTGGCTACGGGTTCCAGCCATTGCTGGTGCGCAAGGATCTGGTCGACAGCGGCCGGTTCAAGACCCTCAAGGATCTGAAGGGCATGAAGGTCGCGGGGAGTGCCGCCGGCAGCGCCTCAACCTCGACCCTCAACGAAGCACTCAAGAAGGCGGGACTCAAGTACGACGACGTGGAGCGCGTATTCATGGCCTTCCCGCAGCACGTCGTCGCGCTGCAGAACAAGGCAATCGATGCCGCGCTCACCACCGAGCCCTCGGCGACCCGCGCGGTGCAGAGCGGTGCCGCCGTGCGCATCATGGGTGACGACGAGATCTATCCGAACCATCAGCTTGCCGTCGTGCTCTATTCGGGCGAGTTCATCAAGAAGAACCCGGACGCCGCCAGGCGGTTCATGCGGGCCTACCTTCGCGCCGTGCGCGACTACAACGACGCGCTATCCGGCGGAAAGCTCGCGGGTCCCCAGGCTGACGAGGTGATCGCGATCCTGACCGAATACACCCTCATCAAGGATCCCGCCGTCTACCGCGCCATCCATGCCCAGGGCACGAATCCCGACGGCCAGGTGCACGTGCCGAGCTTGAAGAACGACCTGGCGTTCTATAAGGAGCATGGCGACGTCAAGGGGAACATCACGGTGGAGCAGGTGCTCGACACGTCCTTTGCCGAGTCGGCGGTGAAGGAGCTCGGCCCGTACAAGCCCAAGCCGCGCAAGTGACCATGGCCGCCACGATCGCGACGGCGCGCTCGCCTTCACAGGCCCCTGGGGTCGACGGTGCGGAGGCGGTGAAGATCCGTCTGCGGGACCTGGGCAAGTCTTTCGAGACCCGCGCGGGTCCGGTGGTGGCACTCGACAAGGTGTCGCTCGACATCCCCACGGGCTGCTTTTTCATGATCGTGGGACCGAGCGGATGCGGCAAGACGACCCTGCTGCGCATCCTTGCGAAGCTCGAGCGGCCGACCTCCGGGACCTTCGAGATCACGGCGCCTGCCCCGGGGCGCCCGGGCAACTCGATGGTCTTCCAGGGCGACTCGCTGTTTCCGTGGATGACCGTCTGGGAGAACGCCGCCTACGGCCTCACCATGCGCAAGCTGCCCAAGGCCCAGATCGACGAGGTGGTCGGACACTACCTGTCCCGCATCGGCATGACCCGGTTTGCCAAGGCCTATCCCCATCAGCTTTCCGGTGGCATGCGCCAGCGGGTGTCGATCGCGCGAGCGTTTGCCAACGATCCCGACATCCTGCTGATGGACGAGCCGTTCTCCGCGCTCGACGAGCAGAACAAGGTGATGCTGCAGGAGGAGCTGCTCAAGATCTGGGAAGAGACCCGCAAGACGGTGCTGTTCATCACCCACAGCGTCGACGAGGCGGCGACCCTCGGCGACCGCATCATGGTCATGACCGCGCATCCCGGTCGGACCAAGCGGATCGTCGACGTGCCCTTCGAGCGTCCCCGGAACGTGCTGGAATTGCGGGCGCGGCCCGAGTACGGCGAGCTGGTGTTCGCCATCTGGGGCGAGCTGCGCGAAGAAGTGCAGCGTGCCCGCGCATTGGACGAAGGAGCGGTGCACCGGTGAACACGATCCGGCATGCAGAGATGGACGCGGGCGCGGCGCCCTCGGCGCGCGCTGCCGAAGAGGCCGCGCAGGGCTCGGCGCATTCAGACGAATCTGCAACCGAGAGCGCGACGGCGGCGACGGGACTTGACCCGGCCCATAACGAGGTGCGGCGAGCACGCCTGTCGTCGTCCATGAGTGCGGGCAATCGCGACCGCATCATCAACATCCTCTCGCCGGTGGTACTGCTCGCCATCTGGGAGATCGCCGTGAGGATCGGCGCCCTCGACGCGCGTTTCTTCCCGGCGCCCTCACAGATCTTCGACACCCTGGTGACGTTGATCAAGAACGGCAGCCTCTGGACCAACACGTGGGCAAGCCTCCAGCGGCTCTTCTGGGGCGCGCTGCTCGGCGGCATTCCCGCACTGTTGCTCGGCATCGCCATGGGACTGTACCGGCCACTGCGTGCCATCGTCGACCCGCTGGTCTCGGCGACGTACCCGGTGCCCAAGAGTGCGATCATGCCGCTCATCCTGCTGATCTTCGGATTGGGGGAGGCATCGAAGATCGTCATGGTGGCGATCGGCGTGTTCTACCCGATGCTCATCAACGCCACCGCTGGTGTGCGCGAGATCAACAAGGTCTATCTCGACGTCGGTCACAACTTCGGGGCGAGCCGCTGGCAGGTGTTCAGGACGATCGCGCTGCCCGGCGCACTCCCGCTCGTCATGAGCGGGGTGAAGCTCGGTATCGGCATGGGGCTCATCCTGATCGCCATCGCCGAGATGGTCGGCGCCAAGAGCGGCCTCGGCTACATGATCTGGAACGCCTGGGAAGTGCTGTCGGTCGAGACCATGTACGTGGGACTCCTCACCATCGCCCTGCTCGGCTTCCTGTTCACCATCGTGCTGAACGAGGTCGAGCACGTCCTGATCCCCTGGCGGGCGCAGCGCTGAGCCCGATGGCTGCGGCAGCAGCGTCGGCTGCGCGACGGCATTCCCTTCGGGCATCCGAGCCGACGCGGCACCACTGATGCACATCGCGCGTACGGCGGAAAGGCGCTGATCCCGATACTCGGAGTACCATGCGACGGGTTGGCGCATCTGCAAGGCGTTCAACGACCAAGCAGCAGGTGCCTGCGCCGGCATGGCCTCGCCGGCGCCAGGCTTGCGAAGTGGCGGACGCGGAGCAGCCCCGCGCCGCTTCATAAAAAGCGGGAGGAGCGACGACCATGACGACGACAGGGGGCTCCGTCCCCCAGCAGCAGACGCTTTCGGCCGGTGAACAACCCCCGGCCGAAGTCCGGCGTGCAGTGAGCGCGGCGGTGGTCGGCAACGTGCTCGAGTGGTACGACTTCGCGGTCTACGGATACGTCGCGACCATTATCGCGAAGAACTTCTTCCCGGCAGGCGACGACGTCGCCGCCCTACTCGCGACCTTTGCGGCGTTCGGCCTTGGTTTCGTGGTTCGGCCGCTCGGGGGCATCGTCATCGGCCGCCTCGGCGACACCCGCGGGCGGAAGACGGCACTCATCCTCACCATCATGCTGATGGCGTTCGGCACGGTGATGATCGGGCTGATCCCGTCGTACGCGTCGATCGGGATTCTCGCGCCGATCCTGCTGGTCGTCGCGCGGCTCCTGCAGGGGTTCTCCGCGGGCGGGGAATGGGGCGGGTCGACGGCGTTCATCGTCGAGTGGGCACCTGCGGGCCGGCGCGGTTTCTATGGCAGCTTCCAGCAGTGCAGCGTGGTTGCCGGCTTGTTGCTGGGTTCCGGCGTCGCCGCGACGCTTGCTTCGGTATTGACACCCGCGACGATGGAAGGCTGGGGCTGGCGCATTCCGTTCCTGCTCGGGGGCCTGCTCGGACCCGTCGGGATGTACATGCGCCGCAACATTGGCGAAACGCCGGCGTACCGGCGCATGGTGCAGGAAAACGCTCCGGCGGCCGCGCCCGCCCAGGCGACCCCGCGCGCCCAGGCGACCCCGC
>JBDTWB010000072.1:0-18005 GCA_040006895.1 Casimicrobiaceae bacterium | reverse complement strand
TCGGTCCGCAACACGCCCCACCGCGCCCGCCTTTCACATCGCCCGGCTGCAGCGACCGTTCGGGGTGGGCGAGGTCAGTGTCGCTTGCGGGCCCGGCGGTCGGTCCGCAACACGCCCCACCGCGCTCGCCTTTCACATCGCCCGGCTGCAGCGAGCGTTCGGGGAGTGCGAGGTCAGTGTCTCCGGAATGGTTGACGTCATGAGTGGGCTCGGCATGTGCGCCCTGGTCCGCACGCAGCGCGCCGCCGTGGAACTCTACATGTCCGAGACTCTGGTAGCCCTCCCAGGCAATGCCCTGCGGGTCGGTGAGCCAATGCTTGTTGGAGCGCGCGTAGCAACAGCTCGCCTCAGGCTGGTCGACGACCGAGCTCGCATCGGCCGCGACGAAGGCTGCGCGGATGCCCGCGAGCTCGGTCTCGTCGTCCGCCTGCAGCCCGAGATGGTCGACCCCCGTTGTCCCGCCACGGGTGGAGATGGCGAAATTGAGTCGGGGATCCTCGACCATCCACTTGGCGTAGTCGGGCTTCGAGACCGTCGGCGGTGCATTGAACAGGCCGCTGTAGAACGCGATGCTGCGATCGAGATCCGCGACCGCGACGTGGACATGGAAGCGTTTCATGCGTGGCTCCTTCGCGACAAGGCGGCGCGTGGCCGCTTGGTGGGGGACGTGGTAGCGCAACCTGGCGCACAGCCCGACGCACGGCAGCAGTTCTCGGTGAGGTAGCCGATCAGTGCAGTCATGTGGTCGTAGTTGGCGCGGTAATAGATGAATCGGCCATCCTGCCGCGGCAGAACGAGCTCGGCGCGAGCCAGCTCCTTGAGATGAAACGAAAGGGTGGCCGGCGCGAGCCCGGTGGCCTCTCCGATCGCCCCTGCGGCAAGTCCGTCGGGCCCCTGCTCGACTAGCAGGCGGAAGATGGCCAGACGGCTTTCCTGGGAGAGCGCGGCCAGGGCATCGAGGGCGGCATTCGTTTTCATGGTTCCAATAATATGGAAATATACGGCGATGTCAAGGGGTGCGTCCGGTGGAAGTGCGTCGAGGCGGCGGCGACCCGGATCGTGCCGCTGACACGGTCCCGGCGAGCGCGCGCGTCCTGACAAAGGCGGTCGCGTCTCCACTCCCGGAGGCAGTCAGTAGATTGCAGCCGAGGGCGGCAGTCAGTGGTTGCAGGCGCGGGGCGGAAGTCAGTCGGCTGCGGCCGCGGGGCCGCGCCGGCGATGCGCGAGGGTCGCCCTCGCCGCCTCGTCCATCCGTTGGCGCCACGTTGGCGTCACTGCTGATTCCGAAGCCGGCGTGGCCAGCACGCGGGCGCCGCTGCCGTCCTTGGCGTTCACGCCGTCGGCCTCGATGGACGCCACCACGATATCGGTGGGATTCGCCGGGTCGCTGGTGGTCGCCGCGAAGAACGGCAGGAATGTCGATCCGGCAGTGGCGAGGCCCTGGTAATCGCCCAGAAAGTAACCCTGCGCCACCGGTGCCGTGGCGAGATCGAAAGGTCCGGCCACATGGATCTCGCGCCACACGACGCCATCGGTGGACCGGGTCAGCCAATGCTCCGTAGGCAGGGAGACGGGGTCTGCCGTGTTATTGCGAAAGTCGTAATAGGTGACACCGATCACACCATCGTCGGTGATCTTCACCGTGGGTATGAAGGCCGGAGTCGCGGGTGCCGCATCGATGCGCACCGGCGCGGTCCACGTCACACCGCCGTCGAGCGACTGCGCGAAGGCGACCCCGTCGTACGCGCCTGCCGAGAATCGGCTGTCCTGCCAGACGACCGCGATCCGGTTGTCCCGCCCCACGGCTATGGCGCCGATGTTGGCGGCATCGCGCACGGGCATGCCGGTGTCCGGATCGGTCACGCCGACGGCGAGCGAAGTCGCGACGATCGTCGGTGGCGACCAGCTCACACCGCGGTCGATCGACCGGATGATCGCCAGTGTCGCGGTGAGCTGGTTGCTCGCGGTGGTATCGAAACGGGTGAAGAAATCGAGCAGCGTGCCGTCGGCAAGCACGACGATCTGATTGTTCAGCGTCTGGCTCTGCGGACCCGGATCGTAGATCGCCCGGGCCGGTTCCCATGTCGCGCCACCATCGGCCGTCCGCGCGAACCACGTCGGTCCGCCACCGCTTTGCACCAGCCTGTCCCACGTCGCATAGACATAGCGTGCATCGAACGGATCGGCGGTGATGCTCTCCTTGTCGTTGAATGCCGTGCGGGCGTCCCGCACCAGCGCGACCGGCGCGCTCCAGGTGAACCCGCCATCGGTCGATCGACTGGCGAGCACGGCATTGCTGGCCGTGGGGCCGAAAGTGGGGCCGTTGAAGGCTGCCGCGATCTGGTGAACTGTCCCGTCGGGCGCGAATGTCACCCATGGGTCGGTGGCGCGGGCGAAATCGGCGCCGACGGCTGCGCCGCCGGTGCAGCGCGAGAAGGCGGGGACCGCCATGCTTCGGGTCCAGCTGCGTCCGCCATCGAGCGAAATCCCGGTGGCCAGGCCGCGGGCGCCGCCATTGGACCATCGGTCCTGCTGCCAGACTCCTACCAGGTGGTGGGGGTTGGCGGGATGCACGGCGAGATAGGGTTCCACTTCGCCATTGAGATACAGCACGCCCGACGCCGGCGTCGCGTCGCAACCCGGTGTAAAGGGCGTAGCGCCGCTCGCCACCGCGAGCACGGGCCCCGCCGCGGGCGCGACGCACATGGCGACCGCATCCGGGCCATAGCCTTCGGCGACGTAGCCGCGTTCGAGCATGGTCCGCTTGATGGCTTGGTCAGTGGTGTAGCGGTGGTTCGAGTCCGTGCGCCCGTTCCATAACCGGTACAACGGCACGAGCGTTGGCGCGCATCCACCGGTCGAGGTATCCGGCAAGCCGACGTAAAACACCGCTGCCGACTCCAGGACATAGCCGCTGTAGCTCGGGTCGGTACCGATCCGCGCGGCGACACTGTTGCATTCCGCGGGCGATGCCGAAAAGAAGTGCGAGTCGCCATGCTGCGGCGGAATGTAGAACCGGCAGACCGGACTCGTGGTCACCGCCGGTGCGGCGAACACCTGGAACGAGGCACCGGTGCGATACCAGCCTGGAAACCGCCCGGTATCGAGGGCGTCGATGTCCGGAGCCAGCGGACTCACGAAGTAATGATCGAGGCCCGAATTGTAGAACTCGACCGCCGTGATCGTCGCGCCGATGGCCGCACGGGCAGTGGGTCCGGTCAACGTCAGCACGAGGGTCGCAACGACTGCTGCAAAAATGTTCGGCACGAACCTGCCCCGAGGATGACGGTCGAGCCGCCACCGTAGCACGATGCCCGGGTACTACAGGGCCGTCACCGGCAGCGGCGTGCCCGAGTGATCACCGTGATAGCCGGGCAGGTCGCGCACCAGCGCGGCGAATCCCGGCGCGCGGAGGTAGGCCACGAGTGCCGAGACCGCAGGCGTGCGCAGCGCCGCGCGCGTGAGGGCGAGGTAATAGGTTTCCTGGGCGAGCGGCACGAACCCGAGGCCGAGCTCGTCGGCCGCGGCCCGCAGTCCAAAGCCGGCCTCCGCGCCGCCCGCGGCGATGGTGGCAGCGACCGCGCGATGGGTAAATTCCTCGACACCGTAGCCCTCGATGCGCGCCGGGGCGACGCCTTCGCGCGCCAGCAAGGCGTCGATCAGGATCCGGGTGCCCGAGCCGCGCTGGCGATTCACGAAGCGCAGCTGTCGTGCGGCGGCGTCACGGAAATTGCGTACCTTGCGCGGATTGCCGCGGGCGAGCATCAAGCCTTGCTCGCGGTCCACGAAGCGCAGCAGGCGGTCGCGCCGCACGCGCAGCAGTGCGCGGAATGGCGCGAGGTCGATGAGTGCCGGCCCCCGCGCATGAATCGGTACGTGGAATCCGGCGAGGGCGACGTCGCCCGCATGAAAACGCTCCAAGGCGTGCAGGCTTCCCATGAATGAAATCTCCAGCGCCAGGGTTGCGCTGCAGGCGAGGTCGTCGCGCAGGGCCGCGAGGGCGAGATCGTGACTGGCGGCGATGACGAGGTGAGGAACGCCGTGGCGCGCTGGCGCTGTCGAGGTCGATGGTGGGGGCCGAAGATCGACGGTGACCGCGGGGACGACGGCGGCCAGGCGCGCGGTTCCGTTGCGATGAGCCTGCAGGAGCCGCTCGCCGAGCGGCGTGAGACTCGCGCCGCGCCCACGCGAGAGCGCGACCAGCGCGGCGCCCATGCGCGCCTCGTAGCTGCGCAGCAGGCCCCATGCAGCCCGGTAGGAAAGCTGCAGCGTCTCGACCGCCGCGGCGAGCGAGCCGGAATCGGCGATACCCTGCAGGAGGGGCAGCAGCCTGGGATCGACCGCCACCGGCGGATCGCCGAGCGTCCACGCGAGAGTCGGCGAGAGCTTCATTTATGCATGCAGTTGCATATTATCGTGGCCGATCCCGTTGCCGTAGCATAGCGGGGTGCATCGTGGGCTCGATGCCGGAACGATGGCAGTATATATGCAAAAACATACATATGTTGTCGCCAGTGCCCGATGAACACGTTCGGCGACGCCGCCGGGACCGCGCTCGCCCTCGTGCTGTCGGGCGATCCGGACCTCTTCGCCATCATCGCCCTCAGCCTGCAGGTGAGTCTCACGGCCGCGATCCTGGCGAGCGTGATCGGACTGCCGATCGGCGCGTGGATTGCAGTGCACGCCTTCCGCGGCCGGCGCACCGTCATCGTGGTGCTGAACGCACTGATGGGCCTGCCTCCGGTCGTCGTCGGACTGGCGGTGTACGTGCTGCTGTCGCGCGCGGGTCCACTCGGCGCGTTCGGCCTGCTGTTCACCCCGGGGGCCATGGTGGTGGCGCAGGTGATTCTGATCGTGCCGATCGTGACCGCGCTCGCGCGCCAGATCGTCGCCGACGGATGGGAGGAATACCGCGAGACCCTGCAATCGCTCGGCGGAACCCGCAGCCGGCTGGTGCGCACGCTGCTGTGGGACCTGCGCTACTCGCTGTTCACCGTGGTCCTGGCGGGGTTCGGTCGCGCCGCGGCGGAAGTGGGGGCGGTGATGATCGTCGGTGGCAACATCCGCGGGGTCACGCGCGTCATGACCACCACGATCGCCCTGGAGACGAGCAAGGGCGACCTGCCGCTCGCGCTGGCGCTCGGCCTGATCCTGATCCTGATCGTGCTGGCGCTCAACGCCGCCGCCTACGCCGTCCGGGAAACGGCCCAGCGGCGCTTCGGATGAGCGCCGACGTCGCGACCGGCCGCGAGCGGCCGCTGCTGCCGCTCGTGCTCGACGGGCTGGTCTTCGAGCGCGCCGGCCGACGGATCGTCGACCACCTCTCGCTCGTGCTCGACGCCGGGCCCCGCACGGTGATCCTGGGCGCCAATGGCGCGGGCAAGAGCGTGCTCCTGCGTCTGTGTCACGGGCTGCTGCAGCCGACCGCGGGCACCATCGCCTGGAACGCGCCCGAGTTGCCGGGGCGACCGCGGCGACAGGCGATGGTGTTCCAGCGGCCCGTCATGCTGCGCCGCTCGGCACTCGCCAACGTGGCCTACGCGCTGCGCGTGGCCGGCGTCGACCGTGACGCGTGCCGCGGCCGCGCCGCAGAGGCCCTCGAACGTGTCGGGCTGGCGCACCTCGCGGACAGTCCCGCCCGCGTGCTCTCCGGTGGCGAGCAGCAGCGCCTGGCATTGGCCCGCGCTTGGACGCTGCGACCCGAGGTCCTGTTCCTGGACGAGCCGACCGCCAATCTCGATCCCGGCGCGACCCAGGAGGTCGAGCGCGTCATCGCCGCGGTCCACGCCGCCGGGACCAAGATCGTGCTCGTCACCCACAACCTCGGCCAGGCGCGCCGGATGGGCGACGAGATCCTGCTGCTCGATCGTGGCCGGATCGCCGAGCGGGCGCCGGTCGGCCGCTTCTTTCAAGCGCCCGCCTCGCCCGAGGCGCGGCGCTTCCTCGAAGGAGAACTGCCATGGTGACGATCCGCCGCCTGTTCCGCCTGGTGCTGTGTACGCTCGTTTTGGCCGCGGTGCCCGTGTTGGCTGCAGCGCCGTTCATTACCGTAGCCTCGACGACCTCGACCGAGCAGTCCGGGCTGTTCGGTTACCTGCTGCCGAAGTTCGAGCAGGCGACCGGCATCGCGGTGCGGGTCGTCGCGCTGGGCACGGGCCAGGCGCTCGACGTCGCGCGGCGCGGCGACGCCGATGTGGTGTTCGTGCACGCGCGTGCCGCCGAGGAGACATTCATCGCCGAGGGGCATGGCTTGAAGCGCCTGCCGGTGATGTACAACGACTTCGTGCTGGTGGGGCCGCGCAACGATCCCGCCCATGTCGGCGGCGGTCGGGACATCGTCGCCGCGCTCCAACGCATCCGCGACATCCAGGCGCCGTTCGTATCGCGCGGTGACCGCAGTGGCACCCACATGGCCGAGCTCGCGCTCTGGAAGGCTGCCGGCGTCGACATCGAAAAGGGGCGTGGGCCGTGGTACCGCGACACCGGCCAGGGGATGGGGCCGGCGCTCAATACCGCGGCATCCATGGACGCGTACATCCTGGCCGACCGCGCGACCTGGATCGCCTTTCGCAATCGCGGCGATCTCGACATCGTCGTGCAGGGCGACAAGCGGTTGTTCAACCAGTACGGCGTTATTCTGGTCAACCCCGCAAAACATCCGGCCGTCAAGCGCGAGCTCGGCCAGCGCTTCATCGACTGGGTCACGTCCCCCGCCGGCCAGCAGGCCATCGCCGGCTATCGCATCGGTGGCCAGCAACTGTTCTTCCCTAATGCCGAACAGCCCGACGCCTAGCGATAATGGGGTCGGTGTAAGTTATCCACGTTCGCGTGGAGGACGCCGGCGGCGCGTTGCATGGGTCGTGCGTTGGATAACTTACACCGACCCCATTAAGGCTCAGGCCTGATAATGAGATCTGACCCCATCGAGGAGTGTCCATGACGCGTCCGTTTCGAGACCTTGCCGAGGCGTCCGTCGGCTTCGGTACGTGGTCGCAGGTTGCCGATCCCGATCTCATCGACATGCTCGGCCTGGCGGGCTTCGAGTTCACCATCATCGACACCGAGCACGGCATGCTCGGCATCGAGTCGGTGCAGGGACTCGTCCGTGCCTGCGACGCCAACGGGATGGTGCCGCTGGTGCGGGTGCCGGACAACGATCGCGGCTGGATCGGGCGCTGCCTCGACGCGGGTGCCGCTGCGGTCATCGTCCCGGGAATCGACAGCCTCGACGGAGCGCGTCGCGCGGTGGCGGCGGCACGGTTTGCGCCGCACGGCAATCGCGGCGCCTGTCCCGGGGTGCGGGCTGGCGCTGCGCATGCCGGCAACTGGCGCGGCTACACCACCCAGCAGCACGACGAGGCTGGCGTCATCCTGCTGATCGAAACGCCACAGGCCGTCGCGGAAATCGACGCGATCGTGGCGCTCCCCGGCTTGCGTGCCGTGCTCATCGGGCCGTTCGATCTATCCGTCACCATGGGCCACCAGGGCGATTTCCTGCACGCCGAGGTGACGACGGCGATCGAGCGTGTGGTCGCGGCGGCGCGCGTCCGCGAGATGCCGGTCATTCTGCCGGTGTTCTCGCCGGATCCTGCCGAAGGCAAGCGCCAGGTCGACGCGTGGTGCGAGCGTGGCGTGCGACTGTTCACGCTCGGCACCGACAAGATTCTGATCGCGGCGCAATTCAAGCGCTATCGCGATGGCTTGCGCTGATCGACAACGCACACGATGGCCGACCCGCTTCAGCGGCGGAACGCACCGTCCGAAGCCGACCAGGACCGGCGACCATGGCCGAGGTCGCGAGACCGCGCTCGATCCGGCACGCGGCAGTGCGTCTACCGCCGACGGGAGCATCGACTCGCCTTGAACGGGAAACCAGGAAACCGGGAAACCAGGAAACCGGGAAACCGGATGACATGTTCCCGAGCTGCAGGAGAAGTGCAATGACCGCGCGAGTTGACGGACGCCCGACCCTCATGATCCTCGTCGCGGCGATGGCATGGCTCCTCGCTATGTCCGCGCACGCCGACGAAGGCGCCTGGCTGCTCGACGACCTGCCCCGCGAGGCGCTCCAGGCGCGGTACGCATTCGTGCCCGATGCGGCCTGGCTGGAAGACGTTCGACTGGCGGCCCTGAATGTAGGCGGGGCCTCGGCGAGCTTCGTATCGGCATCGGGTCTCGTGCTCACCAATCACCACGTCGTCCAGGGTTGCCTGCAGAAGCTCTCCTCGCCCGAGCAGGATCTCGTGGCCGATGGCTTCCTCGCCCTGCAACACGGCGCCGAGCGCGCCTGCCCCGGCATGGAGCTGAAGCGACTCGAGTCCAGCGAGGACGTCACCACCGCGGTGCGCGCTGCGGTCAAGGCAACCGATCCGGGTGCGGCGAACGCCGAACGCAACGCCGCGATGGCGCGCCTGGAGGCGGCATGCGCAGCCGCCACCGGATTGCGGTGCGAGGTCGAGACGCTCTACCGCGGGGCGCGCTACCGGTTGTTGCGTTACCGCATCTTCCGCGACGTGCGTCTGGTCTTCGCACCCGAATCCAGCGTCGGCTTCTTCGGTGGTGACCCGGACAACTTCGTCTATCCCCGCTTTGCACTCGATGCCGCCTTCCTGCGAGTCTACGAGAGCGGTGTCCCGCTGCGGCCCGCCCACTTCCTGCGCTGGAGCGCGCGCGGGGTTGCCGAGGGTGACATCGTGTTCGCACCCGGCCACCCGTACTCGACCGAACGGCTGGTCACGGTCGCGCAGATCCAGGCCGATCGCGAGGTGCGTTATCCATTGATGATGGCGACCGCTCGTCGACAGCAGGCGCTGTTGCGACGATTCGGTGCGCAGTCCCCGGAGGCAACGCGGCGCGCCGCCGACAACCTGTTCGGCACCGAGAACTGGCTGAAGTCGATGCAGGGCGAGCTCAAGGCGCTGGGGGAACCGACGCTCATGGCCCGCAAGCGCGAAGAGGAGGCGCTGCTGCTGCGGGCCTGGAAGCCTGAAACGGGGCGGGTGGATCCCTTCACCCGGATCGCCGATGCCACGGCGCGGCGCAGTGCCGCCTTCGCGGAGTTGTGGGCGGTGGACTATGGGTACCACACCCTGTTCGAGACGGCAGGACGCATCGTCGAGATCGCCAACGAGCGCACGCTGCCCGATGCCCAGCGCCTTGCCGATTATCGCGACGCCGCCATCGAGCCGGTCTTGGTCCGGCTCACGGCCGACGCGCCGGTCTACAAGGATCTCGAGGCCGTCCGCCTCGCCAACGATTGGGAGCAGGCGCGCGAACTGCTCGGCCCCGCCCACCCGTTCGTCCGGCTGACCGTCGGCGACAGTACTGCGCGGCGCCGGGCGACCGAATTGGTCGAGGGCTCGCGGCTCGATCGGGTGGCGGAGCGCAAGGCCCTGATCGACGGCGGGCTCGCCGCGGTCAACGCCTCCACCGACCCGCTGATCGTGCTCGCCCGGGCGGTCTATCCCCTGCGTCGCCGGCTGGCCAAGACGGAGGAGACGACCGACGAAGTCGTTCGCGCGGCCGCCGACGAAATCGCCGTCCTTCAGGTCACGGCCCTTGGGTCGGCCCGCCCCCCCGATGCAACGGGCTCGCTACGCTTAAGCTACGGAGTCGTGCGTGGCTACGATGCCGACGGTATCCGCACGCCATGGCGCACCAATCTCGGCGGCCTCTTCGCCCGCCACGATGCCTTCGACGGCGCCCCGCCGTTCGCGCTGCCGGCGCGGTGGCGAACTGCGCAGCGCGAGCTCGCGCCGGCGACGCCGCTCGATTTCGTGTCGACCCTGGACATCATCGGCGGCAATTCAGGGTCGCCCGTCGTCAACCGTGACCGCGAGATCGTCGGCGTGGTATTCGATGGCAACCTGGAGTCGCTCGGCTGGCGCTTCGCCTACACCGACGACAAGGCCCGGGCGATCGCGGTGGATGGTCGGGCCATTGTCGAGGCCCTGAACAAGGTATACGGCGCCCGCGCGCTCGTCGCCGAGATCCTCGAGCATTGATGGTCATGCAATCAAAGGGAGACACTATGTCGACGTGCTTCGGACAACTCGGGTTTGCCATCGTGTCGGCGGCGCTTGGCAGCGCGGTCTGGGCCCAGCAGCCGGCACCGGGGAGCGATTTCCCGCCGGGCCCCGGCCGCGAACTGGTCGTGCCCCTCTGCGGCAGCTGCCACGACATCAACCGCCTCAAGGCCGGCTATACGCCGCAGGGCTGGCGCACCGTGATGCAGATGATGCACAACATGGGCGTGACCTACACGCCCGAGCAGACGCGGGTCGTCACTGATTACCTTGCGACGAACTTCCCGGAACGGCCGCGTCCGCAGGCCGCCGTGCTCGCGGGCCCCGCTCATGCCCAGATCCGCGCCTTCGCCGTGCCGACGCCGGGCTCGCGACCGCACGATCCGCTCGCCACCAAGGACGGCGCACTGTGGTACACGGGCCAGCTCGCCAACCAGCTCGGTCGTGTCGATCCGGCCACGGGCAACATCAAGGAATATCCACTGCACCAGGCGCATTCGGGGCCGCACGGCCTGACCGAGGATCGCGACGGCAACGTCTGGTTCACCGCCAACAACGCCTCCTACATCGGCAAGCTCGATCCGCGCACGGGCAATGTGCGCGAGTACCGGCTGCCGGATGCCGCCGCCAAGGATCCGCACACGCTCATTTTCGATCGGGACGGGATCCTGTGGTTCACGGCGCAGCAGGCCAACATGGTGGGGCGCCTCGACCCGGCGAGCGGGGATATCCGCCTCGTCACGGTGCCGACGCCACGCGGGCGTCCGTACGGCATGGCGGTGAACTCGAAGAACGTGGTGTTCTTCGTGGAGTTCGGCACCAACAAGGTGGCGAGCATCGATGGCCGCACCATGCAGATTCGCGAGTATCCGCTACCCGCGGCGGGGGCGCGGCCGCGCCGCATCGCCATCGGCCCCGACGACATCGTCTGGTACACCGACTACGCGCGTGGCTACCTTGGCCGGCTCGATCCGGCGACGGGCAAGGTGACGGAGTGGTTATCGCCGAGCGGCGCGAAGTCCGAACCCTACGGCATCGTGTTCACCCGCGGCGCGATCTGGTACAGCGAATCGTTTGCCAAGCCCAATACGCTGGTGCGCTTCGATCCGGCCACGGAAAAGTTCCAGACGTGGGCGCTCCCCGGCGGGGGCGACATCGTGCGCAACATGGACGTGACCCGCGATGGCGACGTGGTGCTCGCCAACAGTCTCGCCAACGAAGTGATGCTGGTGCGCATCGGCGACTGAGCGTCGCATCGGGGTGGCGCCGGTGGTGCAGGGTCGATGACCCGACCTGCAGGCCGGCGCCGGCATGCATGGCGAGAATGGTACGTGCGGGCCTCAGTGTCCGCCGACGGACCCTTCGCGGCGCGGATCGGCCCCGCCTGCCCAGCCACGGTAGGGTCGGAAGAAGGTGACGATTGCATTTGCCGCCTCGGAGTTCGCGCCGCGCACGATGCCGTGCAGTCCGGAATTGATGTCGACGATGCGGGCGGTGTGCCCCATCGCCTGCAGCGCCGGTACGAGGGCCTGCATGGTGGTGCCGCGCTCGAGCGCAATATCCGGCGTGAGCTGCGCACCAAAATTGCCGAGGTCGATGGCGCGCTGGATGTCGAGCTTCCAGTCCAGGATGCCGAGCAGGGTCTTGGTGACGAACTGGATGATCGCGCTGCCGCCGGGCGACCCCAGCACGGCATAGAGCCGGCCGTAGCGGTCGAACACGAATGTCGGGGCCATGGAGCTGCGCGGGCGCTTGCCGGGCTCGACCCGGTTGGCGGCGGGTGCACCCGTCGCGTCGCGCGGACTGAAATCGAAATCGGTGAGCTCGTTGTTGAGCAGGAAGCCGCGCACCATCTGGTAGCTGCCGAAACCGCTCTCGATGGTGGTGGTCATCGAGATGGCATTGCCGTCGCGATCGACGATGGCAATGTGGCTCGTGCCGTTCTCGCGTGACGGCATGGACGTGTGCCGGGTATCGCAACCGCGCGGCGCGCCGGCCGCCGGTACCCCCATGCTCCGGGCGGGATCGATGCGCCGGGCGCGCTCGCGCAGGTAGCTCTTGTCGAGCAATCCCGCCACGGGCACGCACACGAAATCGGGATCGCCCATGTAGGCGGCGCGATCGGCGTAGACCAGGCGATAGGCCTCGGTGACCAGGTGCACCGCCGCTGCGGAGTCGGGCGGCAGCGCCGCGAGATCGAAATTCTCCAGGATGCCGAGGCTCATCAGCACGGCGGCACCGCCGGAGGACGGCATGTTGGTGCTACAGATCTTCCACGTCCCGCGGTACCAGTCACACAGCGGCGCCCGCTTCCTGACTTCATAACCGGCCAGGTCGGCCAGTACCATCGTGCCGGGATTGATCGGGTGACCGCGAACCTTGGCGACGATGTCGGCCGCGATTGGTCCCGTGTAGAACGCGTCCGCGCCTTGAATGGCGAGCGTGCGCAGGGTGGCCGCGAGCTCCGGATTGACGAGCACCGTGCCGACCGGCTTGGGCGTGCCGTCGGTCTGGAAGAAATAGGGTCCGGTCACCGGATCGGCGCCCAGCGTCGGGTTCGCACCCAGCAGCGCCGCGTGGAGTCGTGGCGAGAGCGCAAATCCGTAATCCGCGGCTCGGATGGCGGGGGCGAACAGCGCCGCCCACGGCAATCGGCCGTGTTCGCGGTGGGCCATCTGCAGCATGCGCAGCACGCCGGGAACGCCCACCGAGCGGCCGCCGATCACCGCCTGCACGAAGTCCATCGGCTTGCCGCCGGCATCGAGGAAGAGGGCCTCGGTGGCGGCCATGGGTGCCGTCTCGCGGCCGTCGTACATGGTGACGCGCCGCAGCGTCGCGTCGTAGCCGAGCAGGAATGCGCCGCCGCCGATACCCGAGGACTGCGGCTCCACGAGATTCAGCACGAGTTGCACGGCGATGGCCGCATCGATCGCCGCGCCGCCCGCCGCGAGGATCTCGACACCGGCCTGCACGGCCAGCGGATTGGCAGCCACCACCATGTCCGCCTCGGTCCGGACGAGGTGCTTGGGCGTCCATCCCGAGGGCAGCTCGGGCGGGGGTGGCGCGGGTGGGACCTGTGCAGTGGCCACACCGGCAACCGCCACCAGCCCGCAAAGCAGCGGAGCCAGCCGCCGCAACGCGATCACGTCCACGATAGCCCTGCCCTCGAGTGAAGGGTGGAAATCTTAACCTGCGTCCGTCGCCGCTCGCACTTGCGGCCGCACCCGCGTCGCCTTATCGACGTGGCGTGCAGAGCGCCACGGCATCGGGTCCGTAGCCTTCGGGCACCCAGCCGCGATCGATCATCTGCTGCCTGATCGCAAACGACGTGGTGTAGCGATGATTGACGTCCAGGCGGTTGTTGTACAGCCGATAGACGGGGTCCATCGCGATCGGGCACGTTCCGGTCGAGGCGTGCGGGAGCTGCGCCTCGAACACATCGTTGCTTTCCAGCACCCAGTTCGCCGCGAACCTGGCGTTCACCGCGGCGCACTCCGCGGGCGAGCCGCTGTAGAAATGGCTGTCCAGACCGACCTCGGGACGCCCGTAGAAGCGGCACACCGGCGTGCCGCGCACGGCGGCACCGGGCGCCACCCGGTACACGGTCCAGCGCTCGCCCGTGCGCCGCCAGCCGGCGAATGCGCCACCGTCGAGCATGGCGATCTCGGCCGGGTTGGCCGAGACGAAGTAGTGGTCGAATGCGGCGTTGTAGAACTCGACGGCCGACGCGGCGGGCGGCGGGAAGCGGCTCACCTCCGGGTGACGGAAGTCGACGTCCAGGCCGATCTCGCGATATGCACTGCGCAGGGGCGCGATGCTGCGTACGCCCTCGATGCCCACCTGGTCGAACCAGGTGAAGGGCAGCAGCATCACGACGTCCCCGTCCCCCGCTGCATGCAGGTACTGCTCGTAGGGATCGTCGTGCCAGTCGGCGAACAACGGGCCGCCGAGCGACGCCTTGGGCACGATGATGACCTGTTGCCGCGACAGGTCGAGCTGCGACTTGAAGTTGTCGTAGAGGGTCGGACCGGGGATGGTCACGAAACCCGGCTTGGAGAACTCGAACCGCACGGTGTCCCACGCCGTTTCGGTGAAGATGGTCTTGCAGCCATAGCAGTCGAATCCCACCCAGTCGTAGGCGCGCAGGCTGCCGCCGTAGTCGTGCTCGCGACCCGTCAGGCGATAGTGCCCGCCCCACTCCTTGGCGACGGTGACGGTGAAAAGGCCCGCGACTTTCTTGTCCGCGGTGAGCGGCTCGTCGTGGATGATGCCGATCACGCGTTGAATGTCGCCATCGGAAACGCCGCACAGGTCGGGTTCGTCGATGGGGTACACGGCGACAACGGTGTCGAGCAGGCGCTCGGTCGCGAGCTCGACTACAAATGCGCGCCAGCGCTCGGCGGCGTCCGGGCGCACGCTATACGGGCACGTCCCCGCGAAGAACAGGAACTCGGGATGGACGATGGCCTTGACGCCAGCCTCCCGCGCCTCCCGCAACTGCGCCATGAGTTCGTCGACATCGCCGGTCCAGCTGATCGCCCAGTAAAGGTTCACGTGGTCACGTGCCTCAGCGAAGCTGGTGCCGAGGGCGTAATAAGTGAAGAACTGCGGCGTCGGCGCGGCGACGGCAGTCGGGGAGAGGAGCAGAGCGAAGAGGACGCAGGCGCTTGCGAGAGCGCGCCTGCAGCCCAGGTAGCAGGGCAGGGGCATCGGCTTTGGCGGGTATCAGCCGCGTTCCACGAAGTTGCCAGGCAAGGGGGGCCGGACGACTCGCCGCGGGTGGGGTTGTAGGTGCCGAGTCACGGAGACGGACGTTCGTCGCGCCTTATCGATGACTGGAGGTCCAGCGTGGGACAACGCACAACCCGGCCGGTTCGCTAAAAAACTCCCGCCGCGCCATAAATGCCCAATTCTGTTGCCTAGCCGCACGAGCCGCCGGGGCACGCGATTCGCCGTCAACGCGCCGGCGATCCCGACGAATGAACCGAAGGATTTCGTATGCCTGGAATGTCCATCCATGTCGTCGACGTACACGCGGGATTGTCGCTGCTGGAATGGAGGTTGAAGTCGTCGCCCTCAGCGCGCCGGGCGTGCTGTGCAAGAAAGCGATCTCGCCGCGCGGGGTGCTCGAGGACGAACGACTCGTGGCGCGGACCGACCCAGCGTCTACGAGCCACGATTCGGGGGGCATGATTTCTACCGCGGCGCGGGGTTGCCTTGCCCGTGGTTTCCTCCCCGAGCATCGTGCGGTTTCGATTCGGCATCGACGACCCCGCGCAGGACTATCACCTCCCGGTCAAACCGACGGCTAGGGCGTTGCTCGCGCCGTCGACTTGCGAGCATAGAACGCGGCGACCTCATCGATCTCGGCGGGCGTGATGGCGCGCACCATGTTGCGCATCTGGGCCTGCCCATCGTTGCGGCGCCCACCCGACTTGAACGCCTGCAGCTGCTCGACGATGTAGTCCTTCGGCAACCCTTCGAGCCAGGGTGCGCCCAGCTTCTGATCGACGCCGCCATGGCAGGAGATGCATGGGGCGATGTTGCGTAGCGGGTCGCCGACACGAACCAGCTGCGGTAGTGTCTCGTCGTAGCTCGTGGGCGCCGTGCGCGCCTTCGGCAGGTAGGCGTAGTAGGCCGCGAGGTCCGCAATGTCGCGTTCTGCGAGATTCTGGCTGAGGGCCTGCATGATCGCGCTGGTGCGTTTGCCGCTGCGGTAGTCGAGCAGCTGCTTCATCAGAACTTCCGGGTACTGGCCGGCGAGGTTCGGCGCATTCGAGCTGCTCATGCCTTGCGCGCCGTGGCACATCGTGCAGTTGAGCGCGAGCGTCGCGCCGCGCCCGACGGCGGTCTCGCTACCGTCGCGCGCCATCGAGCGAACCAGCACGACATCGGTGGAGGTGGCTCCAGCCTTGGGAGTGTCGGAGGAGCTTCCCCAGTCGCCTGGCACGCCGGCCGCACGGCAGATGCTCACCCAGAGACCCTGCGCCGAAAAATCGGCCTGCACGGAAGGCAGCCAGATGAAGCCGACGGCCATCGATACCAGCGTCAGGCCGACGAGCGACACCACGCTCCAGCGGACCCACGGATTGCGCCACGCAAAAATGCCGGGCTCCTGCATCAACGGCTCCCGATCGGAATGACAGGCACGTAAGCGTCCTGGAGCAAGGCGAGCTGAACGATCGGATAACCGTAGTTCACGACGGTCAGTCCGATCATCATCGCGACCCACAAGCCGAAGCCGTTGAGCGCGACCGGCGTGCGGCCGCCCGGGTGTGCGGGGACGCTCCAGGTGAAGGGCCGAGGCTCGGTCGTGCCACGGCGTCCACGGAACAGGATGTAGACGAAGAGCACAGCGGAGACGACCAGCACGAGACCGCCGATGGTCGAGACCGTCACCGTCCAGGCCTGTGGGGCCAGGTCGGGGTGACTGTAGTCGTAGTACGCCATGCGCCGCGGCGCGCCCAGCAGTCCGACCAGGTGCCACGGCATCGTCAGCACGATCATACCCACGAACCAGAGCCAGAGCTGGGTCTTGACCAGCCTCGGCTGCAGCGGCGCGCAATGCGTCAGCGTAGGCCAGAGCTCATAGGCCAGCATGAAGTACATGATGACGATGGCGCCGGCGAAGATAAGGTGGAAATGCCCGGTCACCCACTGCGTGTTGTGGACGGTCTCGTTCAGCTGATAACTCATGTTGATCAGACCGCCGGCGCCGCCGAACCCCAGCATCACGAACGAGAACGTCACCGCCAGCATCATGGGGTGGCCCCACGGTAGCGTTTTCACCCAGCCGAAGAGGCCTCGGCCACCGCGCAGCCGCCCGGCGATCTCGGCCGACGCGACGATCGTGAAAACGGTCAGCAGCGTCGGCACCGACACCATCGCCGTCATCGCCGCCTGCACGAACTTGAAGCCGGCGCCGACCTGCGGGTCGGCGAACAGGTGGTGGATGCCGATCGGCATCGAGAACACCAGGAACAGCACGAACGCGATGCGGCCCATCGCGTCGCTGTAGAGGCGGCCGCCGATCGCCCGCGGCACGATGGTGTAGAAGACGATGTAGGCGGGCATCAGCCAGAAGTAGACGATCGCGTGCAGGGTCCAGGAAAACAGCACGCGCGCGAGGCCGGCGTTGATCGTGTCGGTGAATCCGAACGTGGCGGGCAGGATGAGCACGAGGATCTCGACCGCGGCGCCGACCGAGGTCCAGGCCCACAGGTAGGCGCTCGCCACGTTGCCGAACATCGCCAGCGGCACGCTGGCGCCGGGGTTCTCGCGCTTCCAGGCGCGCAGGTTGACGAACATCAGCGCGACCCAGATCCACGAGCCGACGACGACGAGCACGACGCCGAGGTAGTAGAACGAACTGCCGATCATCGGCGGATAGAACGTATAGAGCACCGAGGCCTTGCCGGCGGCCATCGTCACCGCGGCCATCAGCGTGCCGGCGATCACCAACCAGAAGCCCGCCCAGGCCCAGCGCAGCCCGACCAGCGGGCGCTTCAGCGCGAGTTCGCAGATCGCATAGCCGAAGCCCATCGCGACGAGCGTCGGCAGCACGTAGGCCATTACGGTGCCGTGGGCTGTCACCGAGCGGTAGTAGTGCTCCGGATTGCTGACCCACGCATGCAGCGGGCTGCGCACGAACATCTGCCATTCGCCGAGCACGATCGCACCGAGGAACGCCACGAAGGCGACCCAGAAATGGGCCAGCACGAGCTTCCTAGCGCGCAACACAGTCGAGCCTTTCGCCGCCGCGGGCCTTCGCGATGAACTCGGCCGGTGGCATCACCTGCACCCGCGCCCACATCGCCTCGTGGCCGGTGCCGCAATATTCGTGGCACGGCATCAGCATCTCGCCCGCGTTCCGGAAGGACGTGGTGAAGGTCGACACGAAGCCCGGAACGAGCATGGTGTTCGCATTGGTCCGGCCGATCATGAAGCCGTGGATCGCGTCGGTGCTGGTGCCGCGGAAGG
>JBDTWB010000071.1:0-18327 GCA_040006895.1 Casimicrobiaceae bacterium | reverse complement strand
CGCGATCGCGGAAGGAGTCCGCGATCAGTGCGTCACTTCTTCGGGAGCTGGCTGGCGACGCCCTGTACGTAGTAGTCCATCTTGCCGAGCTCGTCGTCGGTCATGCTCTTGCCCGCCGGTACGCGGGTCTTGCCGCTCTGGTCGACCACCGGGCCCGCGAACGGCTCCAGCTTGCCGGAGGCGATGTCGGCCTCCGCCTTCACCACCGCCGCCTTGACGTCGGCAGGAATGGCGGCATTGAGCGGCGCGAGCTTGATCATCCCGTCCTTCATCCCGCCCCACACCTTGGTCGTCTTCCAGGTGCCGTTGAGCGCGTCGGTCACCGTCTTGGTGTAGAAATCGCCCCAGTCGTGGGTCGTCGCGGTGAGGTGCGCCTTCGGACCGAACTTCGACATGTCGGAGTGGTAACCGAAGGCGTACTTGCCCTTTTCCTCGGCGGCCTGAACGACGGCCGTGGAGTCGGTGTGATGGGTGACGATGTCCGCGCCCTGGGAGATGAGGGTGTTCGCCGCCTCGCGCTCCTTGCCCGGGTCGTACCAAGAGTTGGTCCAGATGACCCTGACCTCGGCCTTCGGATTCACGCTGCGGGCGCCGCGGGTGAATGCATTGATGCCCTGGAGGACTTCGGGAATCGGAAACGCCGCCACGTAGCCGAGGACGTTCGATTGCGTCATCTTCCCGGCGATCAGACCGTTGAGGTACCGGCCCTCGTAGAAGCGCGCGTTGTAGATGCCGAAGTTGGGCCCGGTCTTGTAGCCGGTGGCGTGCATGAAGATCACTTTCGGGAATTGCTTGGCGACCTTCTCCATGTAGTTCATGTAGCCGAAGCTGGTCGCGAACACGACCTTGCAGCCGGAGCTCGCGAGCTCGCGGATGACGCGTTCGGCGTCCGCGCCCTCGGCGACGTTCTCCACGTACTTGGTGGTCACCTTGCCGCCCAGTGCCTTTTCCATCTGCTTCCGGCCGAGATCGTGCTGGTACGTCCAGCCCGCCTCGCCGATCGGGCTCACGTAGACGAAGCAGATCTGGTCCGCCGCGGTCGCGGCTGTCGCGAACGTCGCCGCGCCGAGCAACGCAAGCATTGCCTTGATGATGCCTCTCCGATGCAACATTTGCCTTCTCCTCTGTTGGATCCACATGGCCGGGAACGCCGGCCGAAAGCGCTGCTGCTGTCCCATGTTCCTGGAACGCAGCGTTGAACGGGAGCGAAATTGCGCCGTTTTCTCCTGTCAGTGGGTGATTCTAGGCGTCCGGCCGGTACGGCTGGCCGAGCGACGCCGGCGAGTTCAGCCGGATGGTATTGATGTTGCGGGAAATCAACACCAGCACGATGATCGTGGCGAGGTACGGCAGCATCGACAGGAACTGCGACGGGATGTGCACTTGCATCCCCGAGCCCTGCACGAAAAGCTGCGCGATCATCACCCCGCCGAACAGGTAAGCGCCGAACAGTACGCGCAACGGTCTCCATGTCGCGAACACGACCAGCGCCAGGGCGATCCAGCCACGACCGGCAACCATGCCCTCGACCCACAGCGGGGTGTAGAACACCGAGAGGAACGCCCCGCCGAGGCCACCCATCGCGCCGCCGAACAGCGTGGCCATGTAGCGGATACGAATCACCGGATAGCCGATCGCATGCGCGGACGCGGGTGACTCCCCGACCGCGCGCAGCACCAGTCCGGCCCGGCTGCGATACAGGAACCACGCGATGGCGGCGAACAGCGCCCAGGTGAGGTAGACCATGAGCTGCTGGTCGAAGATCGCCGGGCCGATCACCGGGATGTCGGCGAGCAGCGGAATGGGCAGCGTGGGCACCGAAGGCAGGGTGACCGATTCGTACGGCTTGCCGACGAACGCCGACAGGCCGACCCCGAAGATCGACAGTGCCAGGCCCGCGGCGACCTGGTTGGCGAGCAGCGTCAGGGTCAGGATCGCGAAGATGAGAGACATCAGCATGCCGGCGACGATGCCCGCGGCCGCGCCGATCCACGCGCTTCCTGATTGGTAGGTGAACGCGAATCCGGCGATCGCCCCCATCGCCATGATCCCTTCCGCACTGAGGTTGAGCACCCCGGAGCGCTCGGTGACGAGCTCGCCCAACGCGGTGAGGATGAGAGGCGTACCGGCCACGATGGTGGCGATCAGGATCGAGGTAAGGATGCTGTGTTCCATGATCCCGCCCCTATTTCTTCGCGCCGGACCAGCGCAGGCTATAGTTGACGAACACGTCCGCCCCGAGCAGAAAGAACAGCAGCATGCCCTGGAACACCTTGGAGATCGAAGACGGCAGGTTGAGATACTGCTGCGCCTGCTCGCCCCCGAGGTAGAGCAGCGCCATCAGGAGGCTGGCGAAGAAGATCCCGATCGGGTTGAGCCGCCCGACGAAGGCGACGATGATCGCGGCGAAGCCGTAGTTGTTCGACACGTGCTCGGTGAGCTGACCCATCGGCCCGGCCACTTCGCCCATCCCCGCCACGCCTGCCATCGCGCCGCCTGCCAGCAGGCCGATCCAGATGGTGCGCGTGGCCGAGAACCCCGCATAGCGCGCCGCCGCCGCGGACTGCCCGGCGACCTGCATCTGGAATCCGAGGAAGCTCCGGGCCATGAACACGTAGCCGACCACCAGCGCGGACAACGCCAGCAGGAAGGCGGCGTTGAGGCGCGTGCCCTCGACGAGGATCGGCAGGAGGGCCGAGTCGGCGAACATCTTGGTCTGGGGAAAGTTGAAGCCGTCCGGATCCATCCACGGGCCGTGCACCAGCCACGAAACGACGAGCTGGGCGATGTAGACCAGCATCAGCGAGGTCAGGATCTCGTTCGCGTTGAACCGGGTCCGCAGCAGCGCGGGGATGGCCGCCCACAGCGCGCCGCCGATCGCACCGGCGATCACCATCGCGGGCAGGAGCAGCGCGGAGGGGGCGCCTTCGAATGCCAAGGCGATTCCACCCGCGGCGATGCCGCCCAGGATGTACTGCCCTTCGGCACCGATGTTCCAGACATTGGCGCGAAACCCGACCGCGAGCCCCACGGCGATCAGCATCAGTGGCGTCGCTTTCAGGAAGAGCTCGGATACGCCATAGGCGTCCTTGAGTGGCGAGAGAAAGAAAACCCGGAAGCCTTCGAGCGGGCTCTTCCCCAGTGCCGCGAAGATGATGAGACCGCCGATGAGCGTGAGCACGACGGCCAGCAGCGGCGACGCATAGCGCATAGCCTCGGACGGTTCGGCGCGGGCTTCGAGTCTAGGCAGCATGAGCAACCCCTGCGTTGCCCTCGGCGCCCGGCCACATCCCGCTCATCCAAACACCGATTTCCTCGACGCTGGTGTCGGCGACGCGCTTCACCGGGGAGAGCCGGCCCTTGGCGATGACGGCGATCCGATCGCAGATCTCGAACAGCTCGTCGAGCTCCTCGGAGATGACCAGGACCGCCGTCCCCGAGGTACGCAGGTCGATCAGGGCCTGGCGGATGAACGCCGCCGCGCCGACGTCGACCCCCCAGGTGGGTTGTGCAACCACCAGGAGCTTCGGCTGCTGCAGGATCTCTCGACCCATGATGAATTTCTGCAGGTTTCCGCCTGAGAGCGATCTCGCTTCGGCCCGCGGGCCGCCGCACTTGACGTTGTACTTTTCGATGCACTCCCGCGCGAACGCGGTCGCGGCCTTGAAGTCGATGAGACCGGCCTTGAGCATCGACTGGCGGTGCGCAGTCAGCAAGGCATTCTCAGCGAGGCTCATGCGCGGCACCGCGCCGCGTCCCAAACGCTCCTCCGGCACGAACGCCATGCCGAGGCCCCGCCGTTTCCCCGGCCGCAGGCGGCCCGCCTCGGTGGCGAGGATCTGCACGGGAAATTTTTCGGCGAGGAGCTCTTCTCCCGACAGCGCATACAGCAGCTCCTGCTGGCCGTTGCCCGACACACCCGCGATGCCCACGATCTCGCCCGAATGCACGTCGAGATGAATGTCGGCGAGATCGGTGCCGAACGGATCGTCCGAGGCATGCGAAAGCCCTGCCAGGCGCAGCCGCACCTCCCCGCCGGCCGTGGGGGCGCCATGCTTCGGGACGGGCAGGTCGTCGCCGATCATCAGGCGCGCCATCGACTCGGGCGTCTCCTGCGAAGGCGTGCAGGTGCCGGTCACCTTGCCGTTGCGCAGCACCGTCGCGGTATGGCAAAGCTCCTGGATTTCGTCCAGCTTGTGGCTGATGTACAGGATGCTGCAGCCTTCCGAGGCCAGGGTGCGCAGGGTCTCGAACAGCTTGCGCACGGCCTGGGGGGTGAGCACCGAGGTCGGCTCGTCCATGATGAGCAACTTCGGCGTCTGCAGCAGGCAGCGGATGATTTCGACGCGCTGACGCTCGCCCACCGACAGGGCATGCACGAGCCGCCGCGGGTCGACCGGCAGGCCGTACTTCTCCGACACAGTGATGATCCGCCGGGCGAGATCGTCCATGTCCGGGGCCCGCGGCAGCGCCAGGGCGACGTTCTCGGCGACCGAGAGGGTCTCGAACAGGGAAAAATGCTGGAACACCATACCGATGCCGAGCGAGCGCGCATGGGCCGGATGCTCCGGGGTCAGCGCCGCGCCTTCCCAGAGCATCGTGCCTTCGGTCGGCCGCGTCACGCCGTAGATGATCTTCATCAGCGTGGACTTGCCGGCGCCGTTCTCGCCGAGCACGGCGTGGATCTCGCCCGGCATCACGGTGAGATCGATGCCGTCGTTGGCGACCACCGCCGGATAGACCTTGCGGATGCCGCGCAGTGCGAGCCGGGGCTGCCCGGACGTCTCCGGCGCCTCGCTGGCCACGTTGGTCATCGCTTCCTCTCGCCGACCCGAGGGTGACGGGTCTGGTTATTATCGTTCGGTGCGGGTTGGTGCGTCGTTCGCTGCAATGGTCACGCGCGCCGTCCTTCCGGCACGGCGGCTGCTGCCGATCGCCGACTGCGCACCTGCAGCAGCTCGGCGGCGACGGCGATGGCGATCACTTCGGGTTCCTTGCCGTCGATGCCGGCGATGCCGATCGGGCAGGTCATGGCGGCGAAGCGCCCGCGCGGCATGCCGCGTGCCGCCATCCGGCGCTCGAACTGGCGACGTTTCGCCTGCGAGCCGATCAGGCCGAAATAGGCAAAATCGTTGCGGCGCAGAATCTCCTCGGCCAGGACCTCGTCCAGCGCATGGCTGTGAGTCATCACCAGGAAATACGCACCCGCGCGCGCCCCGGCCACGATCGCTTCGGGTACGTCGGTGGCGATGCAGTCGACGTGGGCCGGAGGCTGGGCGGGAAAGGCGCCGTCGCGGGTATCGATCCAGGTGATGCGGCAATCGACCGCCGCCAGCGCATTCACGAGCGCCCGCCCCACGTGGCCGGCCCCGAAGAGCACGACGTCGAATGCCGGCGGACGCAGCACGTCGATGAAGCACTCGATGCCTGTGCCCTCCGCCCCGCCAATGCGCGCCAGGTGTGGCATGGCGCCGACCGCGAGGGCCGTCCGGGCCCGCGCCAGCCCCTCCGCGTCGAGCCGTGGTCCACCCAGCGACCCTGACACCTCGTCGGCCGTGGCCGCCAGCCGATCGCGACCCACGGCGCCGCGTACCGGGCTGACCAGCGCGGCCGGAGTACGCGCCCGCTGCCACGTGACGAGGGCGTCGAGCCAGGCGCCGCCGCCGACGACCGGCTCGAACAGGAGGTGCACCAGCCCGCCGCAACACTGCCCGAGGCTCGCGCCCAGCGGAAAGCGATGCATTGCGGTAGGACCTTCGCACGCAAGCAGGTCCCGGGCGATGTCGATCGCCCGAAACTCGAGATGTCCGCCGCCGATCGTGCCATGGAACCCGGTCGCGGTGACCACCATCCGCGTGCCGGCCTCACGTGGCGCAGATCCCTTCGTGCCGACCACGGTAACGAGCACCGCCGGCGTGTGCCCCAGTCCCTGCAGGGTGCGGATCCAGTCGTGCATCACGCGCCCGCAGCGGCTGCGTCCCGCACCGCATCGACCGCCATGAGAATCGCCTCGCCAGTCGCAGGCGCATCGAGCGGCGGATTCACCTTGTAGTCGCCGACACTGGCGATGGCATCGCGGATCGCAAAGAACACCGAGAACGGCAACAGCAGCGGCGGCTCGCCGACCGCCTTGGAGCGCAGGACGGTCTCCTCGACATTGCGGTTCTCGAACAGTCGGGTGCGAAAGTCGGCAGGACAGTCGTTCACGGCGGGAATCTTGTAGGTCGACGGCGCGTGGGTCTTGAGCGCGCCGTGCTCGTTCCACCACAACTCCTCGGTGGTGAGCCAGCCCATGCCCTGGATGAAGGCGCCCTCGATCTGGCCGATATCCACTGCGGGATTGATCGAGTAGCCCGCGTCGTGCAGCAGGTCCGCGCGCAGCAGCTTCCATTCCCCGGTCAGGGTGTCGACGATCACTTCGGATACCGCGGCGCCGTACGCGAAGTAGAAGAATGGCCGGCCATTCATCGTCTCGCGATCCCAATGCAGCTTCGGGGTCGCATAGAACCCGTCCGACCATAGCTGCACCCGCGCTTCGTAGGCCTGTTTGGCGCACTCGGCGAACGTGAGCAGGGTCGCGCCGCAGGTCACGGTGTCGGCGGAAAACACCACGTCCTCGGGCGTCCCGCCATACTTCGCGGCGGCGAACGCGGCGAGCCGCGTCTTGATTTGTCGCGCCGCGTCCTGGCCCGCCATGCCATTGAGATCGCTGCCTGTGGACGCCGCGGTGGCCGACGTATTGGCAACCTTGCTGGTATCGGCCGCGGTCGAGCGCACATGCTTCAGTCCGATGCCGAGCTCGTGGGCGACGACCTGCGCGACCTTGGTGTTGAGGCCCTGCCCCATCTCGGTCCCGCCGTGGCTCACCAGCACCGAGCCATCGGTGTAGACATGGACCAGCGCCCCGGCCTGGTTGAAATGCACCACGTTGAACGAGATGCCGAACTTGACCGGCGTCAGGGCAATCCCCTTGCGCAGCACCGTGCTCGTGGCGTTCCACGCCCGCACGGCTTCCCGGCGCTGCCGATACGCGCTATCCGCGACGAGCTCGTCGACGAGCTCGTGGATGATGTTGTCCTCGACTTTCATCCCGTACGGCGTGACGTTGCGCTCGGTGGTGCCGTAGAAGTTGGCCGTGCGCACCTCGAGCGGATCGCGGCCTAGCGTCCGGGCGATGTTGTCGATGACGTACTCGATGGCCAGCGCACCCTGCGGTCCGCCGAACCCGCGGAACGCCGTGTTCGACTGGGTGTTGGTCTTGCCCGCAAGGGCGCGGATGTCGACATCCGCCAGGTAGTACGCGTTGTCAACGTGGCACACCGCACGGGTCGCCACGGGCCCGGACAGGTCGGCGGAAAAGCCCGCCCGCGACACCATCTCGAGCTTCACGCCCCGGATGATGCCGTCGTCGTCGAAGCCGACCTCGTATTCGTAGTAGAAGCAGTGCCGCTTGCCGGTCGCCAGGAAATCGTCGTCGCGATCGAGGCGAAGCTTGGCGGGACGGCGCAGGTGATTTGCCGCCACGGCCGCGACGCAGGCGTAGAGCGCCGACTGGGATTCCTTGCCACCGAAACCGCCGCCCATGCGGCGCATCTCGACGGTGACCTGGTTGGCGACCCGCTGCAGGGCATGCGCGACCACATGCTGCATCTCGGTCGGATGCTGGGTCGAGCAGTAGACCACCATGCAGCCGTCTTCCTTCGGAACCGCGTACGAAACCTGGCCCTCCAGGTAGAAGTGCTCCTGTCCGCCGACATAGAACTCGCCGCGCATGCGGTGCGGCGCGCCGGCCAGGGCCGCCGCCGCGTCGCCGCGCCTGAGATGCATGGGGGGAAGCACATACGACATCTGCCGCCTTGCTTCCTGCGGGGTGAGGACAGCCGGCAGGACTTCGTACTCGACCTTCGCCTTCCGCGCCGCGCGCCGTGCCGCCTCGTACGACACCGCGACCACCGCAAACATCGGCTGGCCGACGTACTGCACCAGGCCATCGGCGAGGATCGGATCGTCATGGATGATCGGGCCGCAATCGTTGTCGCCCGGGATATCGGCGGCGGTCAGCACTTCGATCACGCCCTCGCTCGCTCGCACGCCGGAAAAATCGATCGACTTGACAAGCGCATGCGCCTTGTCGGAAAGGCCGAGCGCGACGTGCACGGTACCGGCCGCTTCCGGGATGTCGTCGACGTAGGTGGCCTCGCCGGCCACGTGCAGGTGCGCCGATTCGTGCGGGTACGCCATCCCGGCCGCGTCCCGGGCAGGGGCGTCGAACAGGAAGGGTTCGGCCTGGCGGTTCATGGCGCTCCTCTAGGCCGATACCGCGGCGGCGGCGAAGACCCGCACCTGGCTTGCCGGCATGGGATCGGTGCCTCGCGTTTCGAGGAAGAATCGATAGAGCAGATTCTGCGCCGCTTTCATCCGGTAGGCAGCGCTCGCCCGCATGTCGCTGAGCGGCTGGTAGTCGTCGGCCAGTGCTGCCATCCCGGCGTGCACCGTCGCCTCGGTCCACGGCTGCCCGGCCAGCGCCGCCTCGGTCGCGCTCGCCCGCCTGGGGGTGGCCGCCATGCCGCCAAAGGCAATCCGGCACGCCGCGATCGTCTGGCCGTCGGTTTCGATCGCGAACCCGCCGCAGACCGCGGAGATATCCGAGTCGAACCGCTTCGAGAGCTTGTAGGTGCGAAAGGCCAGCGCCGGGTTGCGGTGGGGGACCTCGATCGCCGTGACCACCTCGTCGGCGGCCATGGCCTTCTTCTGGTAGCCGAGATAGAGATCCTCCATCGGAAGCGAACGGGTGCCCGCCTGGTTGGCGAGCACGACCCGCGAGCCCAGTGCGATCAGCGCAGGCATCGAATCGCCGATCGGTGAGCCGTTGGCGACGTTGCCGCCCAGCGTTCCGGCATTGCGGATGGGGATCGAGGCGAACCGCTCCCACATCTCGTCCACCTCGGGATAGTCGACGGCGATGGCCCGATACGCATCGTTGAGGTTGACGCCGGCGCCGATGGACGTCGCGCCGCCGGCTTCGCGGATCTCGCGCAGTTCCCCGATCTCGCCGATGAAAATGATCTCCCGCAGATCGCGCAACTGCTTGTTGACCCAAAGCCCCACGTCCGTGTTGCCGGCCAGGATCGTGGCTTCCGGATGGGTAGCGCGCAATGACGTGAGCTCGGCGACGGTGCGCGGCGCAAAGAATCGCCGCCCTGCGTGCGCGTACTCGAACGCCGCCGCCCGTTGAATGGATTGCAGCTGTCGGACAACGTGGGCGCGATCGAGCGGCACCGCCGGCAACTCGAACATGCGCTGGGCCGCGTCGAGGATCGGCCGGTACCCGGTGCAGCGACAGAGGTTGCCGGTGAGCGCGGTGCGCGCTTGTGCATCCGTCGCGCGACTGCCCTGCACGGTGTGCTCGGCATACAGCGCGAAGAGCGACATCACGAATCCAGGCGTGCAGAAGCCGCACTGCGAACCGTGGCAATCGACCATCGCCTGCTGGACCGGGTGCAGCGCGCCCGTGCCCTGACGCAGATCCTCGACCGTGAACAGCGCCTTGCCGTCCAGCGCGGGCACGAACTGGATGCACGCATTTACTGTCTTCAACGTGACGGCGTCGCCGGCGAGTTCGCCGACCACCACGGTGCAGGCGCCGCAATCACCCTCCGCGCACCCTTCCTTGGTGCCGGTGCGACGCAGGGTCTCGCGCAGGTAGTTGAGGACCGTCGTCGTCGGCTCGACGTCGGCGACGCGTACCACGGCGCCGCCCATCACGAAGCGTATGTCCTGGTTCGTCGCGTCGGTCCTGTCGCCTGCCATCAGGTGGTCTCTTTTCACGCTGTCGACGGATGCGGCCTATCGCCCACTCGCCCGATCGCCCAATCGCCAAATCGCCAAATCGCCCAATGCCCCAATGACCCACACCCGCGGGCGACATTCAGCGGCCGCAAGCGAGCATAACCGCCATTGTCGACAATTCGGCGCGGCTTGGGAACGCCCGCGATGCTGCCGCCGCAGGGCGGCGCCGGCGGCATACCACTATTTTCGCTCAACTATACGGTCATCGCTATGGGCGGTATAGCGGCCGAGGCGGCCGTGGCCATGGCCGTTCGGGCGCTCGACGGCTGCTCGACCCGGGGTCGCGCCACGGGACCGATCGAGCGGCCGTGATTCCCCGGAACCGCGAGAGCATGCAGCGTGATCGATTAGACTCAACGATGGCTGCCTCCACCCTGCTGCTGCGCCATGCCGCGGTCGTCGCGACAATGGACGATCATCGCCAGGAGATTGCCGACGGTGCGGTGCTGATCCGGGGCAATGTCATCGAGGCCGTGGGCCGGACGGCCGACCTTCCTGCGACCGCCGACGCTGTGATCGATCTGGCCGGGCATGCCGTCCTGCCGGGACTCGTCAACACCCATCACCATTTCTTCCAGACCCTGACGCGCGCTGTGCCGGGCGCGCAGGAAGCGGAGCTCTTCACCTGGCTCCAGACGCTCTACCCGATGTGGCGCCGACTGACCCCCGAAATGCTCCGGGTCTCGGCGCTGACGGCGATGACCGAACTCCTGCTGTCCGGCTGCACGACGTCGAGTGATCACCTGTACCTGTATCCCAATGGCGGAAGGCTCGATGACACCATCGAGGCCGCCCGCACGATCGGCATGCGCTTTCACGCCTGCCGTGGCGCGATGAGTGTCGGCGAAAGCGACGGCGGACTGCCCCCCGATGATCTCACCGAGCGCGAGGACGCGATCCTGCGCGATGCCCGACGTTGTATCGAGACGTTCCACGATCCACGACGGCATGCGATGCTGCGCGTCGCTCTCGCGCCATGCTCGCCGTTTTCCGTGTCGCGCGAGCTCATGCGGGACACGGCTGCGCTCGCCGCGCACCATGGCGTCGGGCTGCACACCCATCTCGCCGAGAACGACCGCGACGTCGCGTACACCCTGGCGGAATTCGGTTGCACGCCGGCGCAATACGCCGAGGATCTCGGCTGGACCGGGCCGCGCGTCTGGCACGCCCACTGCGTCAAGCTCGATGCCGCAGGAATCGCGTTGTTCGCCCGGACCGGAACGGGCATCGCCCATTGCCCCTCGTCCAACATGCGTCTGGCGTCCGGCATCGCGCCGGTGCGTGCCATGCTGGACGCCGGTGTGCGCGTCGGGCTGGGCGTCGACGGCAGTGCCTCGAACGACGCCAGCGACCTGCTTGCCGAGGCGCGGCAGGCCATGCTCCTGCAGCGCATCGGGTTCGGTCCCCGGGCGCTCTCGGCACGCGAGGCACTGGCAATGGCTACATGCGGCGGCGCGGCGGTGCTCGGCCGCGACGACATCGGCGTGCTGGCGCCGGGCATGTCGGCCGATGTCGTGGCGTTCGATCTCGACGGCATCGCCCATGCCGGAGCAGTCGAGCACGACCCCATCGCCGCACTCGTCTTCTGCGCTCCCAGCCGCGTCGCCCTGTCGGTGATCGATGGCCGTATCGTGGTGCGCGAGGGTCGCGTGACCACCGTCGAGGTACCGGCGCTGCTCGCGCGCCATCGGATCCTGAGCCGGACGCTCGCGCGCGGCGACTGACCCATGCATCGTCGAGGGGCAATTCGTCCGCCGGCGCAAAGCGTGGCGACAAGAGCCGACTATCGGCACCTGCTGACGCCGGTCCTCGTCGTGGCGGCCCTCGCGGGGTGCGCCCGGCTACGCGCTCCCGGCCCGCCGCTGCCGATGCGGGAGCGATCAGCGTGGCGGACCGCCCCGACGGCCTGTGGCTGGAGATGCCGCGGCCACGACCGAGGGGTGCGACTGCGCTACATCGGTGAGGGACGGCATGATGCGCGATGTCGATCCGGTTGCGTACGGGGTCGTGCTGCTGCCACCGGCGCGCGGCGTGCAGCGCGTGCGGCTGTCGGTAGCGGCGATGCACCGGTACGGCGTACGCGTGCGCTGAACAGCCTCGCGGTCACGCCGATGCTCCGGGCCCAACAGGGCGCGGCGTGACGGCCGCGCCCTGCCGGTGTCATCCCCGCGTGATCAGCCGCCACCCATCGTCGCGTTGGGAAAGAATGGCAGAGTGCGCACCCGCACGCCGGTGAGCCGCGCGTAGGCATTGGCCAGCGCCGGCGCCAGCGGCGGAACCCCCGGCTCGCCGATTCCGGTCGGCGGATTGGTGCTCGGCATGATCTGCACCGTCACCTGCGGCATGTCGCCGAGCCGCATCATCCGGTAGCGGTTGAAATTCTGCTGCACCGCCTTGCCGGCGCTGAACGTCATCTGGCCCCACAGCGCCGCGTTCATCGCGTGAACGATGGATCCCTGCATCTGCGATTCCACCGAATCCGGGTTGATCACCGTGCCGCAGTCGACGACACACGCCACGCGGTGCACGCGCATCGCGCCGGTCGAAGGCGCGGAGATCTCCACCACTTGCGCAACGACGGTACCGAACGACTCGGCGACCGCCACGCCCCAGGCATGGCCGGTCGCGAGCGTCTTCCGCCATGGCGCGCTGACGGTATCGGCGGCCCACAGCACCGCCTGCACCCGGGGACTGTTGCCGAGATGGTTGTAGCGGAACGTGAAGGGATCGACGCCCGCCGCCGACGCGAGCTCGTCCATCACGCTCTCGACGACGAACGCGTTGATCGAGGCACCGACCGAGCGCCAGAAGCCGACCGGGATGCCCGCGGGCAGCGGCACCCATTCGACGAGGTGCGTCCCGAGGTCGTAGGGCAGGTGCACCGCGCCCTCGACGGCCTGGGAGTCCACCACGTTCGGCGGCAGCCAGCCGCGCTGGCCGAGGATCGACTGCGACACGTTGCGATACGACCACGCGGTGATGCGACCGGCGGACAGCTTGGCCTTGACCCCCACCAATGCGAGCGGGCGGTACTGGTCGTGCGCGAAGTCCTCCTCGCGCCGCCACGTCAGTTTCACGGGACGCTTCACCGCCATCGCCACCTGGATGGCCTGCACGATGTAATCCTGCTCGAACTTCCGGCCAAGCCCACCGCCGAGGAACGTGGTATGCACCGTAATCTGGTTCGCCGGCAAACCGGTGAGCTGCCCGGCATTGCTCGCCACGAGGGACGCCGCCTGGGTAGGGGCCCAGATCTCGCAGCTCTGCGGCTGGGTGCCCGCGTACACGATATCGACGGTGCAGTTGAGCACTTCCATCGTCGCGTGCGCGAGGTACGGCAGCGTGTAGGTCGCGGCGACGGTCGGCGTGCCGAGCGCGCTCGCCACTATCGGCTCGATGCTGGCCGCATAGCCCGCGGGCGTGGCGCCCTGCGGCGGTGCCGGCTCGGCGACGAGCGCAGCGCCCGACGCCAGCAATTGGGTCGCCTGCGCCATGATGCTCGCCGAATCGACGTCGGCGGTCGATGCCGGCGTGGTCCATTTCACAGCGACGGAATTCGCGAGACGCATCGCGAGCCAGGTGTTGCTCGCGACCACCGCAACAGCATTGACCGAGCCTGCCTGCACCTTGCCGCGCGTCTCGGTGGCCTTGCACGGCACCACAGCAATCGCGCCCGACAGTTTCGTCGGGAGGCTCGCCACCGTGCCACCGAACACCGGCGAATGCTTGATGGCCGCGAACACCATGTTGGGCAGCCACACGTCAATGCCGAACTTGGCGCTGCCATCGGTCTTGGCAGGGATGTCAACGCGCGGGACGCGTGTCCCGATCAGCCTGAACTTCGCCGGGTCCGTCAGTCGAAGGTCGGCAGGCGGTGTGAGCGTCCCGGCAAGGCTCGCAAGCGTCCCGTAGGCCCAGGTGGCGCCTGAGGGCACGTGGGTCACGACCGCGCTCTTGGCACTGAAGTTGTCACGAACGGCATCGCCCTTGAGCTGCATCGCAGCGGCGATCAGCATCTCGCGCGCCGCGGCCCCGGCGGTACGCAAGGTAGCGTAGCGGCCACTGACCGCACTGCTGCCGCCCGTGAAGTACGTCACCGTCGGGTCCACGGGCGATTGGCGGATGGTGATCTGGTTCCAGTCGACCGCGAGTTCCTCGGCCAGGATCTGCGGCAGGCCCGACATCGTGCCCTGCCCCATCTCCGAGCCGCCGTACTGGAGGGTAATGACGCCATCGCCGCCGATATGGATGAAGGCGGTGGCGAGCGTGGCCGGCGTGGGGGCAGCGGCGCCGACCAGACCGCTTCGTCCCACCACGGGCAACGCGAATGCGATGGCGAGCCCCTTCGCTGCAAAGGTCAGGAAGCCCCGCCGGTCCATCTTGGGCTGCGGGGGAAGTTCGAGGCAGGGGTGCTGGTTCATGATCGTCATCTCCTCAGAGTCCCGCGACCGCGTCCTTGATGCGAGCGTACGTCCCGCAGACGCACACGTTGCTGATCTCGGGCAGGATCTCGCTGCCGCGATGGCCCGCATTCACCGCTGCCGCACACGCCATGATCATTCCCGACTGGCAATACCCGCACTGGGGCACCTGCTTGGCGATCCACGCCTGCTGCACCGGGTGACTGCGATTGGCCGAGAGCCCTTCGATGGTCACGACCTTCTTGCCGACGGCGGACGATACGTCGACCACACAGGACTTCTCCGGCTGACCGTTCATCATCACCGTGCATGCGCCGCAGACCTCGATGCCGCAGCCGTACTTGGTTCCCGTGAGCCCGAGGACATCCCGCAATACCCACAGCAAGGGCGTCGCGGCATCGACATTCACCGTGACGTTCTGCCCGTTCACGTTCAGGACCATCGCCCTCTCCCTGCGGGTGGCCCCCGCGTTGGTGTCGGGAGTGGCCCGCGGCTGCGGGCCAGGCTCCCCAACCCCGGCAGGGTAGACTCCAGAAAATGACATTGTCAATAAACATGGTGTTTTAAAGGATCGACATCAACTAAGTGGCCATTCGCGCCACATCGTCTTGTTTTATGACGGATGCGGCATCGTTATCCGTCATGTTTTTGTAAGGTATGGTCCAATCCCGGCTTGCTACTGCATCTCGACGACGATGGAGTGTGCCGCGAGAAGCGCTAATTTCGTGCCAGTTAGCGCACGACGGCTGAAGGGGACCGCTTCTGCTTTTCGAAGGCTCACCCATTACGGACGGCGGCGGGCGCTACGTGAGTGCCGCACCAGCAGCCCGTCGACCGTGTACCCTCGTCAGTCTATGTTGACAAAGGCAACATGCCGGGGGATAGTCGCCTGTGACTGCTGCGGACCCGGTATCGACCGCACCACCGCGCGACCGCATCGCGGCCGTCCGCCGCTTCAATCGCTTTCATACCAAACTGGTCGGGGCCCTCGGGGAAACGCTCCTGGCATCCGAGTACTCGCTCCCCCAGGTCCGTATCCTCTACGAGATCGCCCATGCGCCGCTCGATGCACCGGTCGCCGCCATCCAGTTGGCCCGCGACCTGGGAATCGACGCGGGTTACCTGAGCCGGCTGATCACGAGCCTCGAGGCGGCGGGACACGTGGCGCGAGCGCCCTCGCCGGGCAACGCCAAGCGGCTTATCCTCAGTCTCACCCCGACCGGCCGCGAGGTGTTCAGGCGCCTCGACGCGGCGTCGGCCCGCGAGGTGGCGACGCTGCTTCGGGCGCTCTCGGAGTCGCAGCAGGCCGAGCTCGTAGCCGCCATGACGCAGGTCATGCACCTTCTGAGTGGCGATGCGACGGGCAATGGCTTCACATTGCGCGAACCTCGGCCCGGCGATCTCGGTGCCGTCGTGCGCGGCCACGGCATCCTCTACGCGGAGGAATACGGCTGGGATTGGACATTTGAGGCACTCGTCGCCGAGATCGTGGCCAAGTTTGCGCGCGACTTCGCCCCCGGCAAGGAGCGTTGCTGGGTCGCCCAGCACGGCGGGCAGGTCGTGGGGTCGGCGTTCGTGGTGCGCCACGACGACGCTACCGCGCAGCTGCGCCTTCTGTACGTGGACCGGGCTGCGCGCGGCCTGGGCATCGGGCGTCGGCTGGTCGATGCATGCATCGACTTCGCGCGCACCCAAGGCTACGGCCGCATGGTCCTGTGGACCAACGATGTGCTGGTGTCGGCGCGGCGCATCTACGAGGCGGCGGGATTCGAGCTGCAGGAGGAGGAGGCTCACCACAGCTTCGGTAAGGAACTGGTGGGTCAAAGCTGGAGCCGGGCGTTGTAAAACTCGCACTCGCCGCAGCCGCCCTCACTGGTCTCCAGGCGCTCGGCGCTGGTGGCGAGCCAAGCCGCCATGACGTTCGCCGCCAAGTCACGGAGGCATGACGGGATGGCGCGACGAGTGGTGATCGATCCAAGAAAAAGGGCGCCCCGAAGGCGCCCTTTTTGTCGCGACAGCAGTCCGCGAGACTGCCCGCAAGCAGGTGGCTAAAGCTTCGGACGGCGGCCGGTCACGAAGAACACCAGCGCCAGCACGATGCCGATGACTGCGAGGATCCAGGCGATGTTGGCCGCCGATCCGGCAATTCCGCTGAATCCGAAAACTGCAGCAATGATCGCAATAACGAAGAAGGTGACCGCCCACGAGATCATTTCGAGCCTCCCTGATGTTTGATTAATGGCACTACGGCCCGGACTATGCGCGGCCGGTATCGCGACCATTATCGGGGGACGACTCAATCCGACGTAGGGCAAAGCGGAACCCGGGACGAGCTTTTCGCCGGCAAGGCGACCCGGGTTGACAAGCGAGGTTCAGACTCCAGGCCGGGCGCCGGCCGTCGGCCGTCGGCGCTGGGCGAGGTCAGCGTCTGCAGCTCATCGTGGCCGATGCTGCACCGGCAGGGGCGATCGGTTTTAATGCACGCCAGCGCCGCGTCCCCTGCGGCGCATGATCTCGGCGCGCAGAAGGCCGAACTGCTCGCGAGTCTCCGCTTCGATGAACGGCATGGCGAGCGCCACGGGAACCCATGCCGCGGGCTGATACTCGCCCTGATTGACCAACCGCGAGCCGCTCCCCTTGCGCACGATCCTGGTGACCGACTGCGCCTTGCGCAGCGTGCCGCTCACGAGCTTGCTGCGGATCTCCGAATGCGGCACCAGCACCACGTCGCGAACGTTCTCGAAGGCGAACGTGAGAAAGCCGCGGCTGGTGCGTCCCTTCTGGGCGATGCGCAGGTGATTGCCATCGCGGCTCACGATCCGGCTTTCCGTGAGCTTGGGGAGGAAGCGGCTCATGTTGTCGTAGTCGGTGACCGTCTCCCATACCTCCTCGGGCGAAACGTCGAGAGGGAGGTCGACCGAGATCAGCACCACGGCGTCGCGTCGCTCCACTGTGATTCCGATGTCGTCGTTAGGCGGCAGCGCGCCTGCCATGCCCGGGATCATGACGAGCGAGAGGACGAGAAGGATCCGGACGAGGGGCATGGGCAGTGTACGACGCAGACGTTGGCTTTTTGTAAGGTTTGATTCGGCGCAAAGGGTAGGCCAATCCCGTCGCCGCGGCAAGCGCGAGAAGACCGGGGCGCAAACGACGCAACCCCGGCCTCCGCCGCCCGCGCGGTGCGGGCAGGGGACTCCTGCCTGTCAGCGCTTGTTGCCCGGCATCGACTGCTGGGCCATCCGCGTGAAGTCGTTCATCACCCGCTGCATCGACTCGAAGGCCGGGCCACCCGAGCTCAACACGCCCTGCATGGCACTGACGAGTTTCTCGGTCTGGCGCATGTCGGGCAGCATGCTCATCGCGGCCTTCGCCTCCTTCACGCCCGGAAGGTCCTTGGTCTGATCGTCGATGATATGGAAGAGGCGCTTCTGCATCTCGACCACGAGCTCGAACATCTGGCTCCAATAGGCCAGCGCGCTTTGCATGGCTTCCTGGCTGACGTGCTGACTCGTGGCGACCAGCGCCTGCGGATTCTCGGCCTCGGCGGCACTGCGCGCCGCGCGCTTCTGGAATGCCCGTGCCTCCTCTTCACCCGCGAACTGGAGCTTGCGCATCTTCGCCGTGCTCTCGACGGCGGCATCGATGATCTCGAGCGCCAGGCGCGCGTTCTGGCGATACATCTCGAATGCCTGCTCGGGGGTCATCATCTCCCGCAGCTTGGCAAACTGGGTGGGATCGGTCATGGATTTGAAGGCGTCGGCCGCGGCCCGGGCTGCCTGGCCGCCATCGGCGGCGCCACGCGTCCCCGCCCCGGAATCGGCGCGCTGGGTCGAGCCTGCAGTCTTGCGTGAAGACGATCGTTTCGATGCTGTCTTGGTGGCCATGTCGGACGCTCCTCGAGCTGACAAGAAAGCCGCGGGCCGCATGCCCAGGGCGGGGAAACAGTGTGCCTCGGAACCGGGTGGAATTGCACGCCTATTGCAGGCCCGATGCACGCCCATCGCAGGCCCGATGCACGCCCATCGCAGGCCCGATGCACGCCCATCGCAGGCCCGAT
>JBDTWB010000070.1:0-18713 GCA_040006895.1 Casimicrobiaceae bacterium | reverse complement strand
GAGCGCCGCCGGGCCGTCCCAAGGCGCTCGCCCCCTCCTCGGGAGGGGGTGGGCGCAGCCCACGCAGTGGGCAAGCCTGGGGGAGACTACCCAATGACCGCATCCGCCGACGCTCATCTTCCCCCGCGTGCCTACCCGCGCTTCCACCTGGCATTTCCGGTCACCGATCTCGCCGGCGCCCGGCGCTTCTACGGCGAGTTCATGGGCTGCGCGGAAGGCCGCGCTTCGGAAGACTGGGTCGACTTCGATTTTTTCGGCCACCAGATCGTCGCCCACAAGGTGGAGGCGGGCTCGATGGCCGATGTCACCAGTCTGGTCGACGGTGACGCCGTCCCCGTGCGACATTTCGGGGTGATCCTCGACATGGCCGATTGGGAGGCACTGGCCCGCCGGCTGGAGGATGCGGGAACGCAGTTCGTCATCGCCCCGCACGTGCGCTTCAAGGATTTGCCCGGCGAGCAGGCCACGATGTTCTTCCTCGACCCCTTCGGCAATGCCCTCGAGTTCAAGGCGTTCGCGGACATCGATCGACTCTTCATGAAAAACCCATGAGCCGCATTCTCATCACCGAATTCATGGACGCGGCATCGGTCGAAACGCTCGCCGCCAGCCACACCGTGCGCTACGACGCCACGCTCGTGGATCGTCCCGACGAACTGCGCGCGGCGGTGGCGGATGCCGAAGCGATCATCGTGCGCAATCGGACCAAGGTCGAGGCGACGCTGCTCGCGGCCGCCCCGCGGCTAAGGGTGGTGGGGCGCCTCGGCGTCGGCCTCGACAACATCGAGCTGCCGGCCTGCGCTGCGCGCAACATCGAGGTGATCCCGGCAACTGGTGCCAATGCCCTCGCGGTGGTCGAGTACGTGATTTTCGCAGCCATGCTTCTGCTGCGCCGCGCGATCGGTGCCTCCGGCGAAACGGCACGCGGGGATTGGCCGCGGGCGAGCCTTTCCGAAGGCCGCGAGCTCGCCGGCAAGACGCTGGGAATCGTCGGCTTCGGCGGTATCGGCGCGCGCCTGGCCACGCTGGCGCAGGCGCTCGGCGTCGAGGTCATCGGTTGTGATGCGATGGTGCCGGACACCGATGCACGCTGGGCCAGGTCGAATGTTGCGCCACGGACCCTCGACATGCTGCTCGAGGAGGCCGACATCGTGTCGCTGCACGTGCCGCTCGACGCGGCGACGCGCCACCTGCTCGACGCATCGCGCATCGCGCGAATGAAGCGCGATGCGGTACTGATCAATACCGCCCGCGGCGGCGTCGTCGACGAGACGGCGCTCGCGGCCGCCCTGCGCGAGGGTCGCCTGGCGGGCGCAGCGCTCGACGTCTTCGAGCAGGAACCGCTGCGCGCCGGCTCCGTGCTCGCGGATTGCCCGAACCTCTTGCTCACACCGCACATCGCGGGCGTGACCGCCGAATCCAATGTGCGCGTGTCGAGCCTCGTCGCTCACAAGGTCGCCGCGGCGCTCGCCCGCTGATCCCATGCCACGCTACTCCCTCGATGCGTTGACCGACCTCGCCACCCGTGCGCTTGCGGCGGCGGGCGCGCAGCCGGCGATGGCGACGAGTACGGCGGTTGCCCTGGTCAGGGCCGATGCCCAGGGGCTTGCGTCGCATGGCGTCGCCCGCGTGCTCCAGTACGCCACCCATCTCGCCAACGGCCGGGCCGATGGCCATGCCGTGCCCCGCATCGCGCACGCGCGCGCGGCGACGGTGCTGATCGACGCCGGATCCGGCCTCGCGTTCCCGGCCTGCGCCCTTGCCGTGGCGGAAGCGATCCAGCGGGCGCGGGCGTGCGGCATTGCGTTGGCGGGGGTTACGAACAGCCATCACTTCGGGGTGGCCGTCGATCACCTCGCGCCGGTCGCGGCCGCGGGCATGGTCGGAATCGCCATGGGCAATTCACCCGCTGCAATGCCTGCCGCGGGCGGCAAGGTCCCGCTGTTCGGCACCAACCCGATCGCCGCGGTGTTCCCACGTCGGCGGGCCTTGCCGTTGATGATCGATCTCTCGCTGTCCGAGGTCGCCCGCGGCAAGCTCATGGTCGCGGCCAAGGAGAAGAATTCGATCCCGCTGGGCTGGGCGCTCGACAAGGATGGCCAGCCGACGACCGACCCCGCGGCCGGGCTCGAGGGCAGCATGCTTCCCGCCGGTGGCACCAAGGGCGCGATGCTCGCCCTGGTCGTGGAGCTCATGGTGACCGCACTCACCGGTGCGGCGATCGGTTTCGAGGCAAGCTCGTTCTTTGTCGACGAAGGCAACCGGCCACGCATTGGGCAGGCGTTCATCGTGATCGATCCGGGCGGGATGGCCGGGACCGATGTGTTCGCGGAGCGACTCGAAACGCTGGTCGCGGCGATGCTCGAGGATCCCGCGGTGCGCCTGCCTGGCGTGCGCCGCGAGGCCCTGGCGGCGAAGGCCGCCAAGGACGGCATCGAGATCCCGGCCGCGCTCGCCGCCGAGCTCGAACGGCGCGCCGGCTCGGCGACAGCCTGACGACGCCTCGGTCGGCCCGTCCGGCACGTCTGCGACCCGTCCGGCGCGTCTGGCATCCCGTCTGGCATCCCGTCTGGCGCCGTGAACATGTGCGGACGGCCTGCGCTGCGGCCGACGGATGGCGAGCTGGGCACGACGGCCTTGCGGCGGCGTGCGTCCGCGCTGCGCGTCTCGACCTGCCCTCGAGGCTAGTCGGCCACGGCGGGCCGGCGGGCCGCCACCATCGCTTCGCGCAGCTCGTTGAACACCACCGGTGTGGCGGCGATCAGCTCGCTCGAGCGCAGGAAGTCAGCAGCGCCACCGAAGTCGCCGACCCGGCCGCCCGCTTCGGCCACCAGGAGAGCGCCGGCGGCCAGATCCCAGCCGGTGAGGCTGGTGGCGAAGAAGCCGTCCAGCCGCCCCGCGGCCAAGTGTGCGAGATCGAGCGCCGGTGCGCCGGAAACCCGGACGCTGCCCACGCGCGGGGCGATCGATGCGAGCAGGCGCAGGTAGGCGGGCAACAGCGGATCCATGCGGCCGGGAGCGACCGTCGCGACCAGGGAGTCCTCGAGACCGGGACAGGCCGAGATCTGGATGGGCGCGCCGTTGCATTCCGTTCCCTGGCCGCTGATCGCGGTGAACAGCTCGTCCCGGATCGGGTCGAGCACGACCGCGTGGGTGACCACCGCTCCCCGGGCGAAGGCGATCGACACCGCGTAGCGGCCGCCGCCATGCGCGAAGTTCGTCACCCCGTCGATCGGATCCACGATCCACTTGTAGCCGCCGCCTTCGCGCGCACCGGCGATGTGACCGGACTCCTCACCCAGCACCGCGTGCTCCGGAAATGCCGCGCGCAACGTCGCGACGATGGCATCCTCGGCCTCGCCATCGGTCTCGGCGGCGAGGTCGTGTGGTTTCACGTGCGACGGCAGGCGCCCCAGGTCGCGTGCGGCATCGAGGATGACCGAGGCCGCACGACGTGCGGCCCGGATCGCGACTTCGAGCGGGGCATCGGTCATGGCCGCACCACCTGACCATTGGTGAGTCCGGGCAGCACCGACGCAGCTGTCGCGATCGAACCGCGACCGTCGTGAGGCACGCTCATCGCTTCTCGCTCGCCAGCGCCTCCTGTTCCATCAGCAGGTACGTGCCGTACGCGTTGCCGCGGTTGGCCTGCTCGAAGGTCGGCAGGTTCCTGAAACGCGACCAGTCGGTACGGCCATAGGCCTCGTCGAAGGGCGTCAGGTCGGCGACGGCGCGGCCCATCTCGGCGCGCAGGTACGTGAGGTAATCGCGGGTGAGGACGAGGTCGCGCTCGACATCGCGCGACGCCGGACCATGCCCGGGGATCGCCACGACCGGATGGAGTGCGATGACCTTGGCCAGGGCCTTCAGCCAGCCCTTGCTGTCGGCGTTGCCGACGAAAGGCACGCGCCCCGCAAACACCAGGTCGCCGGCGAACAGCACGTGATCCTGGACGACGTAGAGGAGGATGTCCTCCGGCGAATGCGCGCCCTCGGAGTAGATGATCTGGAAGTCGAGCGCGCCCATTCTGAACGCGCGGTCGCCCTCCAGCCACACGTCGGGAGCGACGATCTGTGTCTTGTCGTCGACCCAGGGAAAGAGCTCCTGCCGGCGCTGCGCGAGTCGGTCCGGCGCCACCGCGGAATTCAGGTATTCGCGCGCCCGCTGCTGCGCCCAGATTTCGGCCCCGATGGCCTTGAATGCCTGTAACCCGTACACGTGGTCGGCATGGTAGTGCGACACGATGACCCGCCGGATCGGCTCGCCGGTCACCTTGCGGATGGCGTCGATCATCGCCTGCCCGAGCACGGGGGTCCCCAGCGCGTCGAACACCACCACGCCGTCGCCGGTCACGACAAACCCGGCGTTGGACATGAAGCCCTTGTTGGCGGCGCTCGCCGGTCCCGATGCGCCCTGGAAGAACCAGCAATGCGCCGACACCTGCTCGGGAACGAGCACGATGTCGGCCGCGGCGCGGGCATGCAGCGCGAGAACGAGGAGCAGGCTACCGACCGCGGCCAGCGCGGCGCTATGAAGACGGCGCATGGGCGAATTCTACGCTGCGCCGCGGGAGCACTCGCGGGTGCCGCGGCGCAGGCGGCAGTTGGCGACGGATGAACGTCGCGAAGGATGAACGCGACCTATGGGCATGGCGACCGATGAACGTGGCGACCGGATGAACATGCGTCCGCGATGCGGCGGGTGACCGACCTCCCGCTAAGTGGCGTCCCAACTGTATCGCAGCAGGAGTGTAGCGGCGCGCGGCGTGGCGGGCACCAGGAAGAGCTCCGGCTGCGCAAGGGCCGGCGCGTAGGTGCCACCCTCGCCGCGAAAGAGATGGGTACCGAGTGTGCCGAAGCTGCCGTAGCGCCGGTCGAGGAGGTTGCTCACCCTGGCCTCTAACATCCAGCGCGGCGCTGGCTGCCAGCGCAGGTCGAGATCCACGGTCGCATACCCTGGGACGTGACCGGCCGGGTCGGTGTTGTTCTCGTTGCCGCGCGCGTACTGCCGTCCGACCCCGACCAGAATCGCGCCGAGCGCAAGGCGTGGATCGACGTTCCATTCGACGCGTGCCTTCACAACCTGCGTCGGGATCGCCGGGATGCGATTGCCGGCGGTGACCAGAATGGTCCCGTCCGGTGCCGCACGGAGATTGGCAGGGCTGTGGCTCGCGAAGTCGGACAGGTACACCGCGCGGGTGTAGCCATAGCGGACGTCGAACGCCAGCGCACCGACGCTCGTGGTGGCCGTGAGCTCCGCGCCGGTGCGTTCGGTGCGCCCTACATTGGCGAAATACCCCGCGCTCCCTGAGCCGGCTGCCGTAGCGATGAACTGAATGTCGTCGGCGAGGCGGGTGCGGTAGATCGCCAGCGCAGCAGTGCGGTGGCGGGCGCGATACCGAATGCCAGCCTCGGCGGTCGTTGCAACCACCGCCTGCAACGGCGGATCGGCCACGAAAATGTTCGGCAGCGAGCAGGGCGCGCCGGGATCCGCGCAGGTCAGCTCCATCGCGGTCGGCACGCGCATGCCGCGGCTCCAATTGGCGTACAGCGACGTGCCGGGGTGTAGGCGATAGGTGGCGCCGAGCGCCGGATTGAGGCGCGCGAAGCGGTGAGTGCCGTCGAGCTCCGGAGCGACGCCGCTGCGGTCGCGGACGGCGATGTGCGCCAACTGGTAACGCGCCGAGACCAGGAACGTCGTCCGCTCGCCGATCGCGACCGAGTCGAGTGCGTAGAAACCGGCTTGGCGGACGTCGGCGCGGGCGGAGGCGCCGCCAATGGCTGGCGCCGCGTCGACGATCTCGCGTGAACCGGTGATGTCGGCAGGGGTACTCGACTGGTCGAAATCGGTCGTCCCGGCGTCGGCGGCGACCCCGGCTGCAAGCCGATGCAGGCCGAGCGGCCCGGCGCGAACAGCTGTCCACTGCAGCGAAGCACCCCACGCCCGGTTGGCCGCGCGCGAGCGCACATTGCTCGCGGCGGGCGCGTCGTCGTCCACCCCGGCATTGACGTTGCTGTTCAGTGCATCGGTACGCAGGCTGCGCCAGTAGACCAGCGCACTCAGGGTCGAGTCCGGCGCCAGTGCGTGGCGGCCACGTGCCGTCACCGCCGCCAGTCGGTTGCGCGTGGTATCGGGCCACGTGTAGGCCTCGCGCGGTGCGCTCAGCATCGATACCGGCAGAGCCTGGGTGCCGGCCAGGCGCGTGTCGGCGAGCTGCACGCCGATCTCGGCGGCGTCGACGGGGTCGTGGTAGCGCAGCTTGCCGAAACCACGGCCGAGGCGGCTGTCGGAATGCTCACGCCAGCCCGATTCCTCCATTCCGTCCGCCGTGACGTACCAGTCGACGGGACCCGCGGCACCGCCATGCTCGGCGATCGCCCCACGCCGGCCAAAGCTGCCCCCCTGGACGGCGACTCGGGTGCCGGGGAAGGCCTCGCCGTCGCGCGTGGTGAGGGTCACCGCGCCACCGAGGGTGTTGAGTCCGAACACGGGGTTGGAGCCTGGCACGAGGGCGATGCTCGCGAGGGCGGATGCCGGGATGAGGTCCCAGTTCACCACATCGCCGAACACCTCGTTGACGCGCACGCCGTCCAGGAAAACGGAAAGTCCCTGTGGCGTGCCGAGCAGGGGCGACGCCGTAAAGCCACGATAGGCGAGGTCTGCCTGCAAGGCGTTGCCGGTGGCGCTGCCGGTGCTGACGCTCGCGGCGTCGCGCCCCAGCTGTTCGGCTGGCGTGGCTCCGGGGGTACGGGGTAACGTCGGCGCGCCGAACTGCTGCACGTTGGCCGGAACCTCGTCCCATGGCAGGTCGAGGCCGGGAAGCGGAGCGACCCCGATCACGTCCACCGGCGGGAGCCGCACCGTTTCGCTCGCATGCGCAGGCGATGCAAGGCATGACCATGCCGCGATCGAGGCCGCGGCGAACAGCTGCCACCGCACGGCCGTCGTCCGGCTCAGCGGATCACCACGCCCCACGGCAACTTGCCGACGGGGACTTCGCCGAGGATCGTGTAGGTTGCGGTATCGATTACGCTGACGGCATCGGAGCGGCCGCATGCGACGTACAGCTTCGCGCCATCGGGCGTCAGGGCCATGTTCCACGGTCGCTTGCCGACGGCGACCTCGACGATCATGGCGTTGGTCGCGGTATCGAGCACCTGGACCGTGCCGGCGCCGCCGTTGGAGATGAACACGTGCTTGCCGTCCGGGTGCACCGCCACGCCGTTGGACCGGGAACCCGCCTTCACCCGGGCAATGACCTCCTGGCGACCCACGTCGATCACGGCTACGGTGTCGGCATGTTCGGCGGCGACATATGCACGCGACCCATCGGGCAGGAAGCCGATGCCGCGGGGACGCTCGCCCACGGTGAGCGACTTCACCACCCGCGCGGTCGCGACCTCGACGATGTCGACCGAATCGGCTTCCTCGGCGCTCACGTATAGCCACTTGCCGTCGGGGCTGAACACTGCATGCTCGGGGTTCTTGCCCTTCATGGCGACGCTCGCCCGCACCTTCATGGTGGCGGTGTCGACCAGTGCGACCTGGTCGTTCTCCTCGACCGCCACGGATGCGAGCTTGCCGTCGGGCGAGAGGTACACGGCTTCGGGGGACTTGCCGACCTGCACTCGCCCCACCTCGCTACGGCTCCGCACGTCGTACACGATGAGGGAGCCGCTCGGCTGATCGCTCACATACAGGCGCGCGCCGTCCCCGGCGATGGCGATGCCGCGTGGCTTGGTACCGATCTGGAGGGTTGCGGTGACGCGATCCGTCGAGGTATCGATCACCGAGACCGTTCCCGATCCCTCGTTGGGCACGTAGGCCGCGGGCGCCGCGCAGGCACTGCCCAGGAACAGCCCCGATGCGAGGATCGGCGCTGCCCATCGGGTGACAAACCGTACATGTCCCAAAGCCTGGTCTCCTCGTGCCGCCGGCGTGGTCGACGCAGCCTGCCGCGCCGCGCATGGCTTTTTCAATTATGCTACACGAGTCACGTCACCCGAGCCGCCGATGCGCGCCCCGTCGTCTTTCCTATCGTTGAGCGCAGGCGCGTTGCTGGTCGCCACTGCCGGCGTCGTCACGGCGCAGGCTCCCACCGTGGTGCTCGATCCGGTCGTGGTCACGGCCACGCGCAGCGACGCACGCGCGTTCGACCTGCCGGTCTCGATCGACCGGATCGACATGACGACCCTGCAGGTCGCGCAGCCGATGGTGAACCTTTCAGAGTCCCTGGTGCGCATTCCCGGACTGGTCGCGCTGAATCGCCAGAACTATGCGCAGGACCTGCAGATCTCGCTGCGCGGCTTTGGCGCGCGTTCGACCTTCGGCGTGCGTGGCATCCGTCTCTACCAGGACGATATTCCGGCGACCATGCCCGATGGCCAGGGACAGACCGGAAGCTTCAGCCTGCTCTCCGCACAGCGCATCGAGGTGTTGCGCGGCCCCTTCTCGACGCTCTACGGCAACGCCGCCGGCGGGGTCATCGCGGTGTTCAGCGAGGACGGGACGCCGCGACCCGAAGTGACGGTGAATGGCGGGGCGGGCAGCTACGACAGCTGGACGGCAGGGACCAAGCTCACCGGACGCGCCGGCGACGACCGCCTGCAAGCGGGCTACGTTGCGGCAGTGAGCCGCTTCTCCACCGAGGGCTTCCGCGACCATTCGGCGGCGTTGCGCGACCTCGTCAATGCCAAGCTCGCATTCACCGCCGGGGGCGACACCCGCATCACCGTGGTCGCATCGACGCAGTACCAGCCGGAAACGCAGGACCCGCTCGGTCTGGCCCGCGCGCAATGGCAGTCGGACCCACGCGCCGTCGACCCTGCGGCGCTCGCGTTCAACACCCGCAAGACCGTGCGCCAGGAGCAAGCCGGCGCCGTGCTCGACCAGCAGCTCACGCCCAGCACGTCCGTCAAGGTCATCGGCTACGGTGGCGCGCGCCAGGTCCGGCAGTACCTGGCGTTCTCGGGTGTTGCGGCCACATCGTCGGGCGGCGTGACCGATCTCGACCGCACCTTTGGCGGCGTCGGGGTGCGGCTCGCGTGGCGTGGCCGGCTCGCCGGCGGGCCGTTGCAACTCGTCGTGGGCTCCGATTACGATCGGCAGCAGGAGGACCGGCGCGGCTTTGTCAACAACAATGGCGAACTGGGCGCGCTGCGTCGCGACGAGGACGATCGCGTCACCAGCACCGCCGCATTCGCACAGGCGGTGTGGTCGCCATGGCCGGTCACGACCTTCACCGCGGGTGTGCGCACCGCCGAGGTCAAGTTCAATTCCGACGACCACTACATCACCGCCACCAATCCGGACGACAGCGGCAGTCGCAAGTTCAGCAACACCGGGCCTGCCCTTGGCGCCGTGTTCCATGCGGCTGAGAATGTGAACGTGTACGCGAGCTATGGCACCGGCTTCGAGACGCCCACCCTGATCGAGCTTGCGTATCGCCCGGTGGGATCGGGACTCAACTTCGCCGTGCAGCCGGCCACCAGCCGGGCGACCGAGATCGGCCTCAAGACGCGGATCCTGCAGCGTCACCGCATCAACCTGGCGGTATTCGACATCACCACCAAGGACGAGATCGTCATCGACGCCGCCACCGGCGGCCGCACGACGTTCAAGAATGCCGGGCGCACGTCGCGTCGCGGCGCGGAGCTCGCATGGGAGGGCGAGCTGGCGCCGGCGATCATCGCCTACGTTGCGTACACGTACTTGCGCGCGGTGTTCGATCAGGATTTCACGACGGGCGTGCCCGTGCAGACCGTCGCCGCCGGGACCCGGCTGCCGGGCGTGCCGGCGCATAGTGGTTTTGCGGAGCTCGCCTGGCGTCCAGCGTTCTGGCAGGGCGTCACCGCAGCGCTGGAAGTCCAGCACACCGGCTCCCTGCCGGTCAACGAGCGCAATACCGATGCAGCGCCTGCCGCCACCGTCGTGCACGCCCGTCTCGGAATCGAGCGCGATCTCGCCCGGATGCGCCTGGCCGGTTTCGTGCGCCTCAACAACATCGCCGACCGGCGGTACGCGGGATCGGTGATCGTCGGCGACACCAACGGTCGGTACTTCGAGCCCGCGCCCGGCCGGAACTGGTTTGCGGGGATTACGGCGCGTGCCGCATTCTGAGCGCCGTTCCGATCGCTACACCCGGACGGCGATGGTGCTCCATTGGAGCATTGCCCTGCTCGTGATCCTGCAGTTCGGCTGGGGTTGGTGGATGCAGGACATTTCCAAGCAACCGCCAGGACCGCGGGTCGACGCCTTCAATCTGCACAAGTCGCTCGGCCTCACCATCCTCGCCATGATGATGGCGCGCCTCGCGTGGCGGGCCGGCCATGCACCGCCGCCGCTGCCGGCCATGCCGCACTGGCAGCGCCATGCTGCCCGCGTGAACCATGCACTGCTGTACGCCGTGCTCATCGCCCTCCCGGTCGTCGGCTATCTCGGCTCGGCATGGAGCGGCTACCCGGTGCGTTATTTCGGCGTGGTGCTGCCGGTGTGGACCATGCGGCACGAGGTCCTGAAGGAGGCGATGAGTACCGTCCACCTCGTCCTGAGCTGGTTGCTCGCCGGGGCGGTCGCGCTGCACGTCGCGGCCGTGGTACGGCATATGCGCCAGGACGGGACGGCGCTGCTCAGCAGGATGGGCTGGCCGAGCCGCGGCGATGCGCCGGTCGCGTCGGCGCGCGCGCCTCGCGGCCGGTAGCGGCACCGCCTACGGTGCGGCGAGCACGCGCGCCGCATCCTCCTGCTTCGACTCGAGGGCGATGTCGAGCGCGGTCTTGCCGCGATTGTCGCGCAGGTCGCGCTTCGCGCCCGCGTCGAGGAGTGCCTTCACGGCGTCGGTACGGCCATAGCCGGCCGCCCACATGAGCGCAGTCAGATCGTTGTGGTAGACCGCGTTCGCGTCGACTCCGTGCGTGAGCAGCTTGCGCACGATGTCGACATGGCCTTCACCGGCGGCATAGACCATCGCCGTCTTGCCGATGCGATCGGCCGGCTCGGGACGGGCGCCACCGTCGAGCAGCTCGGCCACGAGGGCGCCCGAACCGGCGTAGGCCGCGGCCATGAGCGGCGTCACGCCGTTGAGCGCGGCCTGGTTCACGTCGGCACCGCGCGTGATCAGCGTGCGGGCGAGGCCCGCGTCCTTGCGCTTCAGTGCGATGAGCAACGCGCTTTCGCCGAGGCGATTGCGCGAGTTCACCGCTGCGCCTTCCGCGAGCGCGCGCTCCACGGCAGGCGCGTCCCCGGTGCGCACCGCCACCAGGAATCGCGCATTCGTTGACAGGTTTTCGTCAGCTGCGCCGACATCGGCAGCCGTCCACGCGGTCAGAGCCAGTAGAACCGCGGCGAGCCGACGTGACGTTCTTCCCATATTCCCTCCTGTCGCGTTGCAGTTGCGGATAGTTTGGAATATAACGCATGACACAGTGTGGGCCGCAACGGCGCGAGGCAACACATGCGCGCGGTCGGTCGTGCATTGCAGTTACCAGGGAGGATCAGCATGCGTATGCCAGGACGGTGGACGAAGTGGGTGGTATGCGGGGCGCTGGCCGTGGGGGCGGCCGGTATCGAGGCGCAGGAGATCAGCGGCACGGCGACGGTCACCGCCCGGCCGATGACCAAGGCCCCGCGCGCGGTTTCCCAGGAGATGCTCGACCGCGCTGGCAGCGATGGCGCGAACTGGCTGCATTCGAACGGCAGCTACGAGCAGACCCGCTACTACCCCGGGAAGCAGATCAACAAGACCAACGTCGCCAAGCTTGCGCCAAAGTTCGTGTTCCAGACCGCGGTGCTGGAGTCGATGGAAACCGCGCCCATCGTGGTCGACGGTGTGATGTTCCTCACCACGTCCTACAACCACGTCTATGCGATCGACGCGGTCACGGGCGAGGAGTTCTGGCACTACAAGCACAAGATGGGGCCGATCACCACCTTCTGCTGCGGCCCGAACAATCGCGGCGTGGCGATCAGCGGCGGCCGCCTCTACATGGGCACGCTCGATGCCAAGCTGGTGGCACTGGACGCCAAGACCGGCAAGCTCCTGTGGGAGACCCAGATTGCCGACCCGGAGAAGGGCTATTCGGAAACGATGGCGCCCGTGGTGGTCGAGGACAAGGTGCTGATCGGCACCAACGGCGGCGAGTACGGCATCCGCGGCTTCGTCAAGGCGTTCAACGCCAACGACGGGAAGGAGATGTGGACGTTCCACACCATCCCCGAGAAGGGACACGAAGGGACGTGGGAGACGAAGGATGCGACCGGGCGCGACATGCATCGCGACATCGCCGCCGAGAAGGCGGCGCTCGCCAAGGACAGCTCCTTCTACCAGACGCTCGGTGGCGGCGTGTGGATGGCTCCCGCCGTCGACAAGAAGACGCGCACGGTATTCTTCGTGGTCGGCAACCCCTCGCCCGACCTGTACGGTGCGATCCGGCCGGGTGACAACCTCTACACCGATGCGATGGTCGCGATCGACCTCGACAAGGGCACGTACAAGTGGCACTCGCAGTACATCGCCCACGATGTCTGGGACCTCGACGCCGTCAGCTCGCCGATCCTCACCCAGGCCAAGGATGCCAGCGGCAAGATGGTCGACGTGGTGATCCATGGCGGCAAGACCGGCCATGTGTACGTGCACGAGCGCAATACCGGCAAGATCATTCGCTTTTCCGAGGCGATGATCCCCCAGGAGAACATGTGGGTGCTGCCGACCAAGGATGGCGCACGCATGCTGCCGGGCGCCAATGGCGGGGTCGAATGGTCGCCGATGGCCATCAATCCCAAGCTGCGGATGGCGTACGCCGCCAACCTGCACCAGCCCATGACCTATCACGTCGAGGAAGCAGCCTATCCCGGGGGGTCGAAACTCTGGCTGGGCGGCGCGTTCAAAGTGATTCCCGGCGAGGAGCAGTCGGGGAGACTGGTTGCCGTGAATCTCGACACCGGCAAGGTGGCCTGGGGCGTCAAAACGCCGCAGCCTCTCATCGGCGGCGTGCTGGCGACGGCGGGTGATCTCGTTTTCAACGGCGAAGCCAATGGCTGGTTCAAGGCCTTCGATGCGCAATCGGGCAAAGAGCTGTGGCGGTACAACTGCGGCGCGGGCGTGAATGCCCCGGCGGTGAGCTACACGGTCAACGGCAAGCAGTACGTCGCGGTGGCCGCGGGCGGCAACAACCAGATCGACGCCAAGCGCGGCAACAGCGTGTTCGTGTTCGCGGTGCCGTAAACGGAGCAGGGAACACCAGCCACTCCACGCCGCGGAGTGGCTTTTTTTTTGTGGGAGTTCAGGACGTGAGATTCAGCTGGATCGTGATAATCGCAATGCTTGCCATCCCCGCTGCGGCACAGTCCGGCGGTGGTGCGGCGCCGCCCAAGACCGCGATATGCGCAGCCTGCCATGGTCCGAACGGGCATCCGGCAAGCCCGCGCTATCCGGAGCTCGCGGGGCAGACCGCGCGTTACATCTACCTCCAGCTCAAGGACTTCCAGGAAGGGCGGCGCTCGGATCCCGAGATGACTCCCATGTCGAAAGATCTTTCCAAGGAGGAGATGCTCGACCTCGCGAGCTACTACGCTGCTCAGAAGCCGGCGCCCTCGACGTTCAAGGCCGATCCGGCCAAAGTGATGGCGGGACGCAAGAAGGCGGACGAGACGCTCTGCGTCATGTGTCACCTGACCGGGTTCGCCGGCCAGAACGAGATTCCCCGGGTGGCTGGTCAGAGCTACGAGTACATCGTCAAGCAGCTCACGGATTTCAAGGAGCGGCGGCGCACCAACGACGCCGGCAACATGACCAGTGTGGCGCGGACGCTGTCCGACGAGGATATCGAGAGCCTCGCGCACTTCCTCGCCAACCTGAGCTGAGCGAACGGGGCAGGAGGGAAGTCACTCTGGCATGGAAGGGTGACGGCAGCAGGTGGCAGGGCGCCCGCGGTCCAGGCTAGAATGGGGCCTGTCACCGGACAGCATCATGGACAGCGTCGATCTCGAAGTCTTGAAGCGGGGCACGGAGTGGGTGGCGGCCGGCCGCGGCGTGCTCCTCGTGACCGTGGTCCGGACCTGGGGTAGCTCGCCGCGTCCGGAAGGCGCGATGCTCGCGATCCGCGACGATGGCGTCGTGGAGGGATCGGTATCCGGCGGGTGCATCGAGGACGACCTCGTCGACCGCATCCGCCGCGACGGCCTCCACACCACCGCGTGCGAGGTGGTGACCTACGGTGTCTCCGCCGACGAGGCGCGGCGGTTCGGATTGCCGTGTGGTGGCACGATCGAGCTCGTGCTGGAGCCGCTCTCGGCGCGGTCGCGATGGGACGAGGTGTTGGCCACGATCGGTTCCGGTCGGCTGGTGGCGCGTCACCTCGACCTCGCCTCGGGTGAAGCGACCCTCGCGCCCGCCGGCGCCAGCGACGCCCTCGCGTTCGATGGCAAGAGGCTCATGACCGTCCACGGGCCCCGTTACCGCATGCTGGTGATCGGCGCGTCCCAGCTTTCCAAGTACCTTGCGCAGATCGCGGTGGGTCTCGATTATCACGTCACGGTGTGCGACCCGCGTGACGAATACACCGACACGTGGGACATACCCGGGGTCACGCTGGTCCGCAGCATGCCCGATGACACGGTGCAGGCGATGCAACCCGACGAGCGTTGCGCCGTGCTGGCCCTGACCCACGATCCCAAGCTCGACGATCTCGCGCTTATGGAGGCGCTGAAATCGCCTGCGTTCTACGTCGGTGCGCTGGGTTCGCGCGCCAACAACGCCAAGCGACGCGAGCGCCTGCGCGAGTTCGATCTGACCGACGCCCAGATCGCCCGCCTGCACGGCCCGGTCGGACTCTACATCGGCAGCCGCACGCCCCCCGAGATCGCGGTGTCGATCCTGGCGGAGATCACCGCCGTGAAGAACGGCGTCGCGCTGCCCGAAACCGTCAAGGTCGCGAGCGCCAAGCCGGATCGTTCGCGATCGGTGGCCTGCACCGTCGCCTGAAACGCGAACGGCGGGTCGCGCCACGCGTTGCCCCGGGCCCGCCGGAAGAGCCTCGCGGATTACGTCCGCGGACTGCCTTCCTTGATGGAGGTGCGCAGCATCCCGCAGTTCCGGTGAGTCCTCGTGGCCGTGCACCGCCACGGCGTGCTGGACCGCGGCCTCGAGGAATTCCTGCTCGGTGTCGGCCGAGAGTGCGACCGAGCACTTGACGTCCCCGGATCGTCACGACAGTCTGCGTACTTGCGCATGGGAGCCTCGGGTGCGACGGCGGCGCAACGCGCCGCGGGACCGATACTGTGGAACGGCCTGGCTGCGCAAGGGAATACGCCGTTCTACGTAGGCTCGGCGGCGGAACCCGGCGACCCGACTGCATTCGTTTGCCGCCTCGCATCGTGGCGGTGCGCGCGGTCGACTCCGGAGCATCCGCAGCGAACAGCCTGTGTCAGGAAGCTGTGGATGCAGGGCTCGCGCCGGCGCGCCAGCGCGCGAGATCTTCGGGACGGTCGAGATCCCATACCGTCTCGAGCTCATGCCAGTGCGCAGCCGCCGTGGCAAGACGGGCCCGCGTCACGGCCATCACGGCCATCGTGCTCCACGGGACCTGGTGAAAGATGGGGAGCGATCGGGCGAGGCCGACCAGCGCGTAACCGCCATCTTCGGTGGGCATGAACACTGCGTCGTGCGCCTGCAACGCGCGTCTTGCCTGGGCAAGGTGCGCCGTGGCCAGCACCGGGCAATCGGTGCCGACCAGAATGGCGTGCTGCCCGGCGGCAAGGGCCTGCGCGAGGGCATGCTCCATGCGCGCGCCGAGATCCGCGCCGCGTTGCGAACACAAGGCGACGCCGTAGATCGTCGACCACGCCTGGAACGCGGGATGGGACGTATCCGGATCGCACCAGAGCTCGATGGCGTCGATCGCTCCGGCATTGCGGGCCGCGACGGCGACCTGCAGGGTGCGCTCGACCATCTGGGCGTGAACCTCGGCGGCCTGGTCGATTCCGATCGCTGGCGCGAGCCGCGTTTTCACCTTGCCGGCGACGGGCGCCTTGGCGAACACCTGCACCACGCAGGGCCGCACACGGTGCGCCGGGTAGTCGCGGGCAAGGCGCTCGGGGGTGTCGCCTCGCCAGTAGCGCAGCCGCAGCCACCACATCCGCGTGATCGTGCGCACCACGCCGTGCTGGCGCCAGCGGCGCCCCGATGTCGTGACGGGGTGGTCGCAACAGAAGGGCCGGCCGGCGACCCGGTTGAGGACACCCGACAGGGTGATGTCCTCCATGAGCGGCTGCACGGGGAAACCCCCGGTGCGCGCGAAGGCGGCGCGGGTGACGAAGATGGCCTGGTCGCCGGTGGCGATGCCGGTGATGCAGGAGCGAAGGTTCATGGCCGCTGCCACCACGCGCAGGGCGACGGCATCGCCGCGGGAACCGCCGCCGGCGTCGATCCGAACGTTGAACCGGCCCCATTGCCAGCGCCCACGTGTCAGCGCCGCGCGCATGGCGTTGGCGGCGACCGGCGTGAGTATCGTGTCCGCATGCAGAAAGACGAGAATCTCGCCGGATGCAGCGGCGGCGCCGGCGTTCATCTGCAGCGCGCGGCCACGCGGTGCGGTGAGCACCCGGTCGGCGAGCGGTCGCGCCACGGCCATCGTGGCGTCGGCACTGCCACCGTCGACCACGATGACCTCGTCGCCGCGGCCCCGCAACGCCTGGAGCCCGGCGAGGGTCGCGCCGATCGTCGCGCCCTCGTCGAGCGCCGGGACGACGATCGACAGTCGCATCAGCGGGCTCTCAGGCGAGCGCGCCTCCACAACTCGACCCTTGACCCGCGGTGCAGCCGTAGCAATGGTCCGCGACGGCGATCGGCGCGCCGGCCAGGTCCATCGCGAGCAGGTCGGTGACGTGGCGTCGTGGCTTGCCCGCGGCGACGAGCGGGATCCCCAGCATCTGGTTGAAATCGCAGTCGTAGAGAAAGCCGCGGTAATCCACCGAAATCATGGTGCGGCACATGACGCCATCCAGGTTGGCGGGGTTGTGCGCCGCCCGCAGCGTCTGCATGTACGCCGCGAACTTGCCTTGCGACACCAGCGTGGATCCGAAGCGCGCGATCGGCATGTTGGCCAGGGTGTAGAGCGCGTTGAACGCAATGCCGAACTGCGTGGCGAGCTCGCGCTTGTAGTCCGCCTCGAGCCCGGCCTGCGGCGGTGGCAGAACCGGCCCTACCGGGTTGTAGACGAGGTTCAGCACCAGGCCGCTGCCGGCGCGGGCGTAGCCGGCCGCATTGAGTTTCTGCAGGCCGAGGATCGACGACTCGAACACGTCGGTGCCACGCTGCCGGTCGACGTTTTCTTTGGAGTAGCAGGGCAACGACGCCGTGACCTCGACGTCGTGGTCGGCGAGGAACTCTACGAGATCCTCGAAGCCGGGCTCGTTCAGGATGGTGAGGTTGCAGCGATCGATGACCCGCGCGCCGGCCGCGCGCGCGCTCTGCACGGCATGGCGGAAGTACGGGTTCAGCTCTGGGGCGCCGCCGGTGAGATCGAGAGTGCCGATGCCGCGCAGGCGCAACACCTCGAGGACCTGGTCGAGTACCTCGCGCGCCATCATCTCCTTGCGATCGGGGCTCGCGTTGACGTGGCAGTGCAGGCACGCCTGGTTGCAGCGGTAGCCGAGATTGACCTGGAGAGTGTCGATCACCCCGCGGGTGATCGCCGGGAAATCAGTCGTCTTGAGCAGTGGCAGCGTGGCGTGCATGAGCTTCCTGAGGAGCGGCGAAAAGGGAATGTCGGGCGTGTGCGCCGTCGGGATACCGTGGCGCCGACACACGCTCCAGCGGGGGCAGGATGGCCGCGCAGGTCGTCCAGGATCCTTGCTCGAGCGCAACGGCGAAGGCATCGGGCAGGCCCTCGCTGCGGATGCCTGCGGCCACCGCGGCGGGGTCGTAGACAAGGCGCCGCAGACTCGGCTGCGGCAGGTCTGCGCCAGGGGGATACGTCATCGTCGCGTATCCCACGTCGGGTGAACCGTGGTGGGGGGGCCGGCCGAGGACGCCGACATTGCACCAGAAACCGCGCCCGGTATGGCGCATCCACGGGATCCCCGAATGGGTCGCCGCAATGCCGCAGACACCGCGCGCAGTGAGCCAGGCGTCGATCGTGGCATCGTCGGTCTCGCTTTCCCAGACGAACTCGTTGACCGCATCCGGGCTGCCATGACAAAGCAGGAGGCGGTGGCCGCGCCAGTGCAGTGTGATCTCGGTGGGCAGCGTACGCAGCCAAGTCTTGTGGTGCTCCGTGGTATGCGCCGCCGTATAGTCGAACGACACCTGTGCGGTACGGCGATCCTCCGCGTCGACGTAGCCGCAGCCGCAGTCGCGCGCGTCGTGGCCGACCGCGTAATCGTAGTTGCCCTGGACGCATTGCATGCCCGAACCACGGATCGTGTCGAGGGTGCGATCGGGCCATGGGCCCATGCCGCCGATGTCGCCCAGGCAGAAGCGCCAGGGCGTCGCGGCGGTCGCGGCCAGAAAGGCGTCCACTGCGGCAAAGTTGCTGTACGGCCCGCCGCACAGGGCGATCGACTCGACATCGTCGGGAATCGTGATCGAATGGACAGGGCTCATGAATTCTTTGCGCGGCCAGCCCGCGCCCAGCGGGTGTTGCGCAGCGCCACGGGCAACAGGGCCACCACGCCGAGTAGGGCCAAGGCGATCAATGTGGCCGGCGACACGAGAT
>JBDTWB010000069.1:0-18962 GCA_040006895.1 Casimicrobiaceae bacterium | reverse complement strand
CCAGGCACGACACGCTGCGCACGCTGCCGAACAGGTTGTCGAGGACGTAGCGCCAATGGCACAGCATGTCGACGATGATCCCGCCGTCGTCCTCCTTGCGGTAGTTCCACGACGGGCGCTGTGCCTCCTGCCAGTCGCCTTCGAAGACCCAGTATCCAAACTCGCCGCGCACCGACAGGATGCGGCCGAAGAACCCCGAATCGACCAGCATCTTGAGCTTCAGCAGGCCAGGCAGCCACAGCTTGTCCTGCACCACGCCGTGCTTGATCCCGGCAGACCTGGCGGCGCGGTAGATGTCGAGCGCCTGCTCCAGGGTCGGCGCCACTGGCTTTTCCGTGTACACGTGCTTGCCGGCGGCGATCGCCTGCTTGATGAGCTGCGGTCGCAGCCCGGTCGAGGCCGAGTCGAAGTACAGGATGTCGTCGCGATCGGCGAGGGCTGCGTCGAGGTTGGTCGTCCAGCGCTCGACGCCGTGGGCGCGGGCGAGCGACTCGAGCTTGCCCTGGTTGCGACCAACCAGGATCGGGTCGGGCATGACGCGGCGCCCGTCGCCGAGGCGCACCCCGCCCTGGGCCCGGATCGCGCAGATGGAGCGCACCAGGTGCTGGTTGGTGCCCATGCGTCCGGTGACGCCGTTCATGATGATCCCCAGGCGGATGGTTTCCACGCGTTGCTCCTTCACTGCGGTGTCGCGGCTACAGGCCAGCGACGGATGGTTTCGATGATGGCGGCGTTGTCGAGCTCGCCGTCCCCGGCCTCGATGGCACGATCGAGCAGGCGCGCATGGGCCTCGGTGAGCGGCAGGGCGCGGCCCGCGGCGTGCGCGGCTTCGAGCATCAAGCCGATGTCCTTGCGATGCTGCCGGATGCGCGACTGCGGCGCGTAGTCGCGGGCGAGCATCTTCGCGGCCTTGGCGTCGACCGCCCGCGAGTACGCGGGACTCGCCCGGACGAGATCGATGTAGGACGCCGGGTCGAGTCCGAGACTCTCGGCAAACACGAGGCTCTCCGCGAGCGCGGCACGATTGAGCCCGAGCAGGAGGTTGGTGGCAAGCTTCGCGCGGCTGCCAGCACCTGCAGCACCCATGTGGAATGCTGCCGCCGCGATCGTCGTCAGCAATGGCGTCGCGCTCGCCCATGCCTGGATGGCGCCGCCCCCCATGATCACCGCCTCGCCGGCGGCGATCTGGGCGCTCGATCCGGACAATGGCACGTCCAGCAGCCCGATTCCCTGTCGGGCGAGGGCCTCGGCCTGGGCGACGATGGCGTCCGGATCGTCGGTGCCGAAGCTCAGCACGATTGCGCCGGGTGCGAGCACCGGCGTGATCTCTGCGAGCGTGGCTTGGAGCGCCGGTGTATCGGGCAGGGCGAGCAGCACGAAGCGCGCGCCGTGGCAGGCCGTGACGGCCGACGTCGCGATGTCCACGCCACGCGCGCCGAGCGCGGCGCAGCGGGCGGGCATCGGGTCCCAGCCCGCCAGCGCGAACCCGCCCTCGGCGAGTCGACCGGCGAGCGCCTCGCCGACGAGACCGAGGCCGAGCAGGGCGATGGGCGCCGGCCGCTCCATCACTCGGCCTTGATGCCGGCCGCCTTGATGATTTTGGCCGAGCGTTCGGAGTCTTCGTGCACGAAGCGATCGAAGTCGGCCGTCGTGCCGGCCTGGGCCTCGTAACCCAGGCGCTCGAACTGCGCCTGCACCTCGGGCGAGCCCACCCAGCGGTTCACCTCGGTGTTCAGGCGCTGCACGATCGCCGCCGGCAATCCGGGCGGGCCCCACAGTCCGTACCAGGAATAGAACTCGAAGTTCGGCATCCCCGACTCGGCCACGGTCGGCACGTTCGGCAGCGCGGCGAGCCGCTTGCTCGAGGTGACGGCGAGCGCGCGGACCTTGCCCCCCTGCACCAGAGGCATGGCGCCGAGCACCGGGTCGGTGAAGCCGTCGATGCGCCCGCCCATGAGGTCCTGGTACGCGGGCGTCGAGCCCTTGTACGGCACCATTGCGATGTCGACGCCCGCCCCAAAGCGCAGTTGTTCCTGGGCGAGATGACCTGCGGAGCCGTTGCTGCCGATGCCGAAATTGAGCTTGCCCGGATTGCCCTTGGCGTAGGCGATGAGCTCGCGCACGTCCTTGGCCGGCAGGTCCGGCCGCACGCCAATGATCAGCGGTGCCTTCGCGACCAGGGCGACCGGCGTGAAATCCTTGTGGATGTCGTACGGCAGCTTCACCAGGTGCGGGTTGATCGCGAAGATCGAGGCGTTGAAGAGCAGGGTGTAACCGTCCGGCGGCCCCTTGGCGACGAGATCGCTGCCGATCGAGCTGTTGCCCCCGGCGCGGTTGTCGACCACCACGCTCTGCCCTAGCGCGGTGGTCAGTTGCTGCGCAAGCATGCGACCGATCGCGTCGGTGGGGCCGCCCGGCGGGAAGGGCAGGACCAGCCGGATCGACTTGTCGGGGTAGGCGGCAACCACCGTGGTGGCAAAGGCAATCAGCAGCGCGGCGGCGGCCAGGCGCACGCGGTGAACGAATGGCTTCATGGGGTCCTTTCGTGGATCGCGGTAACGGTTGTTCGAAGGGGCGAGAGCGCAGTCCAGTCGGGATGCGCGCCGGATGCGAAACCGCTGCTGTGCAGTGACCCGATGCGCAGTTCACCGGCCGCGATCCGCAGCCGTACGCAACCGGCGGTGCGTTCGTACAGGTCGGGGTGAGCGGCGAGGAACGCCTCCTGCTCGGCGGCCGGGGCGTGTTGTCCCGCGAAGCCGTTGACGTAGTGGTGGCCGTTCCTCTCGACGTGGGTGATACCCAGTGCCGCCGCAAGCGCCAGGTCCTGCTGGACGGCGAGGCCACCCTGGGTGGTGAGATCCTCGGCCGACATGAACCAGCGCTGTGCCCGCACCTCGGCATTCCAGCGCGCGACCCGTGCGCGGTTGATAAGGGATTTGTACAGTCCCTTGCACGCCTTGCTCGATACGCCAGAATAGCCGCACGCCCGGGCGCGGGCAAAGGCGTCGAGGCTGCCGTCGGATTCGTCGATGATGATCGGGATCTCCCGGGCCATCACCCCCACGTCGCTGTCCAGGGCGCGGCGGCGATTGATGGGTTGCTCGATGAAGGCGATGCGGCGCGCGAGGGCCTGCAGCACCGGCGTCGTCTGAACGCGTGCCCACAGCGTCGCCAGTGCATCGATGTCGTCGTATTGCTCGTTGCCGTCCAGGGTGACGGTGTAGTCCGGAACCTTGCGATCCAGAACCTTGGCGATTGCGCCAAGACGCGCGACATCGGCCTCGAGGTCACCGCCGAGCTTCAGCTTGAAATAGCGCAGGCCGTACCGCGCGATTGCTTGCTCCAGCGACTCCGGAAGACCATCGCCGACGTCTCCGGGATCGCCTTCCAGAACGTCGAGCATGCCCACCGTGTGACGAACCGACAGCCGGGCAGGGGCGGCAAGCCCGGCGGCGAAGGCCGCGAAATCGAAGCCTGAGAACTCCGCGAGCAGGTCGGCCGGTGCGATGCCCGCGCCGTTGCCCCGCACGAGGGTGAAGAAATCGACCGCGAGGTGCCGGGCAAGGGCGTCGAGCACCGCCTTGTCGATCTCGGCGGGACCGAAGCACGCCGCGAGTGCGGGCAGGCCGGCCTCGGGGCCGTCGCCCACCAGCGCGGGGTAGTGCGCCGCGAAGTGACCGAACGCGGTGCGCGGGCGCCGGCCGCCGAGATAGGCGTCACGCGCACGCAATAACGATGTCCGCAACTGATCGAAGCTCTGCGCTTCCGTCTGCACCGTTTCCTTGTCGAACCACTTCGGCACCATGAGCTCGGCTGCGCCGCCCCACGACGTCCTGCCATCGGGAAATTGCAGAAGGACCCGGACGAACGCCTGGGGCGCGTGGGTCACGGTCACCGCGCCGAACCGAAACGGCAGGCGCAACGTCACTGGCCGCTCGTAATAGCGGATATCGGCGATGATGAACGTCGGCGCCGGGGTCATCGTCGCGCGGTGCGCCGATCAGGCATCGAGCGTGCCCTGCGAGTAGAAGTGCGCGCGGATCTTCCGCGCCAGACCGTTGAACTCCGGGCTTCCCATCATGTCGAGGGTGCGTGGACGTGGAAGGTCCACGTCATAGATCGCCGCGACCGAGCCCGGGCGCTCGGTCATGACCAGCACCCGGTCGGAAAGGAAGATCGACTCCGGAATGCTGTGGGTGATGAACAGCACGGTCTTCCGGGTCTCGGCCCAGATGCGCTGCAATTCGAGGTTCATGCGCTCCCGGGTCATGGCGTCGAGCGCTCCGAACGGCTCGTCCATGAGGAGCACCTCGGGATCGTGCACGAGGGCGCGACAGATCGAGGCCCGCTGCTGCATGCCTCCGGAGAGCTGCCACGGGTACTTGTTCTCGAAGCCCTCGAGACCGACCATGGCGATCAGTGCGTGGGCCTTGTCGACGTACTTCGCCCGCGGCAGGCGCCGCATTTCCACCTGCAACAGGATGTTGTTGAGGACGCTGCGCCAGGGAAGCAGCACCGAGCCCTGGAAGACGATGCCGACGTTGTCCGGCGGTCCATCGACCGGCCGGCCGTGTACCAGGATGTGGCCTGCCGTCGCAGGCAGCAGGCCGGCGACCATCTTGAGCAAGGTCGACTTGCCGCATCCGGACGGGCCGACGATGCTCATGAACTCGCCCTCGCCGATGCCGAAGTCGAGCGGCTGCAACGACTCGACCGGACCTTCCGCAGTCTGGTACGTCTTGGCGACGCGCTCCACGCGAATGAGGCTCTCGGCGCCGGTGGCGCCGGCGGCCGCGGTCGGCACGGCTGGCGGAGGTGACGTGACCTGCTGCATGACAAGGGACGGGGCCGTGCCGCGCGCGGCCCGAATGCCTCGGAGCGCTTAGGGAAGGTAGGCGTTGGTGTAGTAGTCCTCGGCCTTGCCGGCGCTGCCCTTGTCGACGCCGCCGTATTCGGTGAGGAGCTCGAGGGTCTCGCTCATGTTCTTGGCGCCGACCCGCAGCGGCCGGTTGCTGGGGTCGTTCGGTCCCTTATACAGCGCGGCGGTGTTCTTCATGCCCACCACCGCCGTGTCCTTCACCCCCGAATTGGGTTTGGCCTTGAGCATCGCCTCGATGGCCGCATCCGGGTTCTTCGCGGCTTCTTCCATCGAGCGCGTGGTCGCCCGCAGGAAGCGTTTGACCAGGTCCTCGTTGTTCTTGAGGAAGTCCTTGTTGACGATGATCCCCGAGCTCACCATGTTGACGCCGTAGTCCGCGAAGCGGATCGGCTTCACCGGCTTCTTGACCGCGTCCTGCAGCTTGATCGCCTGGTCCATCACGTAGCCGAGCAGGCAATCGGCCTGGCTGTTGATCACCGCATTGAGCTTGGTCTGGCCGTCGCCGGCGACCGTCTTGAAGTCGCCGTCCTTGAGATTGGTCTTCTTGAGGAACAGCGGCCACACCTGCGACATCGAGTCGCCAGGCGTGACGGCGACCGTCTTGCCCTTGAGGTCGGCGGGCTTGTCGATATGCTTGTCGGCAAAGCACATCACCGACATCGGCGAGGTCTGCAGCGCGACGCCGACCGCGGTGACGGGCGCGCCCTTGGACGCCGCCTTGATCATGGTCGGCACGTCCGCGTATCCGAACTGCGCCGTGCCGGCCGCGACGGCTTGCACCGTCACGCCCGAGCCGCGGCCTTCCTGGATGTCGAGGTCGATGCCCTCGTCGCGGTAGTAGCCGCGCTCCTTGCCGAGGAAGAACGGCGCATGCTCGCTGTATACGTACCAGTTGAGCAGCAGCACGGTCTTGTCGAGAGGCTTGGCGCCCTGAGCGAGCGCGGGTCCGGCCGCGAGTGCGAGCGCGGCCGCGGCGAGCAATGCGATGCGTTTTGCCAGCATGGTGATCCTCCTGGTGGGTCCCCGCCGTTGGTCTAGGCGGTGGCGGTGAAATCGTTGCGGTGCGAGGCGTGCCAGGGAATCATCAGCCGCTCCACCACGTCGACCGCGACGAACAGCAGCACGCCGATACCGGAGAGCACGGTCAGGGCCGCGAACATCAGGGGCAGGTCGAAGTTGCCATTGGCGATCTGCAGCAGGTAGCCGATCCCCGAATTGGAGCCGACGAACTCGCCGACCACGGCGCCGACCACGGCCAGGGTGATCGACACCTTGAGCCCCGCGAAGATCGATGGCAGTGCGTGCGGCAGGCTGATGCGCAGGAAGGTCTGCAGCCGGGTCGCCTTCATGGACCGGGCGAGATCGATCATGTCCGCGTCCACGGACTTGAAGCCGGCCACCGTCGATACCACGACCGGGAAGAAGGCGAGCAGGAAGGCCGAGATTACCTTGGGGATCACGCCGAAGCCGAACCAGACGACGAACAGCGGGGCGATGGCGATCTTGGGAATGCTCTGGGAAAACACCAGCAGGGGATAGACGAAGCTCTCGACGGTGCGCGAGTACGCGATCACCAGCGCCATCGGGATGCCAAAGGCGATCGAGAGCGCGAATCCGCCCAGCGATGCATAGGTCGTCGGCACGGCCTCGCGCCACAGCCGCGGCCACTCGGAGACGAGTTGACCGACGACGGCGTCGGGCGAGGGGATGAGATAAGGCGGAATGCGGAAGATGAGAATGGCCATCTCCCACAGTACGATCAGGAGCAGCACGAGCAGGAGCGGGCGCGCCCAGACGGACAGCAGGGCCCGTTGCCAGAATGGGCGTTTCGGCGGTGCGAGCGTGGAAGCCGGTGGCGTGGACATGGGCGTGCCTGAGCGCGGCGGGCCCGCGCCCGACGCTATTAACCAACTGGTTATCAGCCTATCGGCCAAGCCCGACGATGTCAACCGCGGGTCAGGCGGAGGCTAGCGGCGGCGCGGACGGGGCGAGGTAGCCCAGTACGACCTCGATCATGTGCTGCAGCCGGGCGGCGCGTTCCGCGGGCGCGAAGAGATCGCGCCCGAACACCGCCGAGAGCGTGTGGCTGTTCGAGAGAAAGAAATAGCTCAGGGCGGCGATGGAGATGTAGAGCTGGAGCGGGTCGACGCCGCCGCGGAAGCGGCCTTCGGCGACACCACGTGCCAGGACGACCCCCAGGGTCTCGATCACCGGCGAGTTCATCGACCGGATGTCGCGCGAGTTCTTGAGGTGCTCGGCCCGGTATAGATTCTCGCTGTTCAGGAGCGCCAGAAATTCCGGCTGGCCGAGGTAGTAGCTCCAGGTGAATTCGACCAGCCGTCGGATCCCTTCGGCGGGAGGCACGTCCAGCAGCGACAGGCTGCGCTCCGCGGCGCGGATCCGCGCGTAGGCGGCTTCGAGGACGGCGCGGAAGAGGGCATCTTTGTTGCCGAAGTAGTAATAGAGCATGCGCTTGTTCGCGCTCGCGGCAGCCGCGATCCGGTCGACGCGCGCGCCGCCGAAGCCGTGGGACGCGAATTCGCGTGTCGCGGCATCGAGAATCCGTCCCCGGCTCGCCTCCGCATCGCGTGCCTGCGTGGCACCGCCCGACCCCGCACCTGGGCCTGACTTCGTGCCGGGACCCGTCACCGTGACTTTTTTTGTGCTGATGACGCCTGCCCGTCCGTCTCGTTCGTACATGCCCACGCTCCGACGGCGCCGCGAGGATCAGGTCCGCGTTTCGCCGACGCGCACGATCTTGAGGGTGTTGGTGCCCCCCGATTTGCCGAGCGGCTCGCCGATGGTCAGGACGATGAGATCGCCCGGGCGAACGTCGCCGCTCGCCACCAGCCGCTCCTCGGCGCCGCGCAGCACGGCATCGCGATCGTTGCTCTGCTCGAAAAAGAGCGGTCGCACGTTGCGATAAAGCGACATCTTCCGCTGGGCGGTGACCTCGGGGGTGAGGGCGTAGATCGGGCAACCCGAGTTGTGCCGCGACATCCACAGGGCCGTGGAACCGGACTGGGTCAGCGCGGCGATGGCACTCGCCTTGAGATGGTAGGCGGTGAACAGCGCGCCCATTGCGATCGACTGGTCGATCCGCGTGAACGTTCTGTCGAGAAAGTCGCGGTCCAGCTCGCTCACGTAGGACTTCTCCGCCTCCAGGCAGATCTGGGCCATGGTCTCGACGGTTTCGACCGGATACTTGCCCGTGGCTGTCTCGGCGGAAAGCATCACCGCGTCGGTGCCGTCGAGCACGGCGTTGGCGACGTCGGAGACCTCTGCCCGGGTCGGAATCGGGTTGTTGATCATCGACTCCATCATCTGCGTGGCGGTGATGGTCAGCTTGTTCTTCTCCCGCGCCGCAATGATCATGCGCTTCTGCAGGCCGGGTACGGTCGCGGCGCCGACCTCGACGGCGAGGTCGCCGCGCGCCACCATGATCCCGTCGGAAGCATCGATGATCTCGTCGAGCGCGCCGATCGCCTCGGCGCGTTCGATCTTGGCGAGCAGCAGCGCGCGGCTGCCCGCCGCGCGCAGCAGTTGCCGCGCCATGTACATGTCTTCCTTGTTCTTGGGGAACGACACTGCCAGGAAATCGGCCTGCATCTGGGCGGCGGTCTTGATGTCGTCCATGTCCTTGGCGGCCAGCGCCGGCGCGGTGAGGCCGCCCCCCAAGCGGTTGATGCCCTTGTTGTCGGACAGCGTGCCGCCGAGGTCGACGCGGGTGACGATCTCCGCACCGCGAACGGCCTTCACGGTGAGCCGGATGAGGCCATCGTTGAGCAGGAGCACCGCGCCGGGCGCGACGTCCTGCACCAGCTCCTTGTAGTCGAGGCCCACGCGTTCGGCGTTGCCGACGTCGCAGGTGGCATCGAGGATGAACGTGTCGCCGGCCGCGAGCTCGACGCGTCCCTCGGCGAATTTGCCGATGCGGATCTTCGGACCCTGCAGGTCGACCATGACGCCGACCTCGCGCCCGAGCTGGTGCGCGCAATCGCGCACCTGCTCCACGACGGTCACATGGTTGGCGGGCTTGCCGTGGGAGAAGTTCAGCCGGACCACGTCCACGCCGGCTTCGAGCATCCGCTTCAGCATCTCCGGCGAGCTCGCCGAGGCCGGGCCGAGGGTGGCGACTATCTTGGTGTTTCGTTGCACGCTCGTGCCCCTGTAGTTGTGCATCTCGGTACCTGAACCAAACGGTGCGCCGCGCTGACCTGTCGCCGGCGATTCGGTCGTCATCCGGCGGTCGCTGCGCGCTGCTCCAGCACCGCCACCGCGGGCAGCGTCCTGCCTTCCAGGAATTCGAGGAAGGCACCGCCGCCGGTGGAGATATAGCTGATCTTGTCGCCAACGCCAAACTTCGCGATGGCCGCCAGGGTGTCGCCGCCGCCGGCAATGGAAAACGCGTCGGAATCGGCGATGGCGCGGGCGAGCGCCTCCGTGCCGCCGGCAAAGGCATCGAACTCGAACACCCCGAGGGGGCCGTTCCACACAATCGTCCCCGCATTGGCCACGATCGGCGCGAGCGCTGCCGTCGTCCGCGGACCGATATCCAGGATGAGGTCATCGGGCTCGATGTCGGCGATGCGCTTCACCGTGGCCTTCGCCTCGGCCGAGAATTGCTTCGCGCAGACCGCATCGGTGGGGATGGGAATCTTGTCCGGGTGGGCCGCGAGGATCGCTTTCGCCTCCCCCACCAGGTCCTGCTCCACCAGCGATTTGCCGACCTTGCCGCCCGTCGCCAGGATGAAGGTGTTGGCGATGCCACCGCCTACGATCAGCACATCGACCCGTTCGGCGAGTGCCTTCAGGATGGTGAGTTTGGTGGATACCTTCGACCCGGCGACGATGGCCACCAGCGGGCGCGCCGGATCGGCGAGGGCCTTGCCGAGTGCGTCGAGCTCCGCGGTCAGCAACGGTCCGGCACAGGCGCTGGCGGCGTGGCGCGCGATCCCGTGCGTGGTCGCTTCGGCGCGGTGCGCGGTGCCGAAGGCGTCATTGCAATAGATGTCGCACAGCTTGGCCATGCGCCGGGCGAGATCGTCGTCGTCCTTTTTCTCGCCCTTGTTGAACCGGCAGTTCTCCAGCAGCACCACCTCGCCCGGCTGAAGCGCGCCAAGCCAGGGCCCGCCATCGACCCACTCGCGGACGAGAGGCACGCGTCGACCGAGCAATTCGGCGAGCCGGGTACCAATGGGCGCGAGCGAATCCGCCTCGCTCCATTCGCCTTCCTTGGGCCGGCCGAGATGCGAGGTCACCATCACCGCAGCACCGCGGTCGAGGGCGTCGCGGATACCCGGCACCGAGGCCCGGATCCGGGTGTCGTCGGTGATCGCGCCGCGATCGTCCTGCGGAACGTTGAGATCGGCGCGGATGAACACGCGCTTGCCTTGCACGTCGAGATCTTGGAGGCGAAGGATCTTCATGGGTGTTCCGTTTACTTGGTGCCGTGGAGGTCCGCATTCCGGAACCACCACGGCACGTGATGAATGGCGTGCGGGCCGGATACCCCGCGCCGACGGCGACATCGCCATCTGGTTGCAACCAACGGCACTGCACGCCATGGCCGGCAGGCATGCCGCATCGGCCGACGAGGCACGCCTTTCGGGGTCCACGCGCTCCCGGTTCAGGGATTGAAGTTCTCCCGCACTGGCCACAGGCAGCGGCGCGACCAGCGGGTTCGAGGGCACGTCGCGGGAGGGACCCGACGGCAATCGCTTCCGACGCACTCCCCGCTGTTACCTGCGCTCGGGCGACGGGCCTGCGACGCGACGGCAACGCCCGCCGCTTCATGTCAAAGCGCCCCGGGAGCGCAGGATGCGACGGCTGCGCTGACCCGGTCGGGCGCCGGTCAGCCCTTCGCCTTCATCCACGCGACGGTCGTGTCGAGCATGCGATTCGAGAAGCCCCATTCGTTGTCGTACCAGGAGGACACCTTGACCAGGCGACCCGAGACCTTGGTCAGGGTGGCATCGAAACTCGAGGAGGCCGGATCGTGGTTGAAGTCGACCGACACCAGCGGCAGGGTGTTGTAGCGCAGGATCCCTGCGAGCGGACCGGACTCGGACGCCGCCTTCATGATGCCGTTGACCTCTTCGACGCTGGTATCCCGTGCCGCGACGAACGAAAGGTCGACCAGGGACACGTTGATGGTCGGAACGCGAATGGAGTAGCCGTCGAGCTTGCCGTTGAGCTCGGGCAACACCAGCCCGACGGCCGCCGCGGCGCCGGTCTTGGTGGGGATCATGCTCATCGTCGCCGAGCGGGCCCGGCGCAGGTCCTCGTGGTACACGTCGGTCAGCACCTGGTCGTTGGTGTACGAGTGGATGGTGGTCATGAGGCCGTTCACGAGCCCGATCTTGTCGTGGAGAGGCTTCACGAGTGGCGCGAGGCAGTTGGTGGTGCACGACGCGTTGGAGATCACCGTCTGCGACGCCTTGAGGATGTCGTGGTTCACGCCGTAAACGATGGTGGCGTCGACGTCCTTGCCGCCCGGGGCGGAGATGATGACCTTCTTGGCGCCGCCCTTCAGGTGCGCGCCGGCCTTTTCCTTGGTGGTGAAGAGCCCGGTGCATTCATGGACGACGTCGACGCCCATGTCGCCCCAGGGAAGCTGCGCGGGGTCGCGGGAGGAGAGCACGCGAATGCGGTCACCATTCACGATCAGCGTGTCGCCATCGACGTCCACCTTGCCGGGGAACTTGCCGTGCGCGGTGTCGTAGCGGGTGAGATGGGCGTTGGTCTCGGCGTTGCCGAGGTCGTTGATCGCCACGATCTCGATGGCGTGCTGCTTGCCGCCTTCGTAATGCGCGCGCAGGATGTTACGGCCGATGCGGCCATAGCCGTTGATGGCAATTTTGATGGTCATTGCGTCTGCTTCTCCTGTCGGTTCGTTCGGTCGTATCGCTCCGCGAGGAACGACGTCTGCGCGCGGCGTGATGCCGCGATCTCAATGCTGCGCTCAGTGCTGCGTCATGACGATCGGCCCGCAGGCCGTGATCAGGGCATCGAGGTCCCGCCAGCCGTATCCGGTTTCGACGAGATCCATGCCGTCCCACTGATACGGCTGCTCGATCAGGAGCTCCGCTCCGAGGCTTGCGTAGAACGCGCGCGCCCTGCGATTGGCGGCAAGGACCCAGGCCAGCAGTCCAGTTGCGCCGAGCGCGCGCTGCGCAGTCGCGACGGCGCCGACCAGCCGGTGGCCGATTCCGGTCCGCTGCTGCGCGGGCCGGATGTAGACCGCCGTCAATTCGGCATCGAGATCGTGCTTCGGTTCACTCAGCATGAGACCGGAGCCGAAACCGGTGATCACCCCCGCGGTCTCGGCGACGAACGTATGGGTTCGATTGGGCGCCGACCCGAGCACGCGGTGCCAGAGTGCCGTGCTTTGCTCGACGGACATGGCATCGAGGTAGGCATCCGGCATCACCCCGCGGTACGTGGTGCGCCAGCTGTCCACCCGCACCTGCGCAATGGCAGCGGCGTCCTCGAGCACGGCAGGGCGGATCGACGTGAGGGGCATGGACGCGGTCGCCGACGGGGGCGGGCGACGCGAAAACCCGATTTTACCGCGTTGGCCGCGCAGCCGCTGTCAACGCTCAGGCGGTGGTCGCCGCGTCGACAGCCCCCCGGGCCGCCGCGGCAACGTGCTCCGCGGTGAAACCGAAGTGCTTGAACAGTACGCCCGCCGGTGCCGATTCCCCGAAGCGATCGATGCCCACGACGGCGCCTCGCGGGTCGTCGCTCGCGCCGACGTACTTGCGCCAGCCAGCGGTGACACCGGCCTCGACGGCAATCCGGGCGACCCCAGCCGGCAGCACGCTGGCGCGATAGGCGACGTCCTGGCGATCGAACACCGAGGTCGCGGGCATCGACACGACCCGCGCATCGATGCCTTCCTTGGCGAGCAGATCGCGCGCCCCCATGGCGATCCCCACTTCCGAGCCGGTGGCGATGATGACCGCCCGCCGAGCCGCATCGCCGCCGCCGCCGGTCCAGTCGGCGAGCACATAGCCGCCGCGACCGATCCCCGCCAGCGCGGCGGCATCCCGCGATTGCGCCGGCACGTTCTGCCGCGTGAGCAGGAGACAGGCGGGCGCGTGCGCGTTCTCGAGCGCTGCCGCCCACGCAACGGCCGTTTCCACCGTGTCGCAGGGCCGCCAGACCTCCATGCCCGGAATGAGCCGCAGGCTGGCGGCATGCTCCACCGACTGGTGGGTCGGGCCGTCTTCGCCCAGGCCGATCGAATCGTGGGTGAACACGAAGATGGACCGCAGCTTCATCAGCGCCGCCATGCGCAGCGCATTGCGGGCGTAATCGGAGAATGTCAGGAACGTGCCGACGTAGGGGATGAATCCGCCATGCAGGGCCAGGCCGTTGGCAATGGCGCACATCGCGAACTCGCGCACGCCGAAGTTGATGTAGTTGCCGGGCGTCGTCGCAGTCACCGGCGTGCTGCCCGACCAGTTGGTGAACACCGAGCCGGTCAGGTCGGCGGAGCCACCGATCATTTCCGGCAGGGCGGCTGCGAAAGCCTCGATCGCCTGCTGCGACGCCTTGCGGGTGGCGATGCTCTCGGCCTTCTCGACCTGTCGGGCGACGAAAGCGTCACGCTTGTCCGGCCAGTCCCTGGGCAGCGCGCCGGTGTGCCGTCGCTCGAATGCCGCGGCGAGGTCCGGATGTGCGGACCGGTACCCGGCGAAACGGGCGTTCCAATCCCGCTCCAGCAGTGCGCCGCATTCGCGGGCATCCCAGGCGCGATAGATCGCCTCGGGAATCTCGAACGCGGGGTGCGACCAGTTGAGCGCGAGCCGGGTGCTGGCGACCTCCTTTTCGCCGAGAGCCGCACCATGGGTGTCCGCGGTACCGGCCTTGGTGGTCGCACCCTTGCCGATGACGGTCTTGCAGCAGATCAGCGTCGGGCGGTCGGACCCGTGGGCTGCGCGGATCGCGGCATCGACAGCGTCGACGTCGTGGCCGTCGACGCTGCGCACCACGTTCCAGCCGTAGGCTTCGAATCGCTTCGGCGTGTCGTCGGTGAACCATCCCGCGACCTTGCCGTCGATCGAGATGCCGTTGTCGTCGTAGAACGCCACGAGCTTCGCGAGGCCCAGCGTTCCGGCGAGGGAGCACGCCTCGTGGGACAGCCCTTCCATGAGGCAGCCGTCGCCGAGGAACACGTAGGTGCGGTGATCCACGACCGGGTGCCCGGGCCGGTTGAATTCGGCCGCCAGCAGGCGCTCCGCGAGCGCCATGCCCACGGCATTGGCGAGGCCCTGGCCGAGCGGGCCGGTGGTGGTTTCCACGCCCGGTGTGACGCCGACCTCGGGATGTCCCGGTGTCTTGGAGCCGAGTTGGCGGAAGCGCTTCAGCTCGCCGATGGGCAGGTCGTAGCCGGTAAGATGCAGCAAGGCGTACAGCAGCATCGAGCCGTGGCCGTTCGACAGCACGAAGCGGTCGCGGTCCGGCCACCCCGGATTGGCGGGATTGTGGCGCAGATGTCGTCCCCACAGTGCCACCGCGATCTCGGCCATGCCCATCGGCATGCCGGGGTGACCGCTCTTCGCAGCTTCCACGGCATCCATGGCGAGCGTACGGATTGCATTGGCGCGCAACACGTCGAGGGATGCGGCAGATGTGGGGTCGGCTGGGATCGTCTTGTTCATGAAGGCTTCGCGGCAAGGCATCGGTAAACGGAAAAACACGGGGACTGCACGGAAACAACGCGGGGACTGCACGGGGACTGCACGGGGCTGCACGGTCGATCGCGCCGAGCACCCATCACGGGCGACCTTGCGCTTCGCACCCGATGCCGGCACACCCGAAATGCCGGCTCCATCGGCGGCACGATGCCGCCCACACGCGCAAATTGCGGCGTGCAAGCGCTGCGGAGCGCTCGGCGCCTTGAATTCGCGCGGCGAAGCCCAAAATTATCGCGTCTAGGAGGGATTTGTGCAATAATTCCGAGCTTTGTGTGCGGCCGTGCCGTGATCACATGGGGTGCCCTTCTGCCCGTGCAAACGGGGGTGGGGCTTTTTATTTGATTCTTCCCAATCGCGGGGGCGACTAATGGACGGAATCCATCTGTTAGGCGAATGGTACGGCTGCCCTGCCCACACGCCTGCATTCACGCGCGCCGAGGCGCTGCGTACCGTTTGTCTCGAGGCTACCGAGGAAGCAGGGCTCACCGTGGTGGGCGAGCGGTTTTATCAGTTCGAGCCGCAAGGCGTTACCGGCACGGTGCTGCTGGCTGAATCGCATCTTGCCATCCACACCTGGCCCGAGCACGGCTTCGTGACGGTCGACGTGTACGTGTGCAACTACCAGGCCGACAACACCAGCAAGGCCGAGAAACTCTTCCGGGCGCTCGAGAAAGCCCTGCAACCTGCGCGTACCAAGTTCCATTCGATCCGCCGCGGCGGCAAGGATGCCTGACCGGCCGGGACCGCCCGCGCGCCCCGATTTACGCTCGTCGGCGAACGAGCCGGCGAGCGTTGCCGATCGCGCCGGCGGTCCTACGGATCCCCGCAGTGCGCGGGATCGGGCAAACGAAGCAACCCTCGGCCCGGCGAATCCGGCCGAGTCGATGGTCGAGCACCTCACCGACGAGTGGGGTTACTTCATCCGGTCGCATCGCCTGTTGGAGCGGTTTCGCTCGGACTGGCAGGACATCGAGGTGCACGATACCGGCGCATTCGGGCGGCTGTTCCGTCTCGACGGTCACTTCATGACCTCGGAGCGCGACGAGTTCTTCTATCACGAGAACCTCGTCCACATGGCGGCGCTCGCGCATCCAAACCCCGAGCGTGCCCTGATCCTGGGTGGCGGCGACGGTGGTTCGGCGGAAGAGTTGCTGAAGCACCCCTCCGTGCGCGCCGTGACGCTGTGCGAGATCGACGCCAAGGTCGTCGACATCGCGCGGCGGTATCTGGGCGCCGTGCATCGTGGCGCGCTGGACGACCAACGTGTCCGGGTGCAGATCGGCGACGGACTCGCCTTCGTCCGCGGGAGTCAGGAGCTCTACGACCTCGTCGTACTCGACCTCACCGACCCCGGCGGTCCCTCGACGCCGCTCTATACGGCCGATTTCTACCGGGCATGTGCCGCGCGCCTCGCGCCCGGCGGGGCGATGACCCTGCACATCGCGAGTCCCGTCGCCCACCCGTCACGGATCCGCGCGGGCTTGGCCGCTCTGCGGTCGGCGTTCACGGTCGTCGTGCCGTACCTGACGTCTATTCCCCTCTACGGCGGCATGTGGATGATGGCGTGCGCGGCGCGGGAACTCGATCCGCGCACCGTAACGCCCGCGGAGATCGATCGACGCATTGCCTTCCGCGGTCTCAAGGACCTGCAGTACTACAACGGCGCCATGCACGCTGCGGGCTTGGCCCTTCCCAATTTCGTGCGCGATCTCGCGGCGAGCTGACCAGATACTCCGCGACGGGAAGCAAAGGGTCGGCAGCCTCGCCTGCTCCGTGTAGTCCGTGCGCTCTTTCTTCTGTAAAGCGCTGCAGCCGGGTCCCTCGACATGCCTGCGCATTCAACCGTTTAGAACAATCCCCCGGGCGGCGAACGCCGATTCGCCCGCAAACTTCCGCAACCGCGGCGCGTCTGAATCACAGAGCCAGCACGCGGACCGGGTTCGAAGCTGGACCACCAAGCTCGAACTACCACAAGCTTGAACCACAATGGCCCGCCCGCATGTTGGTAGTGCCGGAGCATTTCGGCGGAGTCGACTCCAGGAGTCGACCAACCATGGGAGGTGTCAAAGTGTTCACAGCTGCGCAAGCGATGCATGACGCGGATTTCGTGCTGGTGAACGGGGTGATGTTCGTGACAGAGTACCTGCGCGTACCCGACGAGAACACCGTCGCCGACGATGTGGTCCTGGAAGCCAAGCGGGGCGAGGACGAGATCGAACTGACGCGCGCAGACATGGACGCCGCCGAGTGTCTGGGTGATGGCATGTACCGCCTGAAGTCAGGCGCCATGATCCGGTTCCTGCAGAGCGCCACCATTCACTGAGTAGCGTCGGCCTCAATCGGAGAAGGCGCGACGCGATCGCGGGTGTGGTCGCTTCATCGAAAGCGCGTCGTCGCCAGCCCTCTCCGCGAACCGTGCGGGAGCGCCTTGTTCCTTCCCGTATGCCTTATTCCTTCCCGTATAAAGCTCCCACGCGCTAAAGGGCTTGCACAGTCCGTGAGTTCGCGCTCGGTCGATTCCGGAAGGATCAAGGTGCCACGCGATTGGACGCTTCCGGAAGACGAGGTTGCCACGCGACTTGACCAGCGGATCGGGCGCCCGGGTGGACCACCCATCGGCCCACCTCCCCGTCGGCCCGCGCTCCCCCGGTGCCCCGCGCGCAAGACCGCAGTCGCGCTCTTCAGCGTCTGAATCTTCACAGTTAATTTCCCGGTGATTGACCGAATCGTTGATATGCGCGTATGCTCATATCATCATGAAAGAGTCACCCGGCATGCGCTCGACGGCCACGCCCCCTGCAACGCCATCCCGGCGGCGCGGCGGCGCGGGGAGCTCCTTCCCGCACAAGGTCGCGAGCCCCCCGGTCGCGGCGGAGACTGCAACGACCCAATCTGCCGACGCCACGGCTGCCGAGCTCGATCTTGTCTTCGCCTCCGTCGCCGAATATTTCGGCCTGCTCGCCGAGCCGACGCGTCTCAAGATCCTGCACGCGATATGCCAGACCGAGCAGTCGGTGACGGCGATCGTGGCAGCGACCGGCGCCACCCAGACCAATGTCTCGCGCCATCTGGGGCTGATGCACCAGGCTGGAGTGGTCGCCCGCCGACGCCAGGGCAGCACTGTTTTCTACCAGGTCAGCGACGCCGAACTCGTTTCGATCTGCCGCAAGGTCTGTGTCCAGATCGCGGGACGGATCGACGCTGATCGACCCTTGCGCGAAGAGCTCCTTGAGTTCGCCCAACGATAACGTTCATGGACGATAACTTCGACGAGCGGTCGCGCTGCGGGCCCATGCTCCCCGCGCGTGGTCGCCCTGGCATTTCCGACTTGGCCCCCAATATGGGCGCCGACTACGCTCCGGCGACTGCGCCACGCGTGGCCTCGATCCCGGACGCCGATTCGACGTTCCGGCCGCCTGCATCGCAGCGCGGTGCGACGTTCGCAAGGGTCGACACGCCGCCGCGTCGGGCGTTCTTGCAGAGGGCGGCCGCCTTGTCCGGGGGGTTGCTTGCCGCGACCGGTGCTCGCGGTCAATCCGCAGCCGCGGGGAACCTGCCGCCGGAGGTGCCGCCATGGAGCCAGTCGCTGGGCGCGCCGATCCTCGCGCACCCGTACGGCCAGCCCTCGCCGTACGAAGCCAACGTCCAGCGGCGCGAGAGTCCGGGGCTCACCCGGACTGCCCACTCTTCCGTATCGTTCACGCCGTTGCAGAACCTGTTCGGGATCATCACCCCGGCGGGGCTGCATTTCGAGCGCCACCATTCCGGCGTGCCCGAGATCGATCCACACCTGCACCGGCTGATGGTGCACGGCATGGTGAAGTCGCAGCGCATCTTCACGATGGACGACCTGCTGCGGTTCCCGTCGGTGTCGCGCATCCATTTCATCGAATGCGGCGCCAACACCGGCATGGAGTGGGGCAATGTCGCCGTGCCGACGGTGCAGTACACCCACGGCATGCTCGGCTGCAGCGAATGGACCGGGGTGCTGCTCTCGACCATTTTGGACGAGCTCGGGATCGATCCCAAGGCCGCCTACATCCTCGCCGAAGGCGCGGACGGGGCGGCGCTCACGCGGACCATCCCGCTGCAGATGGCGATGGACGACGTGCTGGTGGCGTATGGCCAGAACGGCGAGATGCTGCGTCCGGAGCAGGGCTATCCGCTGCGGCTGGTGGTGCCCGGCGTGCAGGGCGTGTCGAGCGTGAAGTGGCTGCGCCGCATCGAGGTCGGCGACCAGCCATGGAATACGCGCGAGGAGTCGCTGCATTACGTCGACCTGATGCCCGGCGGCAAGCATCGCCAGTACACGTGGATCCAGGAAGCCAAGAGCGTCATCACTTCTCCATCAGGCGGCCAGGTGGTGCTCGATCGCGGTT
>JBDTWB010000068.1:0-19310 GCA_040006895.1 Casimicrobiaceae bacterium | reverse complement strand
TCGCCGGCATGAAGGACAGCAAGGTGATCGTCGCGATCAACAAGGACCCGGAAGCCCCGATTTTCCAGATCGCGGACTACGGCCTGGTCGGCGATCTCTTCCAGATCATTCCGGCCCTTACCGAAGAGCTCGGCTGACGAGCCTGTCCTGCGGCGAGCCGAAGCGGACGACCGAACTCGAGGGCCACCATGAGCACCTATCACGCTCCGCTCACGGAAATCGAATTCGTGCTGACCGAGCTCGCCGGCCTCGCCGAGGTGGCGGCGCTGCCGGGGTTCGGCGAGGCCACCCCGGACATTGTGACGGCTATCCTCGAGGAGGCGGCCAAGTTCGCCACCAACGTGCTCGACCCGCTCAATGTGAGCGGCGACCGCGAGGGCGCGCGTCGCCTTGACGATGGTAGCGTGGTCACGCCGGCGGGTTTCAAGGAGGCGTACCGGCGGTATTGTGAGAACGGCTGGAACGGCCTCACCAAGAATCCCGAGTTCGGCGGCCAGGGCCTGCCGCAGGTCGTGGCCACCGCGGTGGAGGAGATGTGGCACGCGGCCAATCTTGCCTTCGACCTGTGTCCGCTGCTCACCCAGGGGGCCATCGAGGCTATCGAGCTCCGCGGTTCCGATGCCCTCAAGGCGCGATACCTGCCCAACATGGTCGCGGGTACCTGGACGGGGACGATGAACCTCACCGAGCCGCAGGCAGGGTCGGATCTCGCCGCCGTGCGGACTCGCGCCGAGCCGCAGGGCGACGGCACCTACAAGCTCCGCGGCCAGAAGATCTTCATCACGTTCGGCGAGCACGATTTCACCGAGAACATTGTCCACCTCGTGCTGGCGCGCACGCCCGATGCGCCGCCCGGCGTGAAGGGCATCTCGCTGTTCGTGGTGCCGAAGTTCCTGGTGAACGACGACGGCTCCCTGGGCGCGCGCAACGATGTGCATTGCGTGTCGCTCGAGCACAAGCTCGGCATCCACGCGAGCCCGACGGCGGTGATGGCTTACGGCGAGCACGGCGGCGCGACCGGCTGGGTTGTCGGCGAGGAGAATCGCGGCCTCGAGACCATGTTCATCATGATGAATCTGGCCCGCTTCTCCGTCGGTATGGAAGGCGTGGGAATTGCCGAGCGGGCGTACCAGCGCGCCGTGAGCTTTGCCCGGGAGCGCGTGCAGGGTCGTCCGGTCGGGATGGACGGCGCCGCGGCCAAGGGCGCGCCCATCATCGAGCACCCGGACATCCGCCGCATGCTGATGACCATGCGCGCGCAGACCGAGGCAATGCGCGCCGTCGCCTACGTCACGGCCGCCGCGATGGACCATGCCCGGCGCAATCCTGACGCTGCGGTACGCAAGGAGCGGCAGGCGTTCGTCGATTTCATGATCCCGATCGTCAAGGGCTGGTCGACCGAGACCGGGCAGGAGGTCGCATCCCTCGGGATCCAGGTGCACGGGGGCATGGGCTTCATCGAGGAGACCGGCGCCGCCCAGCACTATCGCGACGCCCGTATCACCACCATCTACGAAGGCACCACCGGCATCCAGGCCAATGATTTCATCGGCCGCAAGACCGCCCGCGATGGCGGCGCGATCGCGCGGGGCCTGCTGGCGGCGATGCGCACGCTCGTGACCGAGTTGGCCGGATCAGGAAAGTCGGGTCTGCAGGAGATCGGCCGCCATCTCGACGATGCGGTCGCTGCCGGCGACGAGGCGTTGGCGTGGCTGGTGCCGGCCTACGCAGACGATGCGCGGCGCGCGCATGCGGCCGCCGTGACCTACCTCAAGCTGTGGGGCGTGCTGACCGGCGGGTGGCAGCTTGCCCGCTCGGCGCAGGTGGCTGCGCGGCTTGTCGACGCGGGCGCGGGCGACGCCCCTTTCCTTCGGGCCAAGATTGTCACGGCGCAGTTCTACGCCGCCAACATCCTGCCGCAGACCCAGGCGCTGGCGCGTGCCGTCACCACTGGAGCGGGGCACGTGCTCGCGCTGGCCGCGGAGCAGTTCTAGTTTCGGATCCGCCAACGAACGGTGACGCCGCGGCGCCGCCGTTTCCGTTTGCCGAAGGCGGGTGCGGAACTACGCGCCAGGCTGCTTGCGGCGACGCATGGCGCCGAGCCCGGCGATCCCCAGACCGAGGAGCGCGAGGCTGCCGGGTTCGGGAACGTTGAACTGGCGCGGGGTGCAGGCGGCGGTGCAGATCACGAGGTTGTCGATGCCGATGCGCTGCGGCCAGTCGACGAACTGGAGGGTGGTCACGCCGCTGGCGAAAAAGATGGGTCCGCTGTTGCCGAGGAACTGTGGCGCCGGCTCATTGGCGACGATCCCGCTGTGGGTCGAGTGCGTGTAGCCCGGAGCGACCGGCACGATACCGTCGGTGTGAAACATCAAGGTGAGCGGGGCCGTCGTTCCCGCCATGAGATCGAAGTCGGGCCAGTTCGCGTTCGACGTGCTGGTGCAGCCCTTGTTGAGGTTGGCCGTTGGGGATCCAGGATTGGGACAGGTGCCATCGGGGAAGATCTCGTAGTCGAAGGAAATTCCATAGATCGCACTGGCGAACGTGATGGTGATCCGATCGGCGCCGCTGTTGAAAAGATACTTGTCCGGCGACGTGGTGCTGAGCGCGTGGGCGATGCCCCCATTGGTCGATCCCAGGGTGGCGGGGACCACGACCCCGTTGACCACGGGCCCGACCACATAGCCGTCGCCGGTGTAAGCGTTGTTCGACAAGACGCCGGCGTTGGTGACGCTGCTCACCGTCAGGCTGCTGCCTGCCGTACCGAGGACGCCGTTCATGTAGGTCTTGACGGCGTTCGCACCGGTTCCGATCGTGTCGAAGTCGAACGTGATCAGGGCAGCAGGCGCCGGTCCGGCTCCGAGTGATGCCGCCAGGGCGGCGGCTGCGAGTACGACTCTACGCTTCATGAACTTTCCCTCGGCGTCTGTAGTTATTGCGCGCCGGCAGGCGCTTTTAACCTGTTGCCCCGACCGTACCAGCTTCACTGCAACGTGCATGCCACCTTCGCAACCACTTGATTGCACGTGAGGACGGGAACTGGCGCAAGGCCAACTGGATGTGACTCCGACAGTGTTCTTCCTGTCATGAACAGGGCTCCGCCGCGCTCCTGGTGCGCCCGCCCGGATCCCGGGTGGAACGAGTTGTGCTCGGTTTGCTGGGTTGTGCCCCATTCGCACCTACGCACGAAAGTTCCGCCATGCACGACATCCTGAACCGCTTCGTCGCTGCGCTCGTCGCAGTGCTCCTCGTCGGCAGCGCACACGCGGCCGACAGCCTCGCCACCATGCCGCCGCTCGGTATCGGGCCGTATCCGGTGGCATGCTCGAACGTGGTCCAGGACTTCACGCGACTCGCTCCTGGCGACGACGTCCAGACGTACTGGGAAGGGGTGCCACGCAACGGCAGCGCCCGCTACATCACCGACCTGCTGGCGGACCCCGCCCACACGCTCGGCTTCGATCTCGCCGTGCCGGACGATCGCACCGTATTCGGCGACTACGCCACCCGCAGCATTCCCTACACGGTGCTGGTGTGCTACCCAACCCGCGCCGACAACCCGCGACCCGATTACCTACTGCCCAACGGCCGCGCGGTGCCCCATATGCAGCAAGGCGGCGCGGCGCCGATATTTCCCGACGAGGCGTCGCGCTATCCGGTGCTGCTGTTCAGCGTGGGTCTTGGCGGCAGTCCGTTGTCCAACGACTACATCGCCGCGCTCGAGGTATTCGCAAGCTACGGTTACGTGGTGGTTGCGCCATTCCCCGGTGATGCCCGGATTGCCGACATCCGGCTCGAGGACTTCAACGACGTGCTGTTCGCGATCCTCAATTTCAATACGTTCGTGGCGATGCAGTCATTGCGGCCGCTGACCCTGGAGGTTGCGCTGAACCTGGTGCTGGCCCATCCCGACTACGCCGCGCATGTCGATCCCGATCGTATCGGCGCGTTCGGGGCGAGCCTCGGCGCCGAGTCGGCGCTGTTGCTCACCGGCGCCCGGCTCACGACGACCGTGGGCCAGTCGTCGCAGACCGTGATCACCGATCCGCGCATCCGGGCTGTAGCCTCCTACGTGCCGTACTTCGGGCAGAGCTTCTATCCGGCATTCGGCCGCAACCAGGCGGGACTTGCGGGCATTACCGTACCGGTCCTGGCCATCGCCGGCACTGCCGATACCACCGCGCCGATCGCAGCGACTGAAGAAGGCATGCGCCAACTCGGCGGATCGCGCATCCTGGTTGCACTCAATGGCGTGGAACACGGCTTCGACACCATCGCGACCCAGGACATCTTCACCTGGTCGCTGGTGTTCCTGGCGGCACACGTGCAGGACGACCGCCTCGCCCGAGCGCGGCTCGCGCGGATGCAACGGGTCGGAGGGGGAGTCGACGACGGCACGCGGCTCGACTACACGGCCCCCGCGCCGGCGAGTGGCTGGGAGCGCATCGTGACGGAGTTTTATCGACCCGCCAAGGATCACTTCTTCATCACCGCCGATCCGGCCGAGACGGCGATGCTGGCCGCGGGCAACGTGCTGCCGGGGTGGATGTCGACGGGTTTCGCGTTCAAGGCATGGGCTGCCGGCGCGCCGTACGGGATTGCGACCTGTCGCTTCTTCGGGACGCCGGGTATAGGGCCGGACTCGCATTTCTACACCAACGATCCCGGCGAGTGCGCGGTCGTGCGCGCCAATCCGGCCTGGACCTACGAGGGGATCGCCTTCAATGCGTTCCCCGTGGTCGGCGGCGATTGTCCGCCGGATCGCATTCCGGTCATCCGCCTGTATAACAACGGCAAGGGTGGAGAGGCCAATCATCGGTACACGACGAGTCGCAGCGAGATCGAGAGCACCGTCGCCAATGGCTGGAGCGTCGAGGGTCCGGTGTTCTGCGCCGTGCCCTGATCTCCGGGGCGATCCCGCCGGCCGTGGCATTTGCGCCTTCAGCGCGCGGTGCCGACGAGGCGTGGCAGGACCCAGTGCCCAACGATTGCCACCCTGCCGCCGCGGTACGCCGCCGTGCAGCCGATGCGGCGGGTGGCGACCCCTTCAGCGCACGTCGAGGCTTTCGATCCACATGATTTCGCAGGCGCCGTCACCCGTGTCGTTGCGGGTGAGCGAGGTCCGCCACGTGAATCCGGCGGGGCCGTCGACGTCGACGAGATAGCCACGCATGACCACGACCTCGCCCGGTCGCAACCGGCGCAGGCGCTGCTCGATTGCGGGATTGCCGGGAATGGCGTGCACCTGTCCGACCTCGGTCACGAGGGCGTCGGCCGGAACGGTGAACGTGCGCGGGTTCTTCGGCCGCCAGTAGAAGAACCGGCCCATCTGAGTGATGGCCAGCTGTTCGAGCACCGTGCTGTCGGACATGCGCCCCCATCCCAGCGCAAGGTCGACCGGGGCGAGCCCGGCCGCGCCGTCGAAGCGGTAGACCTCCTTGCGCAGCACGCGTGCCACGACCTCGTAGCGCGCACGTCCGACGAAGCGAAACCCGTTGCGCTCGAAGCGATCGGGCGGGTCGAGATCGACCTGCTGCGGCGGGGCGGGGGCGAGCGCGCCGGCGGCGCGTGGCACCGGCCTTTCCAGGGTCCACCAGTGCCATCCGCCCGCCAGCGTGGCGGCCAGCACGAGCCATTTCCAGGACATGTGTACGGCCGGCGTCACGGCGTCGTGGTGGCGGCGCACATCCGGCACAGCGGCTCGAACAACGCCGGCGCCGAAGCGATCACCACACCGCCCACCGCGAGCCCCGCCGGTCCCGGGTAGTCGTGCACCCTCCCACCGGCTTCCTCGATAAGGAGTAGTCCGGCCACCGCATCCCAGGGATGCATGTGCGGCTCGTAGAACGCGTCGTAGCGACCGGCCGCGACATGCGCGAGCATGAGCGCACCCGCGCCCATGTCCTTGACCGCGATGCCCGCCTCGAGCATCCGTCGCCGCAGCGCGAGGTACTCCTCCAAGTCGTGCCGCGGCACGTAACCCGCGACCACGAGCGCACGATCGAGCGCGGTGCAATCGGACACGGCGAGGCGCGCGTCACCGCACCAGGCGCCGATGCCCCGCTGCGCCCAGAAGAGCTCGCCGAGGCACGGATCGTGGACGATGCCGATCTGCCGTACGCCGTCTGCGACGAATCCGATCGAAATGCACCAGTACCGAACCCCGTGGACGAAGTTGATCGTGCCGTCGATGGGATCGACGACCCAGCTGTTGCCGCCGACGCTGCCGCCCTGCTCTTCGCCGAGGAAGTGGTCGTCCGGGAAGGTATCGGCGATGCGGGTGCGCACGAGATCCTCCACCGCCCGGTCGGCCTTGCTGACCCAGTCCTGCGGGCCCTTGGATTCGAGTTCGTACGCGATCTGGCGACGAAAGTAGCGCAGCGCCAGCACGCCGGCCTCGGCGGCAAGCGTGCGGGCGAGCGTGGTGCGCGCAGCGATTTCAGGCGGTGCCAGGCTCACGGAAGAGGCAGTGGAATGACGCCGCGCGGCAGGAACTCGATGGTCACGCTGGTGCCCGGCGCCCGCGGGGCCTCGACCTCGCGATCGATCACGAACAAGGCGCCGAGCGGCGTGTCGACCGTGTACTCCATCACCCCGCCGAGATAGGCCGCCTTCGTCACCGTACCAGCGAGTGGCGTAGCGCCGGGATCGTGCAGCACGATAGCCTCCGGGCGGATGGCCACCTCGATGTCGCCGGCCGGCAGGCCACGATGCACGACCCGCACCCTGATCGCCCCGAAGTCGACGGCGCCATGCGTATCGTCGTCGCGCACCAGCTGGCCGCGCGCGCGGTTGGCTTCGCCCATGAACGACGCCACGAAGGCGTCGCGCGGCTGGCTGTACAGATCGCGCGGCGAGCCCGCCTGGGCGATGACCGCCCGGTCCATGACGATGATGCGGTCGGAGACCGCGAGCGCTTCCGACTGGTCGTGTGTGACATAGACCACCGTGAGTCCGAGCCGCTGCTGGAGATCGCGGATCTCCTCGCGCATCTGCCGGCGCAGGCGCGCGTCGAGATTGGAAAGCGGCTCGTCGAACAGCAGGACCGAAGGCTCGAGCACGAGCGCGCGCGCGACCGCGACCCGTTGCTGCTGTCCGCCGGAGAGCTCCGATGGCAAGCGCTGATCGAAGCCCGTGAGCCCGACTGTCGCGAGTGCCGTCTGGGCGCGGGCGTGGGCGTCGATCTTGGGCACCCGGGACACCGTCAGGCCGTAGCTCACGTTTTCCAGGACCGACATGTGCGGGAAGAGCGCGTAGCTCTGGAATACCATCGACACGTCGCGATCCGCGGCGGGGACGCGGGTCACGTCGGCGTCGCCGATGCGAATCGCGCCGCGCGTCGGCAGCTCGAGACCCGCGATCATTCGCAGGATGGTGGTCTTGCCGCACCCGGAGGGCCCGAGCAGCGTCACCAGCGAGCGCGCCTCGATGGTGAAGGATACGTCGCGTACCGCGGTGACCTCGCCATAGTCCTTGGTGACGTTGCGGAACTCGATCGAGGCGGCTTTCATGGTGCTCATGCTGCATTCCGCCCGAGGTTGCCGATCGCCGGCGCGCTGACTCCGCGGCGGCCCAGCCGGCGCTCTCCGACCAAGAGCTGGATAAGCCAGATTGCCGCGAGCATGAGCACGATCAGCACGGAGCAGTACGCGATCGCCACGCCGTAGTCGCCGTTGAGGACGCGATTGATGATGTAGGTGGTGGCCATTTCGTATTCCGCGGAAACGAGGAAGATGACGGCCGAGACCGTGGTGACGGCGCGCACGAAGCTGTACACCAGCGCGGCCACGATCGCGGGCTTGAGCAACGGCAGGATCACCCGCCGCAAGGTGGTGACGCCGCGCGCGCCGAGGGTGGTCGACGCCTCGTCGAGGCTCCTGTCGATCTGGGTCATCGAGGCCATGCCTGCGCGAACCCCCACCGGCATGTTGCGGAAGATGAAGCACACCACCAGGATGATCCCGGTGCCGGTCAGCTCGATCGGCGGCACGTTGAAGGCCAGGATGTAGGACACGCCGATCACGGTCCCGGGAATCGCGAATGAGAGCAGGGTGCCGAACTCGAATACGGACTGGCCGGCGAACCGCTGGCGGGTGAGAAGGTACGCGGACAGGATCCCCAGCGCGGCGGTCAGCGGCGCGGCGATCGCGGCAAGCCGCAGGGTGGTCCAGAAAGAGCTCCACGCGGTGCCGGCCCACAGCAGGCCATGCGGGCCCCACTCGATGCCGAACGCCTTGACGTAGTGGCGCAGCGTGAGGTGGTAGTCGAGTCCCCAGGTCTGTACGAATCCGCCGAACAGCGCCATGGCGTAGATTGCGACGGTCAGCAGCGACCACGGAAGGGCGATCGAGTAGCACACCCGGCGCACGCCCTCGGGGAGCGGCGTCGGCAGGCCGGTGTCTCCTTTCCCGGCGAGGGCCGTGTACACCTTGCGGCCGAGCAGGCGTCGCTGCGCGAAGAACGCGAGGAGGGCGAAGGCCAGCAGCAGGATGCCCAGCGTGGCCGCGCGGCCCTGGTCGAGTTGGGCCCCGACCACGGAAAAGAAGATCTCCGTCGACAGCACGCCGAAGTTTCCGCCGAGCAGGATCGGATTGCCGAAGTCGGCGATCGACTCGATGAAGCTCACCAGGAAGGCATTGGTGAGTCCGGGTCGCATCAACGGCAGGGAGATATCGACGAAGGTGCGCCAGCGGTTGGCGCGAAGCGTCTGGGCTGCCTCCTCCAGGGACGGGGAGACCCCTTCGACCACGCCGATCAGTACCAGGAAGGCAATGGGCGTGAATGCGAACACCTGCGCGAGCAGCACGCCCTGCAGGCCGTAGATCCAGCGACCGGGCTGCATTCCGAAGGCGAACTCGAGAAACTGGTTGATCACCCCGGCCCGGCCGAACACCAGGATCAGCCCGAGGCCGATCACGAATGGCGGTGTGATGATCGGCAGGATCGACAACGTGCGCAGCACGCGCTTGTAGCGAAACCCGGTGCGGGTCACGATCAACGCGAAGGCCAGGCCGAGCGCCGTGCAGAAGAAGGCGCACAGCAGCGCCAGCACCAAGGTGTTCCATGCCACGCCGCAGCGGCGTGGTCCGCTGAGGCAGGCGAGGCCCCAGACCTTTTCGGTGAACAGGCGCTCGACGAACGACGCTGGCGCGAACACGCCGGCGCCGTCCTGGAACGAGGAAACCAGGATCCGGACCACTGGGAAGAACGTGAACACGGCGACCAGCGCGGTGACGGTCACGACACTTCCCGCCACGAAGGCATCGCCCTTGAAGTAACCGCGGCCGGCGAGTCCCAGCGCGACCAGCATGCCCAGCGCGGTCACCACCAGCAGTGCGCCGAGCCCCATGCCGTACTGTCCCACCGCGAGCGGTCCGAATGCCCTGCCGAGGGTGTCGAACCACCACCCGGTGGCGCCGACCGCGAATCCCTGCACGAAGAAGTAGACGAACCCTGCGCCGCCGAGCACGAGCAGGCCCGTCGCCCGCCGGCGCGGATGCGCGTGGATCAGCGCCAGGGGAATAGCCGCGATCAGCGGCAAGGCTAGCGGGGCGAGCCACGGCCGGCCATGGCCCAGCACCTGCCAGAGGGCCGGTGCATTTTCGCGGGTGGCGAACGAACCGAGCCAGGCCAGTCCGAAGACGCTTTCCTGGAGGGCGTACCAGGGCACGAGTACGAACCCCGCGAGACCCACCGCGATCCAGGCGATGGCAGCGCGCGCGCCGCGTCGCGCAGGCGACTGCCCGACGGCGCGCGCGGAGATGCCGGAGCGCGTCGGCGCGGTGCCCGCCGGTGAATTCATTTCACCGCCGCGTTGATCTCTTTTTCCCAGCGCTCGAGGAGCCGCTTGCGGGTGTCCGCGGATCCGTACTTGGCGAAGTCGTACGCGATCACCTTGACGTCGGCCAGGTTCGGCACCATGGCGGGAAGCGACACGTTGCGATTGGTCGGGATGGCGTACTCCTTGACCTCGAGCCCGATCTTCTGCGCCTCCACCGTGAGCGCCCAGTCGAAGAACTTCCGTGCGTTGTCGATGTTGCGCGCGCCCTTGACGATCGCCATCGACCCGACCTCGTAGCCGACCCCCTCGCAGGGCAGTACCGGCTGCACGGGAAACCCGCGGGCGATCTCGTTGATCACGCCGTGCAGCACCGAGCTGCCAACGGCGATCTCACCCTGCTTGACGGCAGTCATCGGCCCGATGCCCGAGCGGGCGTAGCTGCTGACATTGGGGTGAAGGGCTTTCAGGTACCGGAAGGCCTCGTCCTCGCCGAAGACCTGCACCAGGGTCGCGAGCATGAGGTAGGCGGTGCCCGAGCTCACGGGATTGCCGAGCATCACCTCGTTGCGATAGACCGGATCGAGCAGGTCCTTCCAGCAGCGCGGCACCGGCAGCTTGCGTTTGTCCATGATCTCGGTGTTGTACCCGAGCGCGAGGATCCCGCCGTAGACCCCCGCAACCCGGTTGCCCGAGATCTCGCTCACCCGGCGGGCCCATGGTTGCAGCTCGGCCAGGTTGGGAGAGGCATAGGGCTCGAGCAAGCCCTCCTCGCCGGCCTGCAGGAACGCATCGGCGGGACCTGCCCACCAGACGTCGCCGCGCGGATTGGCGCGCTCGGCCTTGATCTGGGCGAGTAGCTCGCCCGTGGCCTTCTGGACGACCGAGACGCGTGTTCCGGTCGCGCGCTCGAAGCCGTTGGCCATTCCCTGGCACCAGGCGGTGTTGGGCGAGCTGCAATAGAGGTTGAGCTGGCCCTGGGCCGCCGCCATCGGCGCCGTTCCGAGGCAGGCGAGGGTCGCCAGGATAACGCGCAGCAGATAGTTCACGGACGTCGTCCCGGCGGGTCAGCGGGCGATGCTGCCCACCTCGCGGTCCCAGCGCTCGAGCAGGCGCTTCCTTTCCGCTGACGAACCATACTTGGCGAAGTCGTAGCTGATGAGCTTGATCTCGGCGACCTTGGGCGACAGCGGCGACACCGGCGTGTTCACATTCGACGGGATCTGGAACTGCTTGGATTGCGCCCCGAGTTGCTGCGCACGCGGGGTGAGCGCCCAGTCGACGAACTTTTTCGCCGCATCCAGGTTGCGCGCGCCCTTGACGATGGAAAGCGAGCCGATCTCGTAGCCCGTGCCCTCGCACGGCGCGACGCTCTTGACCGGGAACCCTGCGACCGCCTCTGTGACGACGTCGTGGATAAATGCCACCGCGACCAGGTTCTCGCCCCGGGCGGTGGCCTTGATCGGGCCCACGCCCTGCCGCGAGTACGAGCTGATGTTCTTGTGCATGGCCTTCAGCAGGTTGAAGGCCTCCTCCTCGCCGAACACCTGCACCAGGGTGGCGATCGCGGTGTACGCGGTTCCCGAGGCGTTGGGATTGGCCATCTGCACGTCGCCCGCGTACTCGGGCTTTGCGAGATCCTTCCAGCACGCCGGCACCGGGGCCTTCTTCTTCGCCAGCAACTCGGTGTTGTAGCCGAGCCCGAGGGCGCCCAGATACAGGCCAACGGTCTTGTACTTGGCCTGCTCCGCCTGCTTCTTCGCCCAAGGCTGCAATTGCTCGAGCATGGGCGAGCGGTACTCCTGGGTCAGGTCCTGTTCCGCGGCCTGCAGGTGTGGATCACCCGTGCCGCCGAACCAGACGTCGAGCTTGGGGTTCGCTTTCTCGGCGGCAATCTGGGCCATCGACTCGCCCGAGCCCTTGAGAGTCAACCCGACCTTGATACCCGTGTCGCGCTGAAATTCGGTGGCCATGAGCGAGCACCAGTCGGCCTGCACGCTACAGATAACGTTGAGTTGTTGCGCACCGGCACCGGCGGTGAAGGCACCGCCCGCGGTGGCGATGAGACCGAACAGCAGCCAATGACCCCTAGCCATGAATGCCCTCCTCGATGGGTGTTGTGGCGCGCATCATCGGACATCGCGCGCCTGCTCGTCAACGAAAGCCGGCTGCGGTCCGTCATGTGGACGCGGAAAGCATGTCCGCCGGCCGGGCGCGCCGGGTGCCGTGACCGACGCCTTGCCCGAGCGCTATCGCCTCCGGTCGCGATCGAAGGCGCCGCCGGCAGCGCCGCGATCTCACCGCCGCTTTCGCCGCGGTTGACCCGCGCATGGTTCTTGCTGATTCCTCGCCGCGATCGGATCGACACCGGCGCAGGCGCGACGAGCCGTGCGCGCCGTCCGACTGGACTGCAAGGGAGAATGGCATGACCAAACGACACGATTGGCGGACCCGCTGGCAAAGCATGCGCACACGTCAGGAAGGCAAGATGGGCTACATCCTGCTCTGGCTCCTGGGAATTCCCATTCCGATCCTGCTCGTGATCTTCCTGTTGCGCGGCTGCACGTAAGCGGGGAGGTCCGTCATGGCCGCTGGCGCGCCGACTCGCCGGCACGCCGCTGCAGCGGTCGCCGACGCGCGGATCGCGCGAGACCGTGGACCGCGCGCGCGGGTGGCCAAGGGCGAACAGCCCGGTACGAGCCCGGCCAGGGGCCGCCTGGGCGCAAGCCAGGGCGATGATCCGGACCAGCAATACGATCGCGATGGTCACCGCGAATCCGTGCAGGCCTGCACGGGGGTGGTCTGCCCACCGCCTGATGACGCCAAGCTCGATTCGCTCGTTCTTCGCTCCATGAAAGTCTGCCGGATTGCAGCTTGGCGCGTCGCAACCATGGTCACGCAGGTCGAGACAGCGACGTAAACTTTGCGCCGGTGTCGAGCAAGATTTGCGCGTCGCGTATGCCTCTCCTTTCCCACGCGGCGGTCATCGCCCGGCTTGACCGATGGCCTTGCCGATCGTCTGGTCGTTACCCATCGCGCGGCCTTCGACTGATGCCTTTGCTTGACCGGCGCGGTCCTCAGACCTGGATCGACGCCGGAGGAACGGCCGGCCCGAAGCCGCCGATCAAGCGAGAAGCATGCCCTGTGGTGACACTCGTCAGAACGTACTGCGCGCGCAAAGCTGCCGTAGAATACCGTACAACCATACGGTACTACGACCAATGCAGTTCACGGTTCTGCGGATGCGATATCGCGGCAAGGCGTTGCCGCGGCGAGAAATGGTCAACGGCTCGACCGCGTGCGGGGACCTGCGGGTCGAGCAGGTGTTCGACGATGAGCTGCACCGCTACGTACGGCTCGCCCGGCTGCTCGACCCGCAACGGCCCGTGGATCCCGACCAGCTGCCGCCACTCTACGATCCGGCGATCATGGCCATGAGCCCGCTGGCGTTCACCCTATCGGGGTTCGAGCGGTTGAACGCGGTGGACTATGCCCAGTCGTGGCTCGTCACCCGGGCGCGATGATTCGGGGCGGGCGGTCCCCGGACGTGTGCGCCGCCGTCTGCCGGTGCGTCGCGCCACGTCGCGGACTGCGCGGGACGTTGCATCCCCGCTCATCGTTCTCGGGCATCATGCGCTGCCAGGGACTATCCAAGGAACATGCATGAAGGGTGCGTTGGTGTTGCCCCGCGACGGGGCGCGACCCGGTTCCCCCCGCCGCATCGCGGCGGTCCTTCACTTTCACCATTGCAACCGGTCTTTGCCAGCCGCGCACGCCGCACTCGGCGCCGCCTGCGATCGGGCGCGAACCACCCGTCGCGGGATCGCGCCGTGACGGCCGCGGGAAGGCAGCACGCGGCCGCGGATCGCGGCGACGCTCGAGTGGCGCTTGTCGAACGTTTTTTCGACGGCACCGCTACGAGTTACGACGCGATGGTGCACTGGGCGACGCTCGGCATCGACCGCCTGTGGAAACGACGCATCGTGCAGGGCATCCCGACCGATGCGCGGCGTGTCCTCGACCTCGCCTGCGGTACGGGCATTTCGACCCTGGCCATCGCCGCGGCCCGACCGCGTTGCGACGTGGTCGGCGTCGAGCTCCGCGACGAGTATCTCGCCGTTGCCCGCGGCAAGCTGGCGCGTGCCCCCAACCCGCGTGTGTCCCTGGTCCTGTCGCGGGCGGAGGATTTCGCCAGCACGGCCCCGTTCGACTGCATTACCTCGTCCTACCTTGCCAAGTACGCCGACCTGCCACGGCTGATCGCGCAGAACCGCGCGATGCTGGTGCCCGGTGGCGTGCTGCTGATGCACGATTTCACGCTGCCACCCGGTGCATTCCTGCGCGCCACCTGGCGCGGGTATTTCGCGGTCATGCAGCAGACCGTGGCGAGGGCATTGCCCTCGTGGCACGAGATCTATCACGGCCTCCCGGCGCTCATCGAGCGGACGCGCTGGCTGGAGGAGCTGCCGCCGCTCCTGCGCGCGGAGGGATTCGTCGACGTGCGGGTCGAGTACCTGACGCTTTGTGGCTCGGCGCTCGTCCACGCCCGCGCCCCGCAATGAGCGCCGTGGCTCAGCCCGGGGGCAGCTGCAAACCGATGATGAACGCCGGGGCCGCATGCAGCAGTGCCGCGGAGCCGCCCTCGGCCAGGCGATCGACATCGGCCCGGGCGAGTCGCAGGCGGCGCGCGATCTCTTCCTGCAGCCGTGCGCGCAGGGTGCTGCCGGGGACCGCTGCAGCGTCGTCGCTGTCCGCGCCGAAATGCGCGGCGAGTGCGGCGCGCGCCGCACTCTTCTGCGTGTCCTGGAGCGCCTCCACGGACCCAAGCAGATCCATGCAATCGTCGGCCATCTGGTAGGCCTCGCCCACGCGCGTGGCGAAACGTTCGGCCGCCGCGCGCTGCGCGTCGCCCGCGCCGGCAGCGATGGCACCGAGTGCACCGGCGGCGCCGAAGAGTGCACCGGTCTTGCCGTGCACCACCTGATCGTACAGGCTGGCAGGTACCGGGTAATCGACGGTCATGAGGGCGCTGGAGTCCATGGGTTCCTGCCACGCTCCGCCGGCAACCCTGCCGATTGCCTCGGCGAGCACGCTGACCTCGGCGTGGCTCGAGCGGGCCGCGTGCATCAGCGCGGTCGCGAACATGAGGTCACCGAGCAGGACCGCACGGCGCGAGCCGAGCACCGTCCATGTGGCGGCATTCCCGCGGCGCATCGAATCGCCATCGACGATGTCGTCATGCACGAGCGTTGCCGCCTGTACGATCTCCAGGAGCACTGCGCGGGGAAGAGCGTCGTCGATGCGGCCACCGAGTGCTTCGCAGATCAGGCAGCACAAACAGCCCCGCGCGCTCTTGCCTTCGGTGACCAGCCTCGTGATGAGTCCACCGTGCGCTTCGGCGGCGGCACCGAAGAAGCGATCGACCCATGCCGGCGCGGCCGCATCGATCGTTCTCTTGAGGTCATGCCAGCGCAGCGGGAACGGCACGTCGGCCGGGCTCACGGCGTACCCGAAAAGCGTGCGATCGCGAGTCCGAGGGTGAGCAGGATCGTGCCCAGGCTGACGCCCTGCAGGATGCGTTCGAGTGGCACCAGCAACGATGCGTCGGCGCGGGACCGGCCGGCACGCAGCGCCTTGTAGGGCCGCGACGCCTTGATCTCGACCATGCTCAATGCCGCGGTCCCTGCCGCCAGCAGCAACGCGCTCGTCCCGAGTGCATTCGTCTGCAGGACATATCCCGCGAGCGCGGGAAGTGCGCCCCAGGAAAAAGCGAACCAGCCGTCAGTGTGGAATCGTCCACCGAACCATTCGAGGTTGTAGGCCAGCACGAAAAAGCCTTCGGCCAAGGCGATGGGCCACAGCCAGGGGGCGTGCCGCTGCATGTACCAGATGCCGATGGCGTAGGCAGCCACGAGTGAAACGATGGCCACGGTGCGCAGTGCGGCCGGCGAAAATACGGCGCCCCAAGGCTTGACGCTATGGCTGCCCAGGGCATCGAGGGCGTGCGCGCCGATGCCGAGCGCCAGCGCGTAGATCACCAGCAGTGCCAGCAGGCGCTCCCAATCGACGGCCGGCGCGAGCAATCCGCCGAGGACGGTGAACGATAGGACCATTCCGGTGTACGGGAGGAACAGCAAGCCGACGGCCAGCCGGAAGCGCCGCGGGCCAAAGCGGGGGACGAACCATTCATCACTGCGGTCGGCCTCGTGCAAGGTGCCTCTCGAGGTTCACGTGCCCGTCGGGACCTGTAAGAGGATACCTGCGCCTTCCCCTGGACAGGGGAAACAGGCGAAACCGCACGCCCCTTCCGGCGCCGGACAGGAAGAACCGGGCGCGTCGCCCGGTTGCGTTGGCGCCGTCCGGTCGGGGTCACCCCCGGGTCACCGCCGCGCCCTCAGGCAAGCCCGAAGATCAGCACCGGCGGCCGGCGGAACACATAGGCCAGCGGCTGGCCCGACGGACCCTTGGAGAATCTGGCGCGCCAGTAGGCGAGGTGGGCGACGAGGCCATGTGCGTTGCTCGGCTCCTGTCGCGCGCCCGGACCGTCGCCGGCGTGACAGTAGTTCTCGAGCTTGCCGTCCAGCGCCGCGCGCGCCGCTTCAGGCGTGGCGCCGCTCGCGTACAGGCCGGCGTCCACGCACACCGCCAGCCACCCGTTGCGCGCCAGCGCCAAATAACACCGCATCTTTTCGCGTGACATTGGAATCTCCGTCGGTCCAGACTGTCACTGTGCCCGGGGCGGCTCGGTGCGAGAGTCGTCTGGCGCCGCGATCCTCTGTCAGCGGCGGACGACATATTCCCGACACGAACAGCGCTTATGCCTGCCTACTTGATAGCCACGCCGGTTCGCATTGGCCTCGATCTCGGCGGTACCAAGATCGAAATCGTCGCGCTCGACCCAGCGGGGCGTGAGTTGGTCCGCCGCCGCGTGCCCACGCCCAAGGAGGACTATCGTGCGATCCTGGCGACAATGGTGGCACTGGTACGTGATACCGAGCAGGCCGTCGGCCGGGCGACGGTCGGCATCGGCACACCGGGTTCCGCTTCGCGGGCAAGCGGCCTGCTGCGGGGATCCAACTCGGTCTGCCTCAACGGCCAGCCCTTGCAGCGCGACCTGGAACAACTGCTCGACCGGCAGATTCACCTCACCAACGATGCCAACTGCTTTGCCTTGTCGGAGGCGAGCGACGGCGCCGGCGCCGGCGCCGGGGTCGTGTTCGGAGTCATCATCGGCACCGGCGTAGGCAGCGGCATCGTTGTCCACGGCCGGGTGCTCGAGGGACCGAATGGCATCGCCGGCGAATGGGGCCACAACCCATTGCCCTGGCCGATCGACGCGGAGCGCCCCGGATTCCGCTGCTTCTGCGGCCAGCACGGCTGCATCGAAACCTTCGTCGCCGGACCTGGAATGGTGCGCGACCACCTCGCCCACGCCGGGACTCGTCTCGATCCGCCCGAGATCGTGGCACGGGCAGCCGCGGGGGATGCGGCGTGCGAGGCAACCCTGGCGCGTTACGAGGAGCGACTTGCGCGGGCGCTTGCCCACGTCATCAACATCCTCGATCCCGACGTCGTGGTGCTGGGCGGCGGCATGTCGAACATCGCGCGCCTTTACGACAACGTGCCCCGCTACCTGGGCGACTGGGTATTTTCCGACCGCGTCGACACCCGCCTCGTGCAGCATCGCCATGGCGACTCGAGCGGCGTGCGCGGCGCCGCGTGGCTGGGCGCCGGCTGATGCGCCTAGCCGTACCCGGCACTACATGCCGGTGTAGTTCGGACCCCCGCCGCCTTCCGGCGGCACCCACTTGATGTTCTGGCGCGGGTCCTTGATGTCGCACGTCTTGCAGTGCACGCAGTTCTGCGCGTTGATCTGCAGCCGCATGGCGGCGCCGGCCGTGTTGCCTGACGGCACGAACTCGTACACCCCGGCCGGGCAGTAGCGCTGCTCCGGGCCGTCGTACAACCGCAGGTTGACCTCGACTGGAATGGCCGGTTCCCGCAACTGCAGATGCACCGGCTGGTCCTCTTCGTGGTTGGTGTTGGAAAGAAACACCGAGGACATCTTGTCGAAGGTGAGCACCCCGTCGTACTTCGGATACGCGATCGGGGGCATCTCGGCTGCAGGCCGCAAGGTCTCGTGGTCGGCGTGACGGTGATGCAAGGTCCACGGGACGAGCGCACCCAACCCGAGGTCGTTGAGCCACATATGCAGGCCGCCGTGTGCCATGCCGGCCCACATTCCCCAGCGCAGGCCGGGCTTGACGTTACGCACCTTGTGGAGCTCGTCGTACACCCACGAGGACCGGAAGGCGTCGTCGTACGCGGTGGGCGCGTCGTGCATCCGACCAGCGACCAGCGCTGCGTAAACCGCTTCCGCGCCCAGCATGCCGGTCTTCACGGCGTTGTGCGTGCCCTTGATGCGCGGCACGTTGACGAATCCTGCGGCGCAACCGACCAGCGCACCGCCCGGAAACGCGAGCTTAGGCACCGATTGCAGGCCGCCTTCGCTGATCGCCCGGGCGCCATACGAGAGGCGCTTGCCGCCCTCGAACGTGCTGCGGATGGCGGGATGGGTCTTGTACCGCTGGAACTCGTCGTAGGGTGACAGGTGGGGATTGCGGTAGTCGAGGTGCACCACGAACCCGACCGCCACGAGGTTGTCGCCGAAGTGATACTGGAAGGAGCCACCCCCGGTGTCGGCATCTAGGGGCCAGCCCTGGGTATGCACGACCAGCCCGCGCTGGTGCTTGTCCGGGGCGACCTCCCAGAGTTCCTTGATCCCGATTCCGTACTTCTGCGGATCGACGCCGTCGCGCAGGTCGTAGCGGGCCATGAGTTCCTGCGCGAGCGAGCCGCGCGAGCCCTCTGCGACCAGGGTGTATTTCGCATGGAGCTCCATCCCGCGCTGGTGATCGGGCTTGGGCTCGCCGGAGCGGCCGATCCCGACGTCGCCGGTCGCGACGCCGCGTACGGCGCCGTCCGCGTCGAAGAGCACCTCGGTCGCCGCGAAGCCCGGATAGATTTCCACCCCCAGACCTTCGGCCTGCGTCGCGAGCCAGCGACAGACGTTGCCGAGACTCGCGATGTACATGCCGTGGTTCTTCATGAGCGGCGGCATCAGGCCCTGCGGGATGCGGTGCGCCTTCAGCGCGGTGAGGACGAGGAACCGGTCCTCCGTGACCGGGGTGTCCAGGGGTGCGCCCATGCTGGACCAGTCCGGAAGCAGCTCCGTCAATGCCCGCGGATCCATCACCGCCCCCGACAGGACATGGGCGCCGATTTCCGAGCCCTTTTCCAGCACGCACACCGCGACCTCGCGACCATCGCCAGCGGCGAGCTGCTTCAGCCGGATCGCCGCGGCAAGCCCCGCCGGTCCACCACCGACGATCACGACGTCGTACTCCATCGCCTCGCGTTCCACCATCGCCCCCTGACTTGCTTCGATCGCGCCGAAACCGGCGATGGTCATATTAAACGCCGGCCTGTCACCCGCCTAGGGATACGCTCACGCGACGGGTTCCTGCCATGC
>JBDTWB010000067.1:0-19771 GCA_040006895.1 Casimicrobiaceae bacterium | reverse complement strand
GCCTTGCAGGATGTGCCCAGGTGTTACGCCGCGCGGTGCGGTTTACCCTTCGCGTGCGGTTTGCGCCCTGCGTGCGGTTTGCGCCCTGCGTGCGGTTTACGCCCTGCGTGCGGTTTGTGCCCTGCGTGCGGTTTGTGCCCTGCGTGCGGTTTGTGCCCTGCGTGCGGTTTGCGCGTGCGTGCGGTTTGCGCGTGCGGGCGGTTTACGCGTGCGTGCGGTTTACGCCGCACCGTGCGGTTTACGTGCGGTGCGGCTTAACGGCAGTGCCGCTTCACGCCGTGCGGTGCCGTGTGCCTCGACGTCGGGCATCGCTCCGCGCCGACACGACGACGGCGGCCAGGGCCGCCGTCAGGCACGAACCGCAGCGGTTGCAGAAACTATTTTCGGATCGGCGGTTCGGCGGTGGCCGTGCGCGGCCCCACCCCCTGCGCTGCGGAGCCTGCAACGGGCGAACCTTCCACCGGGCCCTTCGCGGAAAGCTCCCGATAGCGATACTTGTCGAGATCGTACCGCGCGTTGACCGCGACGATCTCCTTTTGCTTCTGCACAACGAGATCGGCCTGGCGTTCGAGCTCCGCGCTGATGCTTTCCAGCTCGCGCTCGTAGACCGGCGGCACCGGCTTGCTCTTGAAGGCGGCGATCTTGCCGCTGATCTCCACCTTCCGGCGGGTGAGCTGCTCGGTGTAGGCCGCGGTGGACTGGAGCACGGCGTCGATGGTGCCGAGCGCGCGCGCCCGGGCGAGGTCGATCTCGCTCTCGCTGGCGTACGAGGCCAGGAGCGCGCGGTCGCGGCGGCCGGTCTCTTCCTGTTGGCGCACCAGCTGGCGCTTGCGCTCCTCCTCCTGCTCGCGGGCACGCCGCTGCTCGGGGGTGAGTGCCGGATCGATCCTGCGCAGCGTGACGCCGTCCTTGCTGAGTTCGACATTGCCCCGATTGACGGCCTCAGGAGGCATCTTGTCCGTGTAATGGACCACGCCTTTGTCGTCGACCCACTTGTAGGTCGCCGCGGGCGCCATTCCGGAAAATGCAAGCGCTGTCCACGCCAGCAACACCATCCCGGCGCGACAGGCAGCGGCGCCCTGACGAGGCCTCGACAGGCAGGGTGTGGCGACGGCTGGACGCGTGAGGCTCATCCGCGGGTAACTCCTCGGCATCCTCGACAACGGTCGAGGCGATAGCCGCGGCGCGGGCAGGCACGGCATCGCATATCTTTGGGTCGCCGCAGTATAGCCGAGGCTCCCGAGGGCTTCGGGCCCGCCGTGGCCGACGACCGACGGACGTGTACACTCGGCGGCCTTGCGGTACGCGTCCGCGCAACAATCGACGCCCGGGCGCTTCCGATCGCGGCGGGGCCCGGCGCCTTGCTCGCCGGATCCCGCCGATCCCGCCTGCTTTTCAGCGACGTCGCATGCGAATCATCACCCTGAACGTCAATGGCCTGCGCGCGGCCGAGCGCAAGGGGCTCGCCCATTGGCTGACCCGCGGCCACGCGTGGGACGTTGCCTGCCTGCAGGAAATCAGGTGCGGCCACGAGGAGATTCCGGCGACGCTGCGCGCGCCGCGCCGGGCGCACGGCGCCTTCCATCCGGCCCGGCGCAAGGGCTACAGCGGGGTCGCGATCTATGCCCGGGTGCCGTCGCGCACGCAGCCGGGGTTCGGTTGTGACGAGTTCGATGGCGAGGGCCGCTACCTCGAAGCCCATTTTGCCGAGCTGACCGTGATCAGCGTCTACCTGCCGTCCGGATCGGCCGGCCCCCATCGGCAGGCGTCGAAGCTGCGCTTCCTTGACCGCTTTCTGCCGCACTTGCAGGACCTTCGTCGCGCCGGCCGCGAGATCATCCTGTGCGGCGACTGGAACATCGCCCACCAGAACATCGACCTCACCAACTGGCGCAGCAACCAGAAAAATTCGGGCTTCCTGCCCGGGGAGCGGGCCTGGCTCACGCGGGTGTTCGACGAGATCGGTTTCGTCGACGTCTTCCGCCGCCTCGATCCGCGACCCGGGCAGTACACCTGGTGGTCGAATCGCGGCCAGGCCTGGGCGAAGAACGTCGGCTGGCGCATCGATTACCAGATCGCCACCCCGGGCATCGCGGCACGGGCCCGCGCCACGCAGATCTACATCACCCGACGGTTCAGCGATCACGCGCCGCTGATCGTCGATTACGACTACGAGCTCCGCTGAGCGTCCGGACACGATGAGGGCCCGTCGCGCAGGCCCGCCCAATGCATGCTCCGCCTTGCCAACATCACGCTCGCCCGAGGGACGAAGCAACTCCTGGTCAATGCCTCGCTGACGGTGCACGCCGGGCATCGCGTCGGCATCGTCGGTCCCAACGGGGCGGGCAAGTCGAGCCTCTTCGCGCTCATTCGCGGCGAGCTCCTGCCCGAGGCAGGAGACCTCGCCCTGCCTCCCGCGTGGATCATCGCCCATGTTGCGCAGGAAACGCCCGCCGTCGACCGTGCCGCGATCGAGTTCGTGCTCGACGGCGACCAGGAGTTGCGCCGCATCGAGGGCGCCCTGGCGGCCGCCGAGGCGCAGCCCGGACACGAGGCCGGCCAGGCACTCGCCGAGTTGCACCATCAATTCGAGGTCATCGGCGGCTATGCGGCGCGCGCGCGCGCCGGCACGCTGCTCTCCGGTCTCGGCTTTCCGGCCGATCGCCACGATACGCCGGCGCGGACCTTCTCGGGCGGCTGGCGGATGCGCCTCAACCTTGCCCAGGCGCTCATGTGCCGGTCGGATCTCCTGCTGCTCGACGAGCCCACCAACCACCTGGATCTCGATGCCGTGCTGTGGCTGGAGGACTGGCTGGCGCACTACCCCGGCACGCTGCTGCTGATCACCCACGACCGCGACTTCCTGGACGCCGTGGTGGACACGATCGTGCACTTCGACCGGCAGGGATTGAAGAGCTACACCGGCAACTACTCGCAGTTCGAGGCCGAGCGCGCCGGCCAGCTCGCCCTCCAGCAGACGATGTACCAGCGCCAGCAGCGGCAGATCGCCCATCTGCAATCGTTCGTCGACCGGTTCCGCGCCAAGGCGACCAAGGCCAAGCAGGCGCAGAGCCGGATCAAGGCGCTGGAACGCATGGAACGCATCGCGGCCGCCCACGTCGACAGCCCCTTCACGTTCGCCTTCCCCTCCGTCGACAGCGGGGCGCGGCAACTGGTGCGACTCGAACACGCGTCGGCCGGCTATGCCGACAGGCCGGTGCTCGAGGGGGTTGACTGGAGCGTGCTCTCCGACGACCGGATCGGCCTGCTCGGGCCGAACGGTGCCGGCAAGTCGACCCTGCTCAAGGCGATCGCCGGCACGATCGAAGTCGGTCCAGGGGCGCGGCATACCGCGCAGGGGCTGCGCATCGGCTATTTCGCTCAGCATCAGCTCGACCAGCTGCGGGTCGACCAAACGCCGCTGTGGCACCTTACCAAGCTCGACCCGCAGGCCCGCGAGCAGGAACTGCGCGATTTCCTGGGCGGTTTCGATTTTCGGGGTGACATGGTGACCACCACGGTTCGCACCTTTTCCGGAGGCGAGAAGGCGCGGCTCACCTTGGCGCTGCTGGTCCGCCAGCGGCCGAACCTGCTGCTGCTCGACGAGCCCACCAATCACCTCGACATCGAGATGCGCGAGGCCCTCGCCGAGGCCCTGCAGGACTACGACGGCGCATTGATCGTGGTCGCGCACGACCGACATCTGCTGCGCGCCACCACCGACACCCTGTGGCTGGTCGCGGACGGACGCGTGATGCCGTTCGACGGTGACCTCGATGACTATCGCGACTGGGTGATGGAGGCGCGTCGCAACGCGGCACGCGCCGGATCGACCGACAAGCCTGTCGAGGCGCCTGCCACCGATCGCAAGGAGCAGCGCCGGCTCGAAGCTGCCGCGAGAAAGCAGCGCTACGCCCAGCGCAAGCCGCTCGCCGACGAGCTCGCCAGGGTCGAGGCCGCGATGGCCAGCCTGCTCGAGGAGAAGAGCGCGCTCGACACCTGGATGGCCGGTGAGGAAGCGTACGTCCCCGAGAGCCGCGAGCTCCTCAAGTCACGGGTCGCGCGGCAGGGTGATCTCACCTGGGAGCTCGCCCGGCTGGAGAGCGAGTGGCTGCGGGTTTCGGAAAGCCTCGAGGCGCTGGACGCCGATCCGCGGTAATGGGGTCAGATCAAGTTTGCCCCGCCAGCCGCGACGGCATTCGAATCGGTACTGGGGTCAGATCAATTTACTCGTCGGCCGCGACGGCATTCGAATAGTCCGCGTCTCCCCGCGACGAAGCGTAGCCGCTGCCGGCTTGGCTTCATCCGATAACTTACACCGACCCCATTATTCGCTCCTGCCATTGCGCAGCATCCGCGCGACCCACGGCAACAGCAGGTACGCGGGGAAGGCCAGGAAAAAGGTCAGCAGGAACCAGTTGCCGTAGCCCATCGACTGCGCGCCGAGGCCGCCGACCCATCCGGAGACGGAGCGGGAGAGTGCGAACACCGACGACAGCAAGGCGTACTCGGTGGCGGCGCGGTCCTTGCGCACGATGGCCATGAGAAAGGCGAGGAACGCCGCGGTACCGAGTCCACCGGTGAACGACTCGGTGGCGCTGGCGGCATACAGGATCGCCTTGTACTCGAAGGGGATGAGTCCGGTTGTGGACGGCACGATGACCAGCGCCGCGATCCAGTAACCGAGATTCGAGAAGGCCTGCGCCAGACCCAGGACCCAGAGGGCGCGGAAGATACCGATGCGGTCGGTGATCCAGCCGCCGGCGATGCCGCCCGCGATCGACAGGGCGAGGCCGATATTCACCGACACCAGGCCGATCTCCGCAGCGGAGAAGCCCACGTCCACCCAGAAGGGCTTCACCATGAAGCCCATCGCCGAATCGCCGAGCTTGAAGATCAGGATGAACAGCAGCACCGGCACGATGCCCGGCCGGCGCAGGAGCTCCATCAAGGCTCCGAAGATCGGGCCGCTCGCCAGCACATCGTCGTCCGTGGTTCGCGCGCGATCGGAGCGAGCCTCGATGCTGCCGACGTCCGCGGCGCTGCCGACGGCGCTCGCGCGATCGGGGCGGTCCGCATTCGCGGCTCCCGGCCCGCGGCGCCCGACGGCACGGACCGATGACCTGCCGAGCGCGCGCCCTCCGAGGGCGGCGACGCCGACGAGCAACGCCGCGAGCAAGGCCGCGTAAAGCCAGAACAGCGGGGTCTGCGCCGACCAACGCACGGTGTTGTCGATCAGCCACACCACACCCAGCACCAGGCCGCCCATTGCCGCGAGCGCAAATGGCGAGCGCGCCAGCGCGGCGAGCTCGGTGCCGACGTCGACGCGCGCCACCACGACGGCCTGCTCGCGCGGCGCGGCCAGGCAGGCGAGCGCGAGCACGAAGAAAAGCACGGCGGCACACACGAACGCGCCCTGCCAACCCATCCAGTCGGAGGCCATGAGCACGAATCCCGACGCCAGCATGCCGACGCGGTAGAGACCGATGCGGATGCCGTTGGCCAAGCCAAGCTCGTCCTTGGAAAGGAACTCGATCGTGTAGCCATCGACCGCGACGTCGTTGGTGGCCGAGAGGGCGCTGAACACGCCGATGGCGATCCAGACCGCGGGACCAAAGCCTGCCTGGACCGCGAAATACAGCATGGCGAGGCCCATCCCGACATCGACGACCGCCATCCAGCGCCGGTGATGCCGCCAGTAATCGATCGCCGGCGCCCACAGAAACTTGAGCGTCCATGCCAGACCGAGCAGCGACAGGACGCCGATCTGGCGCAGCTCGAAGCCCTGCTGCCGGAAGTACACCGGGAAGATTTCGTAGAACACGCCGAGGGGAAAGCCTTCGGCGAAGTACAGCAGCCCTACCCAGAACATCTTGTTGCGCAACAGCGGCGAGGAATTCTCCAACGTGTTCCTTCGCGATGGACCGTGGGGTTTCAGGCGCCGCGGCGGAAGCGGTAGACGGCGACCTCGCCACGCAGGTTCGCCAGGGTGTGCACCGGCCGCCCGGCCTTGAGCACGACCCGGTCGAGTACGGCGTAGCCGCGCTCGGCAAGGAAGGCGTCGAAATCCGCCACCGTGCACAGATGGATGTTCGGCGTGTCGTACCACTGGTAGGGAAGATTGGGCGACACCGGCATGCGGCCACGCAGGATCTGCAGGCGGTGCGACCACTGGCCGAAGTTGGGGAAGGACACGATGACCTCGCGCCCGACCCGCAGCATCTCGGTGACCAGCCGCTCGATGTGGTGCATGGCCTGGAGGGTCTGGGAGAGGATCACGCAATCGAACGCCGCGCTGTCGAAACCGGCGAGGCCGCCCTCGAGGTCGCGCTGGATGACATTGATGCCCGCCCCGAGGCTCGCCCGCACGCCGGGATCGCTGATCTCGATGCCATAGCCGTGGACACGCCGCTCGTGCCGCAGATAGGCCATCAGGCTGCCATCCCCGCAGCCCAAGTCGAGCACCTTCGCACCCTCGTCGATCCATCCGGCAATCGCCTTGTAGTCGGCGCGCTCGGCGATCGCCGCCTCGGCTTCGAGCTCGGCAGCCACCGCCGGGCCGAAGCGAAAGGTCGAGTACTCCTTCACGTCGCGGCCGACGCGCTCGAAGTAGGAGCGCACGACCGCGTGGTATTGCGGATCGTCGAGCAGGAAGGCATCGTGGCCGTGCGGCGCGCGGATCTCCGCATACGAGACGTCGTGACGGTCCTGCACCAGAGCCTTCACGATCTCCCGCGACCGCGAGGCCGGGAAGCGCCAGTCGGTGGTGAACGACACCACCAGGAAGCGACTCTGCGCCGGACGCAGCGCGCGCGCGAGGTCGCCCGCGGTTGGTAGCGCCGGGTCGAAATAATCGAGCGCCTTGGTGATCCGCAGGTAGGTGTTCGCGTCGTAGTACTCGGCGAACTTGTCCCCCTGGTAGCGCAGGTACGACTCGATCTGGAACTCGGGTGCGAAGCTGAACCGCAGTCCGTCGCGCAACTGCCGGCCGAACTTGGCCTCCATCTGCTCGTCGGACAGGTAGGTGATGTGGCCGATCATGCGCGCGACCCGCAGGCCGCGCCGGGGCTTGACCCCATGCTGCCCGAAATGACCGTCGTGGAAATCGGGATCGCTCATGATCGCCTGTCGGGCGACCTCGTTGAAGGCGATGTTTTCGGCGGAGAGGTTGGGCGCGGCGGCCACCACCAGGGCGTGGCGGATCCGGTCCGGGTAACGCACCGCCCAGGCGAGCGCCTGCATGCCACCGAGGCTACCCCCCAGCACGGCGGCGAACTGGCGAATGCCAAGCCGGTCGGCGAGACGTGCCTGTGCGTCGACCCAATCCTCGACCGTCACCAGCGGGAAGTCAGCGCCCCACGGCTTGCCGGTGCGCGGATTGATCGACAGCGGCCCGGTCGAGCCGAAGCAGCTCCCGAGGTTATTCACGCCGATGACAAAGAATCGATCGGTGTCGAGCGGCTTCCCGGGCCCCACCATGTTGTCCCACCAGCCGACATTGTCCGGCTCGTCGGCGTAGTAGCCGGCGACGTGATGGGAGGCGTTCAAGGCGTGGCATACCAGCACGGCATTGCTGGCCGAGGCGTCGAGCGCGCCGTAGGTTTCGTATGCGAGCTCGTAGGCCGGGAGCTCCTGACCGCACGCCAGCGGCAGCGGCACGTCGAAGCTCGCGGTCCGCGCCACCACCGCGCCCACGGAGCGGGTATCGGCATTCGCCGGGGCGGCGCCCCCGGTCGTCGCGGCAAAGGAAGTCATGCTTGGATAGGCAACAAAAAACCCGACCAGCTTCTGCTAATCGGGTGGCGTCATGCCGACCGCTTTAGCCGTATTTGTAATGCGCCCGCAAGCTGGATCAAATCGGCGCAAGTTGCAGTGTACCGTATCGTGCCCGAGCGGCGAGGCACCGCCGGGTTGGACGGCCCGCGCGCACGGTGCGGTTGCAGGTTGGATTGCATGGGTCCGCCCTCGAATTTCGGACTGCGTCATGCAGCTCCCGGTCGGCCAGCACGGGGCCGGACTTTGCCTTCGCCGCCGGCGGGCGGGTCGACGCCTGCATTGCACGGTCGCGCGCGCCCGAGACCCCTGCCCGGCGCCGCACCAGCCGACGAACAGTTGCAACAAAGCGTTGCACGGGCGCCTTCTGCGACTATGACAATGGTATAGATGGCGGCTGCCTTCCTCAAGACCGCGCCCATGAAATTCCGCCCTGGAGCCATCGCACTGCTGGCCGCCGCCGCCGGTTTGCAGCCGCTCGCCGCCATCGCGGCCGACACCGCCAACGGCGCGTCGCTGTTCGCGACGTTCTGCGCGAGCTGCCACGGCCCTGCGGCCAACAACCAGGACAACGTACTGCTGGGCGCGAACAACGCCACCGCCATCCAAATCCAGATGCAGCGCCCGGGGAGCGCGATGGGGTATCTGCAGGACCTCCTCGATTCGGCGGATCTCGCCGACATCGCCGCGTATCTCGGCACCGTGCCCGGCGGTGGCGCGGGCAATGGAAAAATCGCCATCGTCGAGTACTACCACGCAGGCTTCGATCACTACTTCATGACCGGTATCGCGGTGGAGATCGCGGGCCTCGATAGCGGGACCATCGCCGGCTGGAAGCGCACCGGCCAGCAGTTCACCGCCCATGCGGCCGCCACCAGTGGCAGCACGCCGGTGTGTCGATTCTTCAGCGCGTCGTTCGCGCCCAAGAGCTCGCATTTCTATACGCCATCGAATACCGAATGCCTCACGGTCAAGGCGAATCCGAGCTGGACGTTCGAAGCGGAGGTGTTCCAGGTTGCCCTGCCGCCGGCTTCCGGCGCCTGCTCAGGCGCAACCCGGCCTCTGTATCGCCTGTACAACGATGGCCAGGGCGGTGCGCCCAACCATCGCTACACCATCGACCTCGCGATCCGCACGCAGATGATCGGCCTCGGCTGGATCGCGGAAGGCTACGGCCCGCTTGGCGTCAGCATGTGCGTCCTGTAGGTCCGGGCAACGGCTTACGCCGCGGTGCGTACGCCCAACGGCCCGCGGACGCTGCCGTCGGCGCGCATCATCAGGTAATCCACGGCCTGCTCCTCCAGGAAGGTCGGCCCGTCTTCCCCGAGCAGCATGGCGATGGTCGCGCACGCGCCCGCGACCATGCACACGCTGGTCGCCACGCTCACCGACTGCCACGTGCCGACCGGCCAGCCGGTCCGCGCGTCGAGCACGTGACAGTAGCGCCGGCCTTCGAATTCCAGGTAACGCTCGTAATCGCCGCTGGTCGCGAGTGCGCCCGCCGCGAGCGCGACGGTCGCCGCCACCGCCGTGCTGCGCGGATGCCGGATGCCCACCCGCCAGGAGCGCCCGTCGGGTTGCGGGCCGATCACCTGGACGTCGCCGCCGAGGTTGACCAGGCCGTGCACGATGCCATGCTCGATGCAGCAGGTCGCCGCGCGGTCGGCCGCGTACTCCTTGCCGAATCCGCCGAAGTCGAGCTCCATCCCGGATGTCGGCAGGAAAACGGCGTGCGTCTCGCGTCGAACCCGCGACCACCCGACCAGCGCCGTGAGACGCGCCAGGGTCGCCCGGTCGGGCAAGCTCGGCTGGGGCGCGCCGAATGCCCAGGCCTTTCGCAGCACGCCGGAGGTGACATCGAATGCCCCTCCGCTCAACGCGTAACAGCGATCGGCGTAATCGAGCAGCGCGGCGGTCTCGTCATCGATAGGGACTGGCGCACGTCCGGCCGCGCGGCTGATGGCGCTGGTGACGCTATCCGGCCGATAACGCGAATACTTCGCCTCGATGCGACGCACGTCGGCAATCGCCGCAGCGGCGGCGGCCCGGACCCCACGCTCTTCACCCCACAGCTGCAGCTCGTTGCTGCCGCCCATGGCGATGAACTCGAATCGGTACAGGTCCACCGCGCGGCGCCCGGGCGGCTCAGAACCTGCGGGCTGCACCGATCTGCACCCACCGCGCGGACAAGGGCTCGATGCCGGGGCTGCCGCCTCCACCCAGACGCCACTGCGCGCGTTGCCGATAGGCCTCGAGCTTGAAGTCGACGCTCCAGCCGGCGCCAAGCTCGACGGCGACCTTGAGCCCGGGCGTCACCGCACCGAAGGCGGCCAGGCGCGTATCGGCCGTGTACAGACCGCCCCGGACGAAACCGCGAGGAAACGGCGGATCGTGATAGAAGTCCGCGGCGCTCTGCGATGTATAGCGCAGGCTCGGGGTCAGCGCGATCCCGTGCGGCAGGGTCTGCACCCATGCCAACTCGAGGGTATGCACGTCGCTGCCGAATGAATCGCTGACGAAGCGGTAGCCCATCTGCACCGTGGCGTCGAGTGCGGGCACGCGCTGGTTGACACGCGTGAGCCACGCCAGGGTGCGACGATGGTCCGGGCGCGCATCGAGAAGCTTGTACGGATCGTCGTAATAGCCGTGACCGGTCGCGTAAGCGAGGTTGGATTGCACCAGCGTCGTCGCCGACAGCACCTGGGTCACACCGACCAGGATCTCGAGGGTGTGGCGCCGCTCGTCGAGCGCCACCCCGTTGACGCTGTCGATGCGGTCGGCGGCGCCGGCGAATCCCAGCGTCCAGGTGCGGTTGCGGTCCTCGCTCGAGATCCGGAGGTCGGTGGACAACGCACGCGACAGGTAATCGCGTTCCGCGGAAATGGCGGCGCCGACGCCGAACGCATAACGACCCAGGTCGCGCGTCACCTTGACGTCACCGGCAGTGCGGTAATCGGTCACCCCGATGCCCGATGCACCCGACAGTGTGTTGAAGTAGAGCGGCGACGCACCCGACATGGTGTCGTGCACGAGCGTGCCTTCGAGCACGGTCGAATCGGGCAGCGGCTTTCGCACATAGAGTCCCGGTGCACGGACCCGCATCCGCGCCGCGCCCGGCTGCCAGTCGCGGTAGTCGAGATACTTGAGCGCGATCACGCCGTCGTCCGCGACATCCTGCGCGCCGGCGATGCCGGGCGTCACGCCGGGCAACGCCATGGCCGCGGCGAGCAGCGCGGTGGAACGGCCGGCGCCGTCACCGCGCGAACCGGTCTCCGGCGCAGCCGCCAGGGCCTGCGGCGCGGACGCGGCGCCCTCAGTTGCAGCCACACCCGCCTCCGCCCACGCCGTAGCCTCCGCCGGCTGCTTCCTTGCTGGTGTAGACGTGCTGAATGAACCGGCTGTCGAGCGCGTCGGCGTCGAATTGCATGTCGCGTCGCGCGAGCTCGCCCTTTTCCCAGGGCCTCGGCGACGCGTACCCTGCGCAGCCGGCGAGGCCGGCGGAGAGCGCCAGTACGACGGCGACTCTGACGGCGACGGCGACTGCAATGGTCCGGCGGGTCATGCGCGGTGCGCGGCTGGCGCTGACGTTCAGCGGGCTTCGAGCGCCTGGCGGATGCGGCTTTCGAGCGCGTCCTTGGCAGTCTCGTCGAACCCCGTTTCCATCGCCAGGACCTTGCCCTGACGGTCGAGCAGAAACGAGCTCGGCATGCCGCGCACGCCCCACGCGGAAGGCGTCGCCCCGGCGGCGTCGAACACGACGGTGAATGCCGCCGGCTGCTGCTGCAGGAAGCGATCCGCGTCACCCCGCTTCTTGTCGACATTGACCCCGATCACGGTCAGGCCGTCGGCGTGATAGCGGCGGCTCATCTCGCTCATCCATGGAAACGAGCGCCGGCACGGTCCGCACCACGAGGCCCAGAAATCGACATACACCACCTTGCCGCGCAGCCGGTCGAGCGAAACGAGCTCGCCCGTCGCATCGAGCAGGGCAAAGCCAGGAGGGGCCTCGCCAACGGCCACGGCGAGCGCGGGCCCCGTGCATCCCAACGCGAGGCACAGGGACAGGAGGGCGCGCCATAACGGGCGCAGCAACAGGTGCAGGTGCGGCGAGGTCATGCGCGATTTCGAAGGATGCGAGGCAAGGAGAGGGCGCTCGGTATCAGCCGATTGCAAACACCGCACCCCTCCCGGATATTCCGGCATCCCCGTCCGGAAGGCTAGGCGTTCAGGCGCTCCAGGAGTGCCGCCAGTCGGGTGGGGTCGTCGCTCCGCCGGATCCGGGCGACCAGGGGCTGGATTTGCTTGATCGCGCTGGACAATACGCGTTGCTTGACCGACAGGAGGTGCGCCGGGTGCATGGAGAAGTCGCGCAGGCCCATGCCGAGGAGCAGGCGCGTCAGCCGCACTTCGCCCGCCATCTCGCCGCATAGCGCCACCGGCACCTTGGCGCGATTGGCCGCCGTGATCGCCATGTCGATCAGCCGCAACACGGCCGGATGCAGCGGATCGTACAGGTGCGACACCGCCTCGTCGGAGCGATCGACCGCAAGGGTGTACTGGATGAGGTCGTTGGTGCCGATCGAAACGAAGTCGAGGCGCTTCAGGAACGACACGACGGCGAGGACCGCGGCCGGGATTTCGAGCATGCCGCCGACCAGGATGTCGGGGTCGAAGGCCACGCCCTGCTCGCGCAGCGTTTCCTTGGCATGGTCGATCATCGCCAGGGTCTGCTCGATCTCCGCGACCGACGCCAGCATCGGCACCAGGATGCGGACGTTGCCATAGCGCGAGGCGCGCAGGATGGCACGCAGCTGGGTCAGGAACAACCGGGGCTCGGCGAGACAGAACCGGATGGCCCGCAGTCCGAGGGCCGGATTGGGCGCCACCCGCGCCAGGCCCGCGAGCCCCTCCTTCTGCTTGTCGGCCCCGAGATCGAACGTGCGGATCACCACCGGCCGCTTCTCCATGCCCTCGGCGACCGCGCGATAAGCTTCGAATTGCTCGTCTTCCGTGGGCAGTCCCTCGCGGTTGAGGAACAGGAACTCGGAGCGGAACAGTCCGACGCCGTCGGCGCCGACCTCGACGGTCTGCGCCAGGTCCTCGGGCAGCTCGATGTTCGTGCACAGGGCAACGTGGTGCCCGTCGAGGGTGGTCGCCGGCTTGGTCTTCAGGCGCTTGAGCTTGGCCCGGGCGAGCTCCAGCTCGGACTGTTTCAGCCGGTACTCGGCCAGCACCGACTTGTCCGGATTGACGATGACCACGCTGTTGCTGCCGTCGACGATCAGCAGCTCGTTCTCGCGGATCAGCGCCCGGGCGTTGTGCGTGGCCACGACCGCGGGCACGTTCAGGCTCCGGGCCACGATGGCCGTGTGCGAGGTGGCGCCGCCGAGATCGGTCAGGAAGGCTCCGAAGCGGTGCTGCTTGAACTGGATGACGTCGGCCGGGGAGAGATCGTGCGCGACCAGGATGGTGTGCTGGTCGACGCCCTGCGGCACGATCGCGCCGGGCTTGCCCAGCAGGCGCTTCAACACCCGCTCGACCACCTGCACGACGTCGGCCTTGCGCTCCCGCAGGTAGGCATCTTCGATGAGGTCGAATTCCCCAACCAGCACGTTCATCTGCTGAGTCAGCGCCCACTCGGCATTGCAGCGTTGCTCCGCAATGATCCGGGCGGGCTGCTCGGCGATGGTCGGGTCGTGCAGGATCATCCAGTGGACGTCGAGGAAGGCACCCACTTCGGCCGGGGCGTCACCCGCCGCGATGGCGCCGCGCAGCGCCTCGAGCTCGCGCTGCACCTCCGCCAGCGCATTGCCGAAGCGGGTGATCTCCCCCTGCACCTGGTGAGCGCCGATCGAGTAATGGGCCACCTCGAGGGTGGCGTGGGAGATGAGTTGCGCGCGCCCGATCGCGATGCCGCTCGACACGCCGATGCCATGCAGCGCGAAGCTCGTCATGATGGGCCTAGCCGCTCCTCGGCGTCGTCCGCGGTCCGTTGCCGGCGCCGGACCCGATGCCCGGCGGCGTCCGATGGCACCGCGGACGGGTCACTGGCCTTCGCCAAAATAGTCGTTGATGAGCGCGACCAGTGCTTCCATCGCCGCGTCCTCGTCGCTGCCACTGGTCTCCAGAGTAATCTTCGCGCCCTTGCCGGCTGCCAGCATCATCACCCCCATGATGCTCTTCGCATTCACCTTGCGGCCGTTGCGCGCCATGACGACCTCGCATTGGTACTTGGCGGCGAGTTGAGTGAGCTTGGCCGACGCCCGGGCGTGCAGCCCGAGCTTGTTGATGATCTCAACCTCGCGTTGCTGCATAGACAGAGCCCATCTCCACATGCAGGACGCCCTCGCACCCTCCGGAGACCGCCTTGGCGACCATCGTGTCCAGGTCGCGGGTCCGGTAGGTGAAGGCGCGCACGAGCATCGGCAGGTTGACGCCGGCGACGACCGCGACGTGCCCCGGTCGCAACAGCTTCACGGCCAGGTTCGACGGCGTCGCGCCATAGATATCGGAGAACACCAGCACGCCCTCGCCGGTATCGAGATGCTCGACCTGCTCTCGGGCACGCGGCAGCAGCACCATGGGATCGTCGGTCGCGGCAACCGACAGCACGTCGAACTGCGCGGGTCGCTCGCCCAGCACGTGACTCACGGCACGGACGAGGCTGTCGCCGAGGTTGTCGTGCGCGATGATGAGGACGCCGATCATTGCCAAGTCCGTGCCCGGCGGCGGTAACGAGGCGCAGTACGCCGCGGTCTGTGACGATGGTAGCACGCAGGCTGCGGACCGCCGCCGCGCTGCCGCCGCGATCAAGGCATGGTTGTTGCCGGCGCGCGGACCGCAACCGCCCGTTCGAGCGCGGTCGCGAACATCCCGCCGGTGTCGAACCCCGTCTGCTGGGCGATCTCCACGAAGCACGTCGGGCTGGTGACATTGACCTCGGTGAGGTAGCCGCCGATCACGTCGAGACCGACCACCAGCATGCCGTCGGCCCACAGCCGCGGCCCGATCGCTTCGGCAATCTGCCGTTCCCTGGGAGTGAGCGGCATGGCCACGCCGCGACCGCCGACCGCGAGGTTGCCGCGGGTCTCGCCGGGCTTCGGGATCCTCGCCAGCGCGAACGGCACCGGCTCGCCGGCGATCACCAGCACCCGCTTGTCGCCGTCGGCAATCTCGGGAATGAAGCGTTGCGCCATCACGGTGCGCGCACCGGCCTGGTTCAGGGTCTCGATGATCACGTTGCGGTTCGGGTCGTCGGTCTGCACCCGGAAGATCGATGTACCGCCCATGCCGTCCATGGGCTTCAGGATGACGTCGCGCTCGCGGTCGATGAACGCCTCGATCCGCGCCCGATCACGGGTGACCAGGGTCGCGGCCACGAACTCCGGGAAGTTGGTGATCGCGAACTTCTCGTTGCAGTCCCGGATCGCGCGGGGCCGGTTGTAGACGAGCGCGCCTTCGCGCTCCGCCGCCTCGAGGAGGTACGTGGCATAGACGTACTCCATGTCGAAGGGCGGATCCTTGCGCATGATCACCGCGTCGAACGACGCCAGCGCCCGCGACTGCGGCTCGCCCGCGGTGTGCCAGGCATCGTCATCGGCGGACAGGTTCAGGGGCACCGTGCGGGCATGCGTGCCCGACGCGTCCCAGGCGATATCCACGGGTTCCAGGGCGTGGATGAGGTGGCCGCGCGCGGCGAGGGCGCGCATCATGGCGACGCTCGAGTCCTTGTAGGCCTTGAGGGCGAGCAGCGGGTCGAGGATGAAGGCGACGTTCATGGGCGCGTGCGGATGGGGACGCGCCATGCTACCGCATCGGCCGTTCCCGCCCTCACGACCACCCGCCGGTGGCGCGATTACCTGCGCAGGCCTGGCCAGCCTGGCCGACTAATGTCCTGCATCGTGAGTTCGCAAACAGAATGGGTCGATGCTGACCATGAAGTCGTTGGCAGATTGATTCGGCCATACGAAGGGCTCGAGGCCAATATCGTCGGGTCTCGAGATCCTGGCCGATACATTCTCCCAGCTGGCGCCCCGGGCCAGGGATTCCACGGGACGAATTGTTCTGTGGGTGCGCGCGGCAGGCCAGCGGTTGCCTGATCGAGCCAGGATCTCGGTGGCGAATTCGTTCGACCGGTGCGCGGCGCCCCGATCGTAACCCTCAGGTTCGAGAGGCGCGCCCGGGCAAAGCCCTGGGATCATTGTAGTTCGGCACCCCAGTGCCACGGTAGAGGATGGCGGCCTGGCGCTCGGTGATACGCCTGTGCAGCGCGACAAAGGCGGGGTCCATATCGCGTGTCGGCCGGGGCTCGTGCTCGAAATGCCGGTACGAGTCGCCGCCGTGAACCAGGGTCGCGCTATCTTCGCCCTCGATCTGGCTGACGCTGGTCGGGATGTAGCGGATCGCAAAGCCGATGCGCCGGTCGGTCGAGTGGTTTGGCGCCGAGCCATGGACGAGCCGAACGTGATGCAGCGACATTTCACCAGGCTCCAATTCGATCACGCGTGCCTGCGCGGGGTCGACGTCGACGGCCACTTCTTGGCCGCGCGTCAGCATGTTGTCCTTGGAGAATGTGTCGCGGTGCGGAATCTGGTCCGACGTGTGCGTGCCGGGAATGAACTCCATTGCGCCGTTGCCGCGGTTGCTCGGCGTAAGCGCAACCCACGCGGTGACCACGTCGGGGCGACTCAGTCCCCAGTACGTCGAATCCTGGTGCCACGACACGAAGGCCGGATTGTTTGCTTCCTTGATGAAGAAGTTGGTTGTCCAGCACAGCAGGTCGGGGCCGTAGAGGTCGACCACGGCGTCGACAATGCGGCTCTCGCGAACGAGGTCGCCGAGCCACGAGAAGAGAAGGTGCGACTTGTGCCGCAGGTCACCGGCGAGCGGCCCCCCGGCTTGCGCTTCGTAGTCTTCGAGGCGTTGGCGAATGGCCAGCGCCTGGGCTTCCGGGATCGCGCGAATCGGATAAACGCAGCCTTCTCGCCTGAACCGGTCGATCTGCGTTTCGGTAAGTACGTTGGGCATCATGCCTCCGTTGCATGTCCGTGGCTCTGGGACGCTCAGCTGCCGAGGTAGTTTCGTCGCACCGCCTCGTCTCCGGCAAGCTCGGCGCCCGTGCCCTCGAGGGTGACGCGGCCGTTGTCGAGCACATAGGCACGGTCCGCTACGGCGAGCGCCATGGCCGCATTCTGCTCGGCGAGAAGAATCGTCATGCCGCTGGCAGCGAGCGTGCGGATGATGCGACTGATCTCATCGACGATGATCGGCGCCAAGCCGAGCGTAGGCTCGTCGAGCAGCAGGCATTTCGGTTGGCCGATCAGGCCACGGGCGATGGCCAGCATCTGCTGTTCGCCGCCCGACATCGAGCCGGCCTTCTGCGCCTTGCGCTCGGCCAGGCGGGGGAACATGCCGAAAAGCTCGTCGAAATCGCGATCGAGGCGGTTGCGGTCGGCGCGGTGGTAGGCACCCATGAGCAGGTTTTCGGTGACCGAAAACTTGGGAAACACTTGCCGGCCTTCGGGAACAAGAACGAGTCCGCGCTGCACCCGCTCGTGCGTCGGGACAGCGTCGAGGGAGGTTCCGGCAAAACGAATCGATCCCGCAACGGGAGCCTTCAGCCCCATGACGGTCCTGAGTGTCGTCGTCTTGCCCGCAGCATTGGCGCCGACCAGGGCGACTACTTCGCCATCGCCCACGGTCAACGAGACGCCCTTCAGGACCTGGTTCTTGGCGTAGTAAACGTCGATGCCGGTGAGTTCGAGCATGTCAGGTCAGGTCAGGTGGGGTCGACCAGGCCCTAGATATCCGCGGGCGCCGCTACAGCATCGGTGGCGCTGCCTCGCCCCAAATACGCTTCGATGACCGCCGGGTCGCGCAGTACCGCGTCGGGGGTGCCCTCGGCGATCTTGGCGCCATGGTGGATGACGATGGCGCGGTCGGCGAGCTTGCCGAGGAAGCCGACGCGGTGGTCGATAACGCACAAGGTCGTGCCATGTTCGCGCAGGTCGCGCAGCACCGCATCCAGGTTGGCGATCTCATCCTGGCCGAGCCCGCTGCCGGGCTCGTCGAGCAACAGCAGCTTCGGCTCGCACATCAGGGCCATGGCGACGCCAAGCATTTTCTCGCCACCGTACGACAGGCTGGACGCCGGCTGGTCGCGAAAGGCCTTGAGGCGACACACGTCGAGCACATGATCGATGCGCTCCGCGAGGCCGTCGTCCGTTCCCCGGTGCCAGGGCAACAGGGTCGCGGTGCGGCGCCAGCCGGACTGCCGCTTCAGGCGCAGATGACCGGCGATGGCGATGTTGTGAAATACCGAAAGCTCGCCGAAGAGTTGCGGGTTCTGGAACGTCTTGACGATCCCCGCTGCGGCAATCTCGTGCGGCTTGCTGCCATTGAGTCTCCTGCCGCTCCAGAGCATCTCGCCTTCGCTCGGCAGGTAGACGCCCGAGATGACGTTGAGCAGCGTGGTCTTGCCCGATCCGTTGGGGCCGAAGACGCCGACGATCGCGCCCTGCTCGAGGTCGAACGAGATGCCGTCGACGGCGGTCAGGCCGCCGAATCGCTTGGTCAGGTTTCTGATCTCAAGCAGCACGGCGCCATCGCAGCAGGACGCCGGCGATGCCGCGCGGCATCAGCAGGATGGTGAGGATCAGGATCAGGCCGTAAATGAGGATGCGCACCTCGGCGTTGACGTCGATCACGTGTGGCAGTGCCGTCAAGACCAAAGCGCCGACGATGGGCGCCGCGACGAACTCGCGGCCACCGAGCAGCGCCATGGCGATGATGGCGAGCGACTGGTCGACCGAGAAGTAGTGCGGATCGATGTAGCTGATGTAGAACGAATAGAGGCTGCCGGCCACCGCTGCGCCCGCATTGCCGGCAACGAAGCAGACGAGCTTGTAGCGAAACACGTTGATGCCGAGCGTGTCGGCGAGATCCTCGTTGAGGCGGATGGCCGCGAACGTTCGCCCCATCCAGGAATGAACGATGCGCGAGTAGAAAATGACCGCCAGAACCACGGCTGCGAGGGTCAGGTAATACCACATCAGGGTTCCGGCGACCGGAATGACGCCCTGCCCTGGAACCCACAGGGTCGGCGTCACGGTGAAGTTAATGCCAAGCGAGCCGTTGGTGAACGTGGTCCAGTTGAGAATCACGAGTCGGGCCAGCTCCGAGAATGCGAGGGTGACGATCGCGAAGTAGAGCTCCTTCAGCTTGAAGCGAAAGCAGATCGCGCCGATGACGACCGAGACCAGAGAGACGAAGACGACGCCGACCAGCATCCCGATCCAGAACGGAATGTGCCAATGCAGCATCGAGAGATACGTGGCGTAGGCCGACAGGCCGAACGCGGCGGCGTGGAAGAGCGAAAGCTGGCCGGTGTATCCGAAGATCAGGTTGAAGCTGACGGCGAGAATGCCGAGAATGAAGGTGAATACGAGAACGGTCAGGACGACGTTGTTGTCGGTAAGCGCTGGCACCAGAAGTAGCGGAAGCCACAGCAAGTACCACTTCATCGGTTCGCGCCGAACAGTCCGGCCGGCTTGAACAGCAGGATGAGCACGAGGAAGACCAGCCCGTAGGCGTCGTTATAGGCCGAAGGCAGGAAGATCGATCCGATACCCTCGGCCACGCCGATGATGATGCCGCCGGCAAACGAGCCCATGACGCTGCCGATTCCGGCGAGGATCGCCGCCTCGACGCCTTTCAGGATGTAGCCGCCGCCGATCTCGGGCGTGATCGAGTAGAGGCTGGCGTAGAGCGCGCCGCTCAGTCCAGCCAACGCCGTCGAGTACGCGGCGACGCCGGCTTGCAATACCTTGGTGCGCACGCCCATCAGCGCCGCGGCCTCCGGGTTCTGCGCATACGCATAGGCAGCACGGCCGGCCCATGTGCGCGTCAGCGCGGCATACGTGGCGAGGATGACGCCAAGGAGAACCAGGAAGACGACCGCCTTCATTTTCGGCACGATGACGCCGCCGATCCGGAATAC
>JBDTWB010000066.1:0-19830 GCA_040006895.1 Casimicrobiaceae bacterium | reverse complement strand
TTCGGCTTCGCGCTGTTCTACCTGCGCAGCGTCGCGCCGGCGAAGGTTTACCTCGACCGGCTCACCGGCCGCAGCATGCAGCCGGTGACGACGGGACAGATCTACTGGGGTGCGGTGCCGTTCGTGCTGATCCAGCTGGTGATGGTCAGCCTCGTGATCGCCTTCCCGCAGATGGTGATGGTGTACAAGGCCAAGGACAGCAAGGTCGATCCCAGCAAGGTGATGATCGAGCTGCCGACCGACACCTACAACGCGCCGGGCCTGCCGCGCGCCTTCCAGATTCCCAATGCCGCCCCAGCCGACGGAACGCCTGGCGCGCCCGTGGCGCCGTCGGCGGATCCGCTCCAGCAGCAGCTCGACGCGCAGCCGTCCGATGGCGATGCGAACAAGGCGCTCGAGGACCAGCTCAAAGCGCCGGCGAAGTAAGCCGGCAGCGCCCTTCGCCACCCGACGGACAAGAAAAAGCCCCGGATCTCCGGGGCTTTTGGTGATGCTGGCCGACGTTATTTCTTGGCCGCCGCGCTCGCCTGGGCCGAGGCCATGAAGATGTCGAAGTTCTGCTCGGCCACCCGGAACCAGAGGATGTCCTCGTCGCGGAATTTCTTCCACGGCTCGTACACCTTCTTGAAGTTGGCGTTCTTCGCAGAAGTCTCGTCGAACACCTCGTTCGCCGCCTTCCACGAGGCCTGCATGATGTCCTTCGGGAACGGACGGAGCTGGACGCCGTTGGCCACCAGTCGCCGCAACGCCGCGGGATTGAGCGCGTCGTACTTCGCCATCATGTCGACATTGGCCTCGTAGCACGCCGCTTCCAGGATCGACTGGTATTCCTTCGGGAGCTTCTCCCACGCGCCGGTGTTGACGAAGAGGTCGAGCTCCGGCCCGCCTTCCCACCAACCGGGGTAGTAGTAATACTTGGCGACCTTGTAGAGCCCGAGCTTCTCGTCGTCGTACGGACCGACCCATTCCGCGGCATCGATCGTGCCCTTCTCCAGGGACGGATAGATGTCGCCGCCCGGGATCTGCTGCGGCACCAGTCCGAGCTTTTGCAGCACGGCGCCGGCAAAGCCGCCGATCCGCATCTTCAGGCCCTTCATGTCATTCAGGCTCTTGAGCTCCTTGCGGAAGAAGCCGCCCATCTGCGCCCCGGTATTGCCGGCCGGGAAATTGATGATGTTGTACTGCTTGAAGAAGTCCCGCATGAGCTGCAGGCCACCCCCGTGGTACATCCACGCATTCTGCTGGCGGCAGTTCATGCCGAACGGCACCGCGCACGCGAATGCGAAGGTCGGGTCCTTGCCGAAGAAGTAGTACGGCGCGGTATGGCAGCACTCGACCGTGTTGTTCTGCACGGCATCCACCACGCCGAATGCAGGCACGATCTCGCCGCCGGCGAACACCTGGATCTGGAACTTGCCGCCGGTCGCCGATGCGACCCGCTTCGAGATCGTCTCCGCCGCACCGAAGATGGTGTCCAGGGACTTCGGGAAGCTCGACGCAAGGCGCCATTTCACTTCCGGCGCGCCTTGCGCGAGTGCGGGGGCGGCCAGTGCGCCGGCAGCGACGCCGGCACCGGCTTTTTTCAGGAACGAACGACGTGACATTGCTCCTCCTCGTGGGTTGGGGATCTTGCATCAGCCGACGCTTTCCGACCGCGACGCGCTCGGCAACACGCTCCCGGCGCGACGCTGGCACCGATTGAGAGACTCCACCCTACGCCGCGATAAGAGGCCGCGTCGAGTGGCTTGTGCATGTTGCGCGGGATTCTATCCGAATGAGGTGCGGACGTCGCGCCCCGTGCGGGGTGCCGCCCCCCGGGGAGAGCCCCGGCGGTAGCGGGGCGGCCACGGCCGGGTCAGCCCGGGCGCCTGGCCGGGATCAGGCGCCGAGCTTGCGCACGGCGGTGAACATCGCCCAGGCCCACCCTTCCTGACGCTCGAAGATGTGGGTGAAACGAATGAGGTAGCGGGCGTTGCCGGTGTCGAGCTCGACCATGCCCCCGGGCACGAAGCGGTCGTCAGGACCGATCAGGCTGCGCTGCGAGGCGCGCCGGTTCTCCGGATGGGCCGGAAGATAGATCCCGAAGAAGGGCCGCTCGGCGCTGCGCTCGGCGTCGGTCGGCGCCAGCCAGTTGCGCATCAGCACCCGGACCAGCCGACGGGCGATGATCTCGGCACCGATCGTGGTTTCGTCGATCTGCTGGCGCTGCATCCGCCGAACCACGCCCAGCGACCAGGTTTCCTCTTCCTTGATGGCCAGGATCTCGCCCAGCTTGCTCGGCGCGTCGCCCGAAGGCGCGGCCAGCCGGCAGCCGCTGTCGCTGCGATCGGACATCTTCCACAGCGCCCCCCGCATCCGCCGCGCCACCGACTCGGGATTGACGCTGGCGCTTACCAGCTGGGTGATCTCGTCGTAGCTCGTCCGCACCGCCGGCGTGCGCGCCGACTCCGGCAACGGCGGGATCTCGGCGACCGCGCGGGAGAGTGATTGCAGCCCGACGACCACCCGTACTTCCGATTCGGTGGCATAGCGCGGCGCACGCGGCGCCATCGCGAGTGCGTCGGGACCGAACAGCGAGGCGAGGCGCATCAGCAGCAGCCGCTGCTCGCGGGCCGGCATCTCGCCGGGCTTGGCGTTCTCGTCGTCCTGCTCGGGGAGCCAGCGCATGCGCTCCACAACACGCTGGTAGATGGGGCCGGTATCCAGGAACAGGACGCGACCTCCGGCATGCGGCCGATCCAGGCGCCGCAGGCCCTGGGTGCCGGTGAGGTCGACGTAGAACGTTGCACCGGAGCCGGGTGGCGGAACGAGCGCGAGGCTCGGCGCCCAGTCCTCAAGCTGGCGTGCCACCCACTCCACCTGGTCCGGGGTGAAGTTGCCGGAATCGAGCCGCATCAGCAGCAGCGTCTGCAGGTACTCCTGCTCCACGCACACCCCGGGTCGCGAGAACGGTGCCGAGCCGAACACGAGTTGCTCGCGCTGCCAGCCGCGCATGCGGGCGAACTCGTAGAGTTCGTGCAACTCGCGCCATTGCGCCGGGATCCAGTGCCCGTACCGGAACAGCCGGAACTTGCCGTCGACCCCCTTGAAGTGGGCCAGGCGCACGAGCACCCACGGCAGCACCGCCCGCCAGCGCTTGTGCTCGGCATGCGGATACCCAACCTTGAGCGCGCGCTGATAGGCCGCGGTGAACGCTTTGACGAGATCGAACACGCTGTGCCACAACCGCGTCTCGACGCTCGAACTCTTGCCGTACGTGGCGGTGTACTGCTGCGTGAGCTGGGTGATGACCTGCTCGACACGGGCATCGACGCGCAGGAGCGCCTCGACCTGCGCGACCCCCGGTTCGCGACGGCCGCCCGGGAACTGACTGACGAGATCGAGCACCTCGCGCTGGATGGCCATCGCCTCCGCAGCACCGAGCGCCGAGATCCAGCGCCCGGCCGTCTTGGTGTTGCGCAACGGATCATTGAGCGACCGAAACCAGTCGAGTATCGGCTCCAGCATGGGGGATGTGGTCGCCGATAGGGTGGCTGCGCGCATCAGCCCGCAGCCGATTGACCTGCCATCGCCGCCCCCCGACGAGGCCGTGGCGAATCCGGCGGTGATGCCCACATCCGGCGGCGACGCCACCCTGCAGCGACGTCCGCCGTCGACCCCCGCGGCAGCGGCGATGGCGCGGGTGCGACCATGGCGAGCGCGCAGTCCGGCATTGCCGTCTGCATTGCCGTCTGCATTGCCGTCTGCATTGCGGTCAGCATCGCCGTCTGCATCGCGGTCAGCATTGCCGTGAGCCGCCCGCCGCGGCAGCCGGGGAACCTGGGTCGGTGATCATGCGCATCCGCGTCGTGGTCCCGCGTCAGGAACCGGCTACCGTCATGCGGCCCATCAAGACCGAGCCGACATGGCGGGAGCCGCGCCGATCGACGTCGGCGCCGACGGCAACGATGTCGCGGAACATCTCCCGCAGATTGCCGGCGATGGTGATCTCTTCCACGGGGTAGGCGATCTCGCCGTTCTCCACCCAGAATCCCGCCACACCGCGCGAGAAGTCGCCGGTAACCGGATTGACGCCCTGACCGAGTTGCTCCGTGACCAGGAGCCCTCGCCCCATCCGTCGGAGCATGGCTTCGAAGTCGTCCGGGCCGTGGCTCACCACCAGGTTGTGATTGCCGCCGGCGTTACCGGTGGTCGTCATGCCCAGCTTGCGCGCGGAGTAGCTTCCCAGGAAGTAGCCTTGCACCACGCCATCGCGGACCACGTCGCGGGGCGCTGTGGCAACGCCCTCGTTGTCGAACGGCGCACTGCCGCGAGCACGGGGAAGGTGGGGCTCCTCCCGGATCGACAGATGCGATGCGAACACTTCCTTGCCGAGTGAATCGAGCAGGAACGATGACTTGCGGTACAGCGCTCCACCTGAAACGGCACCGACGAAAAAGCCGATGAGGTCGGTGGCTTCCGGCGCTTCGAACAGCACCGGACATTCGATCGTGCCGAGCTGCCGCCCATTCAGCCTCCGTGCCGTGCGCATGCCGGCGATGCGTCCGACTTCGCGGGCATCGATGAGCTCGCCGGGAGCGCGGGCGGTCGTATACCAGTAATCGCGCTGCATCCCCTCCCCGTCTTCGCCGACCACCGAACAGTCGAGGTGATGGCGGGAGTTGCGGTAGCCGTGCAGGAAGCCATTCGAATTGGCGTACACGAACTCGGATTCGCTGCGCGCGACCGTCGACCCCTCCGTATTGGTCAGCCGGCGATCGACGGCAAGTGCCGCGGCTTCGGCGTCGCGACCCATGGCAATGGCGTCCTCGACGGTCAGGTCCCATGGATGGTAGAGATCGAGATCGGGGAACGTGCGAGCCAGCCGGTCCGGATCAGCGAGCCCCGAGGCAGGATCCTCGGCGGTATAGCGGGCGATGGTCAGCGCCTTGTCCACGGTCGAGCCGATCGCGTCGCGCGAGAAGTCCGCCGTGCTGGCGTGCCCGCGGCGCTTGCCGATGTAGACCGTGACGCCGATCCCCTTGTCGCGGTTGTAGGCGATGGTCTCGACCTCGGCCTTGCGCACGGTGACGGAAAGGCCCACCGCCTGCGAGACATCGGTCTCGGCCGCGGTCGCGCCACCGGCACGTGCGGCGTCGAGCACCGCCGCGGCGACACGCTCGAGCTCGTGCGTGGGCAACGGGAAGCGCTCGTCGCCCTCGGTCACAGGTGCGTGCAGATGAGACGCGCGCGGGGCGCGTTGATACGGAGCATCGGGGCGTGCGGTGGTCATTGCGTGGATTTCCGTCGGGGCAGCGCCGTCACCGAAAATGGTCGACACATGCTGCGCTATGATAGCAAACGGCCCCTGCTCCTTATCGGTCCGGCAGCATGCTAAGCGTATGCCAGATCAGAGAAAATCTTGCAAAAATCCGACGAACAGCACACCGGCAATCCTGTGCGCGACAACGTGCAAGGGACGGATGACGCCATGCCGGTCGACCAGCCGCCATCGAAAACGCGTCGCAAGGCGGCCATGCACGCCTTGCAGGATGTCGGCGAAGCGATGGTCGAGCTCGAGCCTCGGCAGTTCACTTCGCTCCTGCGCGATGTCGAGTTGCCGGAGCGCTTGCGTGACGCGCTGGTCGAGGCGCGCAACATCACCGCGCATGGTGGCCGCAAGCGACAGTTGCAATTCATCGGCAAGCTGATGCGCGAGGTCGATCCCGCGCCGATCGCTGCATGGCTCGATCGACTCGCCCACGGACGGCAGCAGGATGCCGCGCGCATGCACGTCATCGAAAGCTGGCGCGAGCGTCTCCTGTCCGAGCCGGACGCTCTCGATGCACTCGCCGCGCTGCATCCGACGCTCGACCGGCCGAGGCTGCGTGCCCTGATCGCCAAGGCGCGCGCCGAGCGTGCCGCGTCGTCGCCGCCGCACGCCTATCGCGAGCTCTTCCGCGCGGTGAGCTCGCTGTTCGAATCGCAATCCTAGAACGTGACGCGCAACCACCTGAGGCCCCACGCCATGCAGCCGCATGACCCTGACACCCTGTTGATCGGCCTGGTGTCGATCTCCGACCGCGCCTCGTCCGGGGTCTACGACGACCAGGGGATTCCAGGGTTGCGCGACTGGTTCGAGGCTGCGCTCCAGAGCGCATGGTCGATGCAGGGCCGGCTCATTCCCGACGAGCAGGCGACGATCGAGCAAACGCTGGTCGAGCTCGTCGATGTCGCGGGGTGTCACCTGGTGCTGACCACCGGCGGAACGGGTCCGGCACCGCGCGACGTCACCCCCGAGGCGACCCTAGCTGTCGCCCACAAAGTCCTGCCCGGGTTCGGGGAAGAAATGCGCCGGGTGAGCCTCAAGTACGTGCCGACCGCCATCCTGTCGCGCCAAGTCGGGGTCATCCGCGGCCGCGCCCTCATCCTCAACCTGCCCGGCCAGCCGAAGGCGATCAAGGAGACCCTCGACGGCGTCTTCCCTGCCGTGCCGTACTGCATCGACCTCATCGGCGGGCCGTATATCGAGACCCGCGACGAGGTGTGCCGCGCCTTCCGTCCGAAGTCGGCACAGCGCCTGCCCCGTCCGGCGGGTTAGGCAGAAGGCAACACGCGAAGAGCGCGTGGCCGCGATGCCGACGCCGTTTCCCAATCAGCCCGATCCGTACCAGGATCGCAACCTGTATGCGGACGACGCGGCGTTGCAGGAAGCCGTGCAGCGGGAGAGCGCGCTCGCCTTCGTTCCGACGCTTGCCGCTTTCGGGCAACGCTGCGGCAGCAGCGCAGTATTGGCGCTCGGCGATGCGGCCAACCGCAACCCACCGACCCTGGCTACGCACGATGCCCGCGGCGAACGGATCGATGCCGTGGAGTTCACGCCGGCATGGCACGCCCTCATGCAGCTGGGCAAGGAGGCCCGCGAGCACAGCCTGCCGTGGACCGACCGTGTCGCCGGTGCGCAGGTCGCGCGCGCCGCCCTGATGCTGATGCACGGTCAGGTGGAAAACGGCACCCAGTGCCCGCTGACGATGACCTTCGCCGCCATCCCGGTGCTGATGCGGCACGCCAACGACGTCCCCGACTTCGCGGCCGTGTGGTTGCCACGGCTGCTGGCGCCGTTGCACGATCCCGAGTCGAAGCCCATCGACGCCAAGCGCGGCGCGCTGATCGGGATGGGGATGACCGAGCGCCAGGGAGGTTCCGACGTTCGCAGCAATCGCACCCGCGCCGAGCCGCGTGGGGACGGCAGCTTTGCGATCTCCGGCCACAAGTGGTTCTTCTCCGTCCCGCAATCGGACGCGCACCTGGTGCTGGCGCAGGACGGCGCCGGACTTTCGTGTTTCTTCCTGCCGCGGATGCTTCCCGATGGCAGCCGCAACGCGGTGCGCATCAACCGCCTCAAGGACAAGCTCGGCAACCGCTCGAATGCCTCTGCCGAAGTCGAGTTCGGGGACGCGATCGCGTGGCGCGTCGGGCCGGCGCAACAGGGTATCGCCACCATCCTCGAGATGGTGCGCCTGACGCGTCTTGACTGCGTGCTGGGTAGCACCGGCATCATGCGCGCCGCGCTCGCCCGCGCGCTTCATCACGCCAGCCGGCGCATGGTCTTCGGCCAGGTGCTCGCGGAGCAGCCGCTCATGGCCAACGTGCTCGCCGATCTTGCGCTGGAAGTCGAGGCCGCCACGACGCTGGCGATGCGCCTGGCGCATGCATTCGAGGCGGCCGAAGACACCAGCGAGCACGCGCTGGCGCGACTGGTCACGCCGGCCGCGAAGTTCTGGATCTGCAAGCGCGGCCCTGCGCTGGCAGCGGAGGCGATGGAGGTTCTCGGCGGCAATGGCTACGTCGAGGCGTCGATCCTGCCGCGCCTCTACCGCGAATTGCCGGTGAACTCGATCTGGGAGGGATCGGGCAACATCATGTGCCTCGACGTGCTGCGCACCATGGCGCGCGAGCCGCAGGCAGTCGACGCGCTGCGCGCCGAGCTCGCTCTCGCGCGTGGCAGCCACCCGGACTTCGACGCGGCGGTTGCGGCGTTCGAATCAGGCCTGGCGGACGGTACGGCTCCTGCCGAAGCCCGCCGCGTCGCGCAGGCGATCGCGACCCTGCTGCAGGCAGCGCTGCTTTTACGGCACGCCCCGCCTGCCGTCGGCGACGCCTTCGTGGCCAGTCGGCTGGCACCGGTGCCCTACGGCGGCGCGGTGTTCGGCACCCTGTCGGCCACCATCGACCATCGCATGATCCTGAGCCGGGCGCTGCCGAGCACCGCCTGACGTCGGCGAAGCGGCTGGCAAGGCGGCCGGCGACTCCCGATTGTCACCGGACCCGCGGCGTGCGGGGAGCCGCGGTCGAGCCACGGAGATCGCACCCAGGCAAGAGCGCGATCCGGCATGCGGCGATCGACCACGCGATGCGCGCCGCTCGCCACGTGTCCGCGCGCCGACGCTTGCAGCCGGGCGCGGCCCGTCGCATCACGACGGGCCGCCGCCTACTTGCGCCTACTTGCGCCTACTTGCGCCCACTTGCGCCTACCTGCGCCTACCTGCGCCTACCTGCGCCTACTGCGCCTACTGCGCCTACTGCGCCTACTGGCGACTAATCGCCCTGGGGCTCGGCGCCCGCGGCGACGCCTCGACTCTCGAGCCGGGCCGCGGGATCCTGGCGATAGAAGGATGCGAACTGCGCGTAAACCGGCGGATACTCGTCGCGCAGCAGCTCCGGGTCGGCGAAGAAGACTTCCGACAGCACCGCAAAGAATTCCGCCGGGTCTTCCGCCGCGTAGGGATCGATCGCCGTGTCCTCGCCGCGGTCGACCCGCCCACGGAAATCGTCGTAGGCAAAAGTCAACGCGTCGCGCCACGCGTCGACCGGGAGGGTGGCGGGTAGCGGGGGCAAGCCGTTGGCATCGCCGTTGCGCATATCGAGCTTATGGGCGAACTCGTGGATCACGAGGTTCATGCCCGACGCCTCCCAGTCGGCGCTCGCCTCGACGTCGGGCCAGGAGAGGACCACGGGGCCGCGTGGCATCGACTCTCCCGCGAGCGGCCCATGCATCTTGTGCACGACGCCGGCCTCGTCCTCCCATTCCCACTCCGGCAGGAACTCGCCGGGGTAGACGATCACGTTCTCCCAGCCTTCGTAGAGCGCGAGATCGAGATTCAGCACCAGCACGCAGGCCTGGATGGCGATGATCACGCGCTGCAGCGGAGTGACCTCGTGGCCGCCGGCGCCGACGATGCTCTTGGCGTGCAGAAAGAGAACCGACCGCGCGCGCAACCGCTCCAGCTCCTCGCGCGTGTAGCCGGCAAGGAAGGGCAACGCCGTCACCGCATCGCTCCAGAGATCGTCGGGAACGTCGGCGGAGCGCAGCACCCTTTGCTCGCGCCAGCGTCGCAGCGCGTCGAACATCGCGGTCAGCGGCGCGTGTCCGGGAGCGCCGCACCTTCGACTTCGAGGATGTCGGCCACCGGGTCGCTACCGGTCAGCAGGCGGTCGGCCTCCGCCTGGGGGAGCGTCTCCACGTCGCGCAGCCTGCGGGCGATGGTCGTGCTCTTGCGGCTGGCGTCGTCGAGGGTCTTGCCCACCTGGTCCAGCTTGTCCTTGGTCTTGGCCAGGAGGTCGCCGAACTTGCCGAACTCGGTCTTGACCGCGCCCAGCACCTTCCAGACCTCGCTCGAGCGCTGCTCGATGGCCATGGTGCGAAAGCCGAGCTGCAGGCTGTTGATGAAAGCAGCGAGGTTCATCGGGCCGGTAACCAGCACGCGCGACTCGCGCTGCACGACATCGGCAAAGCCCGGCTGCGCCATCATTTCGGCGTACAGGCCCTCGGTGGGCAGGAACAGAATCGCGAAGTCGGTGGTGTGCGGCGGCTCGACGTACTTGTCGCGGATCTTCTTCGCCTGGTCGCGCAGGAACCCGGCGATGCCCTTGCGCGCACCCTCGGCCGCGGGCGCATCGGCACGCTCCAGCGCATCCTGCAGCCGCTGCCAGTCCTCGAGCGGAAACTTGCAATCGATTGGCAACCAGCACGGCGCGCCGCCGTCGTGCTTGCCCGGGAGGCGAATCGCATACTCGACCCGCTCGCTGCTACCGGGCCGCACCGCGACGTTGCGCTCGAATTGCTGCGGAGTGAGCATTTCGCTCAGCAACGCGCCGAGCTGCACCTCGCCCCAGCCGCCGCGCGTCTTGACGTTCTGCAACACCCGCTTCAAATCGCCGACGCCGATCGCGAGGGATTGCATCTCGCCGAGGCCGCGATGCACCTGCTCGAGTCGCTCCGAGACCTGCTGGAACGACGCGCCGAGCCGCTTTTCGAGCGTGGACTGCAGCTTCTCGTCCACCGTTGCGCGCATCTCGTCGAGCTTGGCCGTGTTCTCGGTGCGCAGCACGTCAAGCCGCTGCTCGAGCGCGGCACGGATGGCGTCGAGGCGCTGCTCGCTCGCCTGGGTGAGCTGGCCGAGACGCTCGCCGAACGCCTTGAGCTGGTCGACCTGGGCCCCGAACGCCCCGGCGAGTTGGTCGTGCGTGCCCTGCTGCAAGTTGGCCAAAGCGTCGGTGAGCTGCTTGACCTGCTCGGCCTGCGCCGCCGCCGCCGCCGCGAGCTGCGCCTGCATCGCCTGTTGCAGCTGGGTGAGACGCTCGGCAAAGGCTTTGGTCTGCTCGGCCTGCACGGCCATGCCCGAGCGCAGCTGCTCCTGGGTGGCATGGGTGAGCTGGGTGAGGCGCTCGCCGACGTCGGTCCGCAACATCTGCGCGGCGTTGGCCTGTTCGTTGCGCTGGATCGCAAGATCCTGGCGCAGGTCACGCTCGAGATCGATGCCCTGCCCCTTGAGGAGCTCGAGCCGGGTCGCGAGGTCGCGCAGGCCATCGTGCAGGCGCGTCTGCGCATGCCGATCGGCGCCCTGGCGAACCATCACCACGATGGCCAGTACCGCACCGAGCAGCGCGGCAAAGGCTGCCAGGGCGGTCATTGCGATGAGGAGTTGGTCGTGGGTCACGCGAGCTGGGAGGACGTCTCGGACTGGCTGTCTAGGATCGGCTGTCGATCACGCGGTCGGCGCGTCTCGATAGCGACGATCGATACGACTTGTGGTCCGGCGCGGGTGGTGCCGTGGCAGTCACGAGGGAGCACTCACAGCGGATCAGTCACGAGGGGATCACGAGGGGATCACGAGGGGATCACGAGGGGATCACGAGGGATCACGAGGGAGCACGAGCGGATCAGTCACGAGTCATCAATCACGACGATTCTAGCAGCGGGGTAGCTCACCACGTGCGCCCGTGCCCTCCGGTTTAGCCGCCGGATGGGCCGCGGCAGCGGCCAGCGCGGCAAACGACGTGAGCCAGTGGGTTGCTACGAAGGCGTCACCGTCGAGGCCGGCAAGGCCCGCCGAGAAATGGTCTCGGGCACTCGTCGCCAGGATCTCCTGACGGACATCGCCGCCCGGCAGCCCGCCTGCGATGAGGCGCAGGCACCACGCCCGGGAAAGGTTGAGGCCGTCGAGATGCACGATCTGCGCGTCGGCACGGTCGGACACGCGCACCGGCTGCAGCCGCGCGGCGTCGGTGGAGAGCCCGGGCAGGTAGCGGTCGAGCCATGACGGGAAGGCACGGGTCCCCACCACCGCCGCCATCAATGCAGCCTCCATGAGGATCGGCGAAAGGAAGTCGGCGCCGGACGGCTCCCACCCGATCGGTGCGTCCACGTCCGTCATGAACCACGCGCGGGACTTGCCGATGCACAGCGCCGCCAAGTCGTCCGTCCCGGTCGCCCGCGCATGCTCGACGGCGAACAGCAAGCCGAAGGCGCTGTTGGCATGCATGCCGTGGCGGATGGGATAGTCCGCCTTCGGCAGGTATGCGAGGTAGCGCGCGACGATCGCCTCGGCAAGCGGCGCCAGGCATTCGCTCCAGCGTTGTGCGTGCGGGTGCGACGAGCCGGCGAGTTCGGTCGCGAGCTTGAGCAGCCACGCCCAGCCGTAGGTACGCTCGAAGGCACCGGCGTGGGGCCGCGCGAGATACATGCACTCCGCGGCGATCGGTTCCGGCGCGAGACTCGCATCGAGCTGCGCCTCCACGGCGCCACGCTGCGGCAGCTCCGGAAACGCACTGACGAGATGCACCAGCAGCCAGTGCATGTGCACACACGAGTGCCAGTCGTAGCTGCCGTGGAACGCCGGATGCAGTACCCGCGGCACGACCACGTCCGCGTCGCCGCCGAGCACGTGGTCGAGCTTGTGCGGGTATGCCTGGGCGATGTTGGCAAGGGCGAGGTCGGCAAAGCTGCCGGCCTGCCGCGCATCGAGCCCTCCGTCCTGCGGTCGCGGCACGGTCATTGGGGCCATCGCCCAGCGCCGCGGGCGGCGCGACCGTCAGGCCGCCTCGCGGCTCGCCTTCTTGCGCTCGTGCTCCTTGAGGAAGCGCTTGCGGATGCGGATCGACTTCGGGGTCACCTCGACCAGCTCGTCGTCGGCGATGAATTCCACCGCGTACTCGAGGGTCAGCTGGATCTGCGGCACCAGGCGCACGGCTTCGTCCGTGCCGGAGGCGCGGACGTTGGTGAGTTGCTTGCCCTTGATCGGATTCACCACGAGGTCATTGTCGCGACTGTGGATGCCGATGACCATGCCTTCGTAGAGCTTCTCGCCAGGGCCGACGAACATGCGGCCGCGATCCTGCAGCTTCCACAAGGCGTAGGCCACGGCATCGCCATCTTCCTGCGAGATGAGCACGCCGTTGCGCCGCTCGGGAATCTCGCCCTTGACCGGCGCATAGCCGTCGAACACGTGGCTCATGAGTCCGGTGCCGCGGGTGAGGTTCATGAACTCGCCCTGGAAGCCGATGAGGCCCCGGGCCGGGATCCGGTACTCGAGACGCGTGCGGCCGCGTCCGTCCGGCTGCATGTCAGTGAGATCGCCGCGGCGTTGCCCGAGAGCTTCCATCACCGAACCCTGGTGACCTTCCTCGACGTCGACCGAGAGCATCTCGTAGGGCTCCGACGTCACGCCGTCGATCTCGCGCAGCACCACCCGCGGTCGCGACACGGCGAGCTCGTAGCCTTCGCGGCGCATGTTTTCGATCAGGATGGTGAGGTGCAGCTCGCCGCGCCCCGCCACCAGGAACACGTCGGTGTCGGGCGTCTCCTCCAGGCGCAAGGCAACGTTGGTGAGCGTCTCCTTGACGAGACGATCGCGCAGGTTGCGCGACGTCACGTACTTGCCTTCCCGACCGGCTAACGGCGAGGTGTTCACCTGGAAGTACATCGACAGCGTCGGCTCGTCGACGTGGATCGGCGGCAGCGCTTCGGGGGCCTCCACGGCGGTGAGGGTCGTGCCGATGCTGAGATCGTCAACGCCCGTCACCAGCACGATATCCCCGGCCTCGGCGTTTTCCGCGGGAATACGCTCCATTCCCGCGAACATGAAGACGCTGCCCAGCCGGGCCTTCGCAGGGACCTGCCCGTCTTGGAGTGCGCCGTGCAGGATCGCGACTTCCTGTCCCGGGGCCATCCGGCCGCGGCGGATCCGGCCGATGCCGAGTCGGCCGACGTAGCTCGAGTAGTCGAGGGCGCTCACCTGGAATTGCAGCGGTCCGTCGGGATCGCCGGCAGGCTCCGGAACGTGGGTGAGCACGGTTTCGAAGAGCGGCTTCATGGTGCCCTCCGGGAGCACCCCGGCCTTGGCGACGGCCACATCGGTACTTGCCCAACCGTTCAGGGCGGAGGCGTACACCACCGGAAAATCGAGCTGAGCCTCCGTGGCGCCGAGCCGGTCGAAGAGCTCGAAGGTCTGGTTGACGACCCATTCCGGCCGTGCACCCGGGCGGTCGACCTTGTTGATCACCACGATGGGCTGGAGACCGAGCTTCAGCGCCTTCAACGTGACGAACCGCGTTTGCGGCATCGGCCCTTCGACGGCATCGACCAGCAGCAGCACGCCATCCACCATGCCCAGCACCCGCTCGACCTCGCCGCCGAAGTCGGCGTGGCCGGGGGTGTCGACGATGTTGATGCGGGTGCCGCGGTAGGCGATCGAGCAGTTCTTGGCGAGGATGGTGATGCCCCGCTCGCGTTCGAGGTCGTTGCTGTCCATCATGCGCTCGCCGACGTGCTGGTGCTTGGCGAAGGTGCCGGCCTGGACGAGCAGCTTGTCGACGAGGGTGGTCTTGCCATGATCGACGTGGGCGATGATGGCGATGTTGCGCAAGCGGTGTGCGGAAGACATGGTGAGCCCAGAATGGCGGACGGCGTGCGCGTCAGGACGCCACTGTCGTGGAGTCGAAAGCGCGGTGCTGCCCTGATATCCGAAAAGCCACGCGGCTGACGAGGCTCGCTGCGGAGATTCGCGGTGGCGCGGCGCGCGCCCTGCCCGGCGGCCTGTACCCGGCGCGGGTAACCATCAAGTATAGCTTGCGGGGTCTCGTCAAAACCACAAAAATTTGCAAAATCCGCGGTTTACGCTATAATTTGCGGCTTCGGGCGGCCGTTTCCGGTCACCGCCCACCTACGAGGTTCCGGTACGCCGGCGCCTGCGTCCCACCACCTCCAGCACACTCCGCTGCCTGGACCGGAAACCGCTCACGGGCGGTAGGCCGCGCCAGGAGCATGCATGCACGCGACGAGCTTCGAAGAGCTCGGCCTGCGACCCGAGCTAATGCGGGCCGTGGCCGAAGCCGGCTACACCAGTCCCACCCCGATCCAGGCCCAGGCCATTCCCGTCATCCTCTCGGGGCGCGACGTCATGGGCGGCGCCCAGACCGGCACCGGCAAGACGGCCGGCTTCGCCCTGCCGATCCTCCAGAAGCTGCTGCCGCATGCCAACAGCAGCCCCTCGCCCGCCCGCCACCCGGTCCGGGCGCTGATCCTCACCCCGACCCGCGAGCTCGCCGTGCAGGTGGAGGAATCGATCCGCACCTACGGCAAGCACACCAACCTGCGCTCGACGGTGGTGTACGGCGGCGTCGACATCAAGCAGCAGCTGCCGATCGTGCGCGGCGGCATCGAAGTGCTGGTCGCGACGCCGGGCCGGCTGCTCGATCACATCGAGCAGAAGAGCGTGTACCTGGGCCAGGTCGAAATCTTCGTGCTCGACGAAGCCGACCGCATGCTCGACATGGGTTTCATCCCGGACATCAAGCGGATCATGGCTTTGCTGCCGGTGACCGCCAAGCGCCAGAACCTGTTGTTCTCGGCGACCTTCTCCAACGAGATCAAGCGGCTCGCGGACGCGTTGCTGAACGAACCGCAGCTGATCGAGGTGGCCAAGCGCAACACCGCGGCCGAGACCGTCGCGCAGAGCGCTTACAAGATCGGCACCGACAGCAAGCGCGCGCTGCTCGCTCACCTGGTGCGCTCCGAGAACCTCAACCAGGTGCTGTGCTTCATGCGCACCAAGCACGGCGCCTCACGTCTCGCTCGCCAACTCGAGAAAGACGGTCTCATCACCGACGCGATCCACGGCGACAAGAGCCAGCAGGCGCGGATGGAAGCGCTCGCCGCGTTCAAGGAAGGCAAGCTGCAGGTGCTGGTGGCGACCGACGTGGCCGCGCGCGGTCTCGACATCGACGATCTCCCCCTGGTGGTCAACTACGAGTTGCCGTACGTGCCCGAGGACTACATCCACCGCATCGGTCGCACCGGCCGGGCCGGGGCCACGGGTCGGGCGATCTCCTTCGTCGCACCCGAGGAGGAGCGGCTGCTCGACGAGATCGAGAAGCTGCTGAAGAAGGCGGTGCCGGTCGACACGGCCGCCGGATTCGATGTCGGCAGCGCCGAGCGTACCCGTCCCGCCCGCGAGCAGGGCTCGCGCGACCACGGCCGTGAGCATGGCCGGCGCGAGCGCGCGCCGTCCACCCCGGTGCGTGAGCGCGCTTCGAGTGTTGCTGAGCGCACCGCCGCACGTGAGCGCGCTTCGGGTTCCGCTGACTACACCGCGGCAGGCGAGCGCGCTTCGAGTTTCGCTGACCACACCGCGGCAGGCGAGCGCGCTTCGAGTTCTGCTGACCACACCGAGGCAGGCGCGCGCGTACGCGCCGAGCCCACCAACCTGCCACGGTCCTCACGGCAGGAAGAGCGCGAGCGCGCGTACGCGCTCAATCCCGACCAGCCGCCGCGGGCCGCCATGCTGGCTTCCGGGCACCATGGCCCCGCACGCTCGAAGCAGCCCGTGCCTGCGCTGCTGATGAAGCGACCCGCCCCGGTCGAGCCCGAGAAGGTCTGACACGGTCCCGGCGGCGCCGGCCGATAAACACGTCACCGGGTCCGGTTTGAACGACGGGCCCGACCCGAACGACCCGCGCGACCGGCCTACCCCGGGAGCACCACGCGCGCACCCCAACACGGTCGCCGTCGTGGCGCACTGCCGTGCGGGCTTCGAGGCCGAATGCGCCGAGGACCTCGCCCGGCTTGCCGGCCACGCTGGAGCGATTCTCGTGCCGTTGCCGGGCATTGCCGCCATTGCGAGGGCGGACCTTGCGCGCTTCGACGTGCGGCGCTGGCGGCGCGCCCTCGCAACCTACCCGCCCGTCTTCGCCCGCGCGCTGTTCACGGCGGCACGCGAGGTCACCCTCGGGCGCGATCGCATCGGCCCGATCGTCGCCGCGGCGGGTCCGCTGGCGCCCTTCTCGGCGGTATGGCTGGAAACGCCCGACACCAACGAGGGCAAGACGCTCTCCGGATTGTGCCGCCGGTTGCAGCCGCTGCTCGAGCAAGCGCTCGTCGCCGCGGGCATGCTCGACGCCGCGCAGACGTCCGCGCCGCGACTGCATGTGCTCTTCACTGCGCGCCACGCTGCGCTCGTGGGCGCCAGCACGGCCGCGGAGGCGCGCTGGCCGATGGGCATTGTCCGGCTGCGCATGCCGCACGCAGCGCCGTCGCGCTCGACCCTCAAGCTCGCCGAAGCGTTCGTCACGTTCCTGGGCGAGGTCGAGGCAACCAGCGTGCGCGCCGGGATGCGCGCCGTGGATCTCGGCGCTGCGCCGGGTGGCTGGTCGTGGCAGCTCGCGTATCGCGGCGTGCGGGTGAGCGCGGTCGACAACGCGATGCTGAAGGGCGACATCGCGCAGGATCCGCTGGTCACTCACGTACGGGCCGACGGGCTGCGCTACCGCCCACGCCGACCCGTCGACTGGCTCACCTGCGACATCGTCGAGCAACCAGCCCGGATCGCCGCGCTGGTCGCCGACTGGATCGCCACGGGGGACGCCCGGCGGGCGATCTTCAACCTCAAACTGCCGATGAAGCGCCGCTACCAGGCGGTCGACCAGTGCACGGCGATCATCCGCGAGCGTATCGCCCGGGGCGGCACCAGCGCGCAGCCGACGCTAATGCTGAGGCAGCTCTACCACGACCGCGAGGAAGTCACCGGCTACCTGGCGACGGGCTAGGCGAGTCGCCAAGCGGCACGCACGCCGCCCCCGCCGCGTAGCGGCTTGCCACCGCGCGCAGAGGAACGCCTCACCGGTAGCGTTCCAATCGCTTCGAGGTGCAGCGCCCCGAGGTGCCGCGCTTCGAGGACCAAGCTCGCTTTGGCGAAGCCCCGCACGTGGCGCCGTCCGAAGGGTTCACCTTCGGCACCGGCTTCGGCCGCGCATGCACAACCGCCGTGCCGACTATTCCTCCTTGATTCCCAGTCGTTCGTAGGCAGGCGCCATCACCTTCCGAAGGCGCGGTAACGCGCGCCAGAACCACACCCCCGCCGATGCGCACAGGCAGCCGTTCAGCAGGAAGGTGAGCGGCGCGCCTACCGCGTGCGCCAGGGCGCCCGCGGCCAAGTTTCCGAGTGGCGCGATTCCCAGGAAGGCCAGCGTGTAGAAGCTCGCGACCCGGCCGCGCAACCGGTCGTCGGTCACCGTCTGCAGGATGACGTTGGACGACGCGGCCGCGAGGATCATGCCCCCGCCGACGCCGGCGAGCAGCAGCATCGCGAGCGGCAGGAACCGCAGGTAGGCAAAGGCTGCGAGCGACAGCGAGGCCACCAGCACGCCACCACCGATCACCTTGCCGAGACCGCGTACGGTCGAGCGTCCTGCCAGATAAGCCATGCACGAGAGCGCGCCTATTCCGGCCGACGCCAGGAGCAGGCCGAGGGTCGCCGGGCCGCCGCCGTAGACGTCGCGGGCATAGATCGGCATCAGCGACGAGTACGGCGCTACCGTCCACGCCAGCACCGCAAGGAGGATCAGCAACACCCGTACCGGCTCGAACCCGAAGGTGTAGCGCGCCCCCTCCAGCCAGCTCACCCACCATCCCGCTTGCACACCGGCGGGCGGCTGGTTCCACTCCAGCCGGGCGACGGCGGCGATGACCACGAGATAGGTGACGGCATTGATGCCGAAGCACCACGCCTCCCCGACCATGGCGATCAGGATGCCGGCGAGCGCCGGACCGATCACGCGCGCCACGTTCACCGTGAACGAATTGAGGGCGATGGCGTTGGGCAGGTCGGCACGGTCCGGCACGAGGTGCACGTACATCGACTGTCGCAGGGGTACGTCGAACGCCCAGGCGATGCCGAGCCACAGCGCAAGACCGATGAGATGCCAGACCTCGACATGACCGAGTGCCACGACGGCGGTCAGCACGACCGCCTGGAGCAGCATGGCGGTCTGGGTAAAGAACAAGGCCCGGCGGCGATTGACCCGATCGGCGAGAACACCGGCGAACGGACTCAAGACGAGGATGCCGATGTTGGTGCAGAAGGCCACCACTCCGAGCAGGAATGCCGAGTCGGTGACCCGGTAAGTGAGCCAGCCCATCGCCACCTGCTGCAACCAGGTACCGATATTCGACAGGCTCTGGCCGAGGAAGAACAGCCGATAGTTGCGATGCCGCAGTGCCCGGAACAGCTTCCCGAACAGCCGAGAGGAGACGGTGCGTGCCGACACGTCGAGGACTACGCCGCCACGGCGGTGGCGTTCATCGCCCGCCCGCACACCGCCCGGCCTGCCGCATCACGCCGCAAGTCGTGCCGCCTGCTCCTCGAGCTTCTCGCGCGTCGATTCGAGCGCGGCGAGCCGGGTCTTTTCCTGCTCGACCACGGCCGCGGGCGCACGGGCGACGAAGCTCGCATTGTCGAGCTTGGCGCGCGCCTTGCCGATCTCGCCACTAACCTGCGCCAGCTCCTTGCCGATCCGCGCCCGCTCGGCGTCGCGGTCGACGGGCACCTCGAGCTGGATGCGCAGATCGCCCACCACTTGCACCGGCGCGTCGGATCCGGGCAGCTCGGCCACGAGTTCGACCGCCGAGAGCTTGCCCAATGCCTGCAGGTAGCCGGCGATCCCATCAACACCTTGGCGGCGCCAGTCGCCAGCCACCTTGAGCGGGACGCGTCGTGCCGGCGAGAGATTCATTTCCGAGCGCAGCGACCGGCAGGCATTGACCAGCTCCTGCATGACCGCGATCCGCGCCCGAGCCTCCGGCGCACGCCTGGTGTCGTCGGGCGCCGGATAGCGTGCCACCGATATGGATTCGCCGGACTGGCCAGCGAGCGGTCGCACGACCTGCCAGAGCTCTTCGGTGATAAACGGAATGAAGGGATGGGCGAGGCGCAACGTCGCTTCCAGCACCCGCACGAGGGTGCGCCGGGTGCCGCGCTGCTGCGCATCGTCGCCGCTCGCCAGGTCCACCTTGGCGAGCTCGACGTACCAGTCGCAGTACCGGTCCCATACGAATTCGTATAGCGCCTTCGCGGCGAGGTCGAACCGGTAGGCGTCGAGCTGGGCCCGAATCTCGGCCTCGGCATCCTGCAGCTCGCCGATGATCCACTGGTCGGCGACCGAGAGTTGCACCGGCAGGCTCGCATCGAGACCGACGTCCTTGCCCTCGACGTTCATCAGCACGAACCGGGTCGC
>JBDTWB010000065.1:0-19916 GCA_040006895.1 Casimicrobiaceae bacterium | reverse complement strand
ATCGGGTAATTGGATCTGACCCCATTACCCGCTTACCCTGGCCGACTGGTAGCTTTTGCACCGCCCCTAGCCGAATCTCCACCATCGGTGGTGGCTCCCCACCGCGCTCGATCCGCATTTCATCATGGGTAGCTTGGTGGTGGGATGCGCTCGTCGGAGGGCGCATTGCATGTGCGCGGGCCGGGCGGGCAGCCGGCGCCCGCCACCGCCCCTGTCACGGCGGATACGTTGCCCCGTGGCGGAGCCAGGCGAGCCGCGAGGCCTCCCCGCCCATCGGTGGCATGGCAGTTGCTGGAGGTAACATCTTCGAACCGTGTAGCGGCTTCCGGCCGTCTACGCCACGCAGACGCACCGGAGGGAACTCCAGCCACCCCGGTCGCCGCACGTAACGCGGGGTCGGACTGCGGTTGCGAACGTGCGAACGGTATGGGCGAACCGCCGTTGCGAACCCACCGATCGCTGGGCTGGACGGCACATTTCATCGAGAACGCGATGCTCGCACGTTTCGCCGCTACGGCGCTTCACCGCACCTTGCCTGTGCCACGTTGTTTCGCCGCGATCTGCGTTCTGGTCCGTGCCGATGGCTGAGTCGAAGACCGCGGTCTACGGCGCCATCGCGGCCAACACCGCGATTGCCATCACCAAGTTCATCGTCGCCGGCATGACCGGCAGCTCGGCGATGTTGTCGGAGGGCATCCACTCGGCGGTCGACACGGGCAACGGTTTGCTCTTGCTGGTGGGGATGAAGCTCTCCAAGCGAGGACCGACACCGCAGCATCCGTTCGGGCATGGCAAGGAGCTCTATTTCTGGAGCCTGATCGTCGCCGTGCTGATTTTCGGTCTCGGCGGGGGCATCTCGATCTACGAAGGCATCCTGCACATGCGCCATCCCGAGCCGCTCAAGGAAGCGTTCTGGAGCTACGTCGTACTGGGTGCCGCTGCCGTGTTCGAAGGTGCAAGCCTGGCCGTCGCGTTTCGCGCCTTCATGCGCGAGAAAGGCACGCTGCCGTTCTGGCGGGCGCTGCGCCTCAGCAAGGATCCCACCACGTTCACCGTGCTCGCCGAGGACTCGGCGGCAATGGCAGGCCTTGCTGCGGCGGCAATCGGGGTCTATGCGAGCCATGCCCTCGACATGCCGATCATCGATGGCGCGGCATCGGTGGTCATCGGACTGCTGCTGTCCGGCGTGGCGGTGCTGCTGATCCGCGAATCGCGCGGATTGCTGATCGGCGAGGGATTGCGTCCGGAGACGGTCGAGGTGATCCGCGGCATCGTGCAGGGCAATCCCCACGTCCGCGATGTCGGCGAGCTGTTGTCGATGTACATCGGCGCGGAGGACGCGCTCCTCACCCTCGACGTCCATTTCAAGCCCGGTACTCCTTTCGAGAAGATTGCCTCCGCCGTCGCCGCCATCGAGCGCGAGATCCAGACGAGCTTTCCCAAGATCAAGCGCATCTACATCGAGGCGGGGGCGATTCACAAGGTCGCCGAACCCGGCGACACGACCTGAAGCTTTCCGAGACCGCTCGGCCGGTGCCGCGCCGCGCCCGCCCGGCGGCAGGTTAAGTGTTTGCTAGAGTGCAGGCTTCGCGCTCCGACGCACCCCGGGATTCGCCATGGCTGTCATGATCGCAGGGCTGGTATTGTTCATCGGCATCCACCTGGTCCCCGCTTTGCCGGGCCTGCGCCGCACGCTGGCGGGGGGCTGGAACGAAGCCCGGTACAAGGCGACCTTCTCGGTCGTGGCGGGCATCGGGCTGCTGTTGATCGTCGTCGGCTATTACCTCGGCGAGCGCGGTGCACAAATCTTTGCCGGGCTGCCGGCCGCCCGCGCCGCGGCGCCGTGGGTGATGACATTGGTGTTTATCCTGTTCGCCGCCTCGCATATGCGGGGTCACATCCGCCGACTGGTGCGGCACCCGATGGTGATCGGGGTGGTGCTCTGGTCGGGGGTGCACCTGCTCGCCAACGGCGACCGTCGCGGCACCATCCTGTTCGGCACCTTCCTGGCGTGGGCGGTCGTCGACCTGATTGCATCGCTGCGGCGCGGTCCGATTGCACCCTTCGAGCCGGCGCTGCGGTACGACCTGATGGCTGCAGTCGGCGGCGTCGTCGTCACCGGGGTGGTGATGCTGCTGCATCCGCTGCTCTTCGGCGCGCGTCCGTACTGACATGGCGGACGCGACGCCGATCGAAGTCTCGCCCGACGACGTCGAATGGACTGCGATCCGCGCACAAGGCGCGGGCGGCCAGAACGTCAACAAGGTGTCGAGCGCCGTGCAGCTGCGTTTCGACGTCCGCGGGTCGTCGCTGCCGGACGAGATCAAGGCGCGGTTGCTCGCACTTCCCGACCAGCGCATCACCCGCGAGGGCGAAGTGGTCATCAAGGCGCAGCGATATCGCAGCCAGGATCGCAATCGGGTCGATGCCCTGGAGCGCCTCAACGCCCTGGTACAAAAGGCCGCGCTGGTCCTGCCGCCCCGTCGCGCCACCCGCCCGACAGTCACGGCCAGGCGCAAGCGCGTCGACGCCAAGACCCGGCGCGGCGAGGTCAAGGCGACCCGCCGGCGCGTCACCGACGAGTAATGCGCGCCCGACGCCATCCGCCCGTATTCCGTCTTCGGATGTGCAGGCGGGCGAAGCTGCCGGCGTTGAGAGATCGAAGCGCACGCGCACGCGAATCGTCTCGTTCGGGTTCTCGTCTGCGTTCGCGATGAGACTTTTCGCCGCGCGCTGTCTATTGCTCTGCGGCTATTAAGCAGCCCCCACGCACGCGCCGCGCGCGAACGGGCCAGATAAAGGTAAATTGCATGACCCGATTGTCGAGCGTGCTGCTGCAGATCCTGATCGCCGCCGTCGCCGGCTACGGCGGCGCGCGCTACGCGCTCGATCACGCCGCGCCCGACCCCTCACCGCCGCGCGCCGAACAGAAACAGCTGCCCAACGCCATCAATCCGGCCCCGCCACCGCCCGGTGCGCCGGCGATGGCGGGCAATTCGGCGGCCGCGGCATTGAGCGTGAGCTACCGCACCGCAGTCGAGCGAGCCGCGCCGTCGGTCGTCACCGTGCACTCGGCGCGCACGGCCTCGCGCGGCCCGTTCGGCCTCGGCGGCCGGCAACTGCTCGCCCAAGGTCTCGGCTCGGGCGTAGTGCTCGACCGCGACGGCTACATCGTGACCAACTATCACGTCGTCGCCGACGCCAACGAGCTCGTGGTCGCCCTCCCCGACGGGTCGTTGCGCAAGACCCGTCTCATCGGCGCGGATCCGGATTCGGATCTCGCCGTGATCCGCGTCGAGAACGCCGATCTACAGCCGATCGCCATCGGCGACATCAAGGACGCGGCGGTCGGTGACGTGGTCCTGGCGGTCGGCAACCCGCTCGGCGTCGGCCAGACCGTGACCCAGGGCATCATCAGTGCCATGGGCCGCAAGGGCATCGGCATCAACCCGGTCGAGAACTTCATCCAGACCGACGCCGCCATCAATCCCGGCAACTCCGGCGGCGCCCTGATCGACACCGCCGGCCGGCTCATCGGCATCAATTCCGCCATCCTCTCCCGGGGTGGCGGATCCGAGGGCATCGGCTTCGCCATTCCCATCGACCTCGCCCAGAAGGTCGTGGCCAGCCTCAAGAAGCAGGGCCGGGTCGCCCGTGGCTGGCTGGGCGTTTCGACCGGGGCGAATCCGCGGGGGCCCGGCGCCATGGTGATGGCGGTGCAGCCGGGCGGTCCCGCGGACCGGGCCGGGATCGCGGCGGGGGACGTGATCGTTCGCATCGGTGATGCGGAGATCCGCCAACCCGAGGATCTGGCCGGCGCGGTGCTGGAGCTGGAGGCCGGCAGCCGCACGGAGGTCGAGGTGCAGCGCAACGGTCGCAACAGCGCGCTCAAGGTCGAGCTCGGCACGCGGCCGGCCTTGCGGCGCCAGGAGCGCGGTTAACGGGCCTGGATTCTTCGAGCACGCCGGCGCGACGCTCAAGGCTGGCCGTCGGCCAGTAGTCAGTCGACCGATAGTATTCCGCGACCGCGGGCGTGCCGGGCGGCAACACGACCCACGGCTGCTTGGACGACGTGAAAATGTGGATGTCGGGTGGCAAGGCCTGCGGATGGTCGAGGGTGCCGACCCGCACGAAGCTGATCGCATCGCCCGCGCCCGCGTAATGACTCCAGAGCGCGACTTGGCACCGCGGGCAGCGCGCAATCCACTGGCCCTTGCCGCTGTTCGACGGGGTGTTGACCACTTCGCATGCGCCGCGGATGAGCACCACGCGGTCGGCCTCGATCATCGCGTTCAGGGCAAACGCCGAGCCGGTCTCGCGCTGGCACCAGCGGCAGTGACAGCAATGCACGAACAACGGCGCCGAGGTGAGCCGATAACGCACGTCGCCACACGTGCACCGGCCCTCGAGTGGAGCCACGTCTGCAGCGCTCAGGCGATCACCCGGGCTTGTTCGGACTGCGGCACAGCCTCGAGTTCGGCGAGGTCGGTGGCGCACCACGGCGCCTCTTCGGCAGCAACCCGCGCGTGCCAATCCCGGGCCCGCTCTCGCGCCGCCGCGAACGCCGCGTCGTCGCCCGCACACCGCGCGCTGATCGCCACGACGCACTCGGCCAAGAACCGCTCCATGGCCGGTGCGTCGTGCTCGGCGCAGATGGCCGCGCAGCGCGCCGCGCTCTCGCGCGCGGCGACCATGTCCCCGGCCTGCAGCAAGCTGCGGGCAAGGCGGTAGTGCGCACGCTCCGCTTCCAGCCAGGTTCCGGCGAGCGTCCAGTACGTGACCCCGACACGGGCGGCCAGCACCATGACCACGGTCTCCGCGGCACTGCGGTCGGGCTTCTCCTCCAACGCCACGGCAAGGTTGTTGCCGGCCACGGCCAGCGCGCGCGGCGCGGCCGATACCGGGTCGAGCCCAGGAGGAACGCACGCGAGCGCGGCCTCGAAGTCGGCCAGGGCCCGCGGCCACTGGCCTTGGGCCGCCAGGGCCGATGCCGCCGTCGCCAGCGCCCAGACGAGGTCGTCGGTCGGCAGGCCGTCGAGCGCGTGCGCGTCGCGATTGCCATGGCGCAGTGTCGCGGTACTTCGGGCGATCATCGCCCGCGCGTCACGATCATCGACGCACACTGGACGTTCGGCGAGCGAAGCCAGGAGTGCTACGCCCTCGTTCCATGCGGCGAGATGCTCGCCGTAGACGTGGGTGACGATTCGCGCGAAGGCCGGGGCGTCTTCGGCCGAAGTGATCAAATGGAGCGATCCCGCCAGGCGATCGGCCACCTCGCGAGGATGCTCAGCATGATCGTCCCAGGCGGTGGCGAGGAAATCGGCGAAAGTCATGGAAAGAGTCTGATGGCCGACGCGTCAGCGCGCGCCCCCTGATCCACCAACGTGTGATGATATTCCGTTGGCCGAAAAGTGCGCGTTTCCGCGACGCTCTTCGGCGTCACCCATAAGCCCACTTTTAGTTGCGATTCGGGCATCGCAACGTTCGCTTCGACAATCGCTGCAAGTCGGTGTTGGCCCGTACCAATCGCTCCCCTTCGCAGGAGACTTTAGGCGGACCACTCGGAAGCTGCAACCCAACGCGGTCCACGCGCTTGGGGGAGCAGACGATCGCGACACGTTCGCTCCGCGTCTAACAGGGGGTTCTCGCCTTGACTTACCGCAATGGCACGGATGTTGCGTGACCCCTCCCGATCTCCACTTGAACGACCAATTCCCGGTGGTTGTGCCGCCGTGCGGTCAAGTCTGCCCATTTCGGCGTAAGGGTACCTATTTACCCATAATCGAGAGTCGACTGATGAGTGCCGTCGATGCTGAGTTTTTTCGTCGCACCGAGGGTCCGCAAACTGAAGCGAGGACACGGTCGCGGCTGCTCGATCAGGTTCTGGAGCAAGTAGGCGAAGCGGTCTACGTCAAGGACCTGGATGCGGTTGTCACGTACTGGAATCGCGAGGCTGCGACCCTGTATGGATTCACCGCCGAAGAAGCCGTCGGGCAGCCGGTTCGCAAGCTGCACGTCGCTGATCGTTCGGAGGCGGAGTACGCTCTTATCCTCGAGCGCGTCCGCGCAGGCAAGCCAACATCCTCCACGACCGAACGGCGCAAGAGGAATGGTGAGAGCGTGCGGGTGGCCATCAGGACGACCCCGCTGCTCGATGCGCATGGGCGACTCATCGGAGAAATCACCGTCGCGCGCGACGTAACGCAGCTGTTCAGCGCCGAGGAAGGCTTGCGCGGCGCGCAGGCGACCCTCGAGGCGAGGCTGACCGCGTTGCGCGAGTCCCACCGGAACCTGGCGCGCGAGGTCGTCGCACGCGGCAAGGTCGAGCGGGCGCAACACGCCGCCAACAAGGCGCTTGCCGCAACGGTGCGGCAGCTCGAAGCGTTTCATCGCGATGGCGAAGCACTGTCGCACATGGCCGAATTGCTGCAGGGATGCACGCAGCGCGACGAGGCCTACACGATCGTGCGCGGGACTGTCGGTCGCCTGTTCCCCGGGGTCGGCGGGATGCTCTACATCTATCGCGAATCGCGCGACGCGCTGGAGCACGTCACCACTTGGGGCACAGCTAAGCCGCCGGAGCCCGTTCTCGGTCCCGACGATTGCTGGGGATTAAGGCTCGGTCGCCCGCATTACGTCCACCGCGATAGTGCTATCCGCTGCAAGCATGCGCAGAAATCCGGGCAGAGCTATGCTTGCATGCCTATCCAAGGCCAGGGACAGGTGCTGGGATTGCTGCATCTGGCACTCGCCGTTGACAGCAGCACGGAGCGCCCCAAGGAAGTGACGGGACGGCGCTTGCGCGCACTGACGGACCGCGTCGGGCCGGCTTTGGCCAACCTCAAGCTACGCGACGCGCTGCGCGTGCTCGCTTTACGCGACAGCCTCACCGGTCTATACAATCGGCGCTACCTGGAAGATGCACTCACTCGTGAGCTGCATCGCAGCGAACGCAACGGCAAGCCGATCTCGATCATCATGATCGACATCGACCAATTCAAGCGCTTCAACGATACCTTTGGCCACGACGCGGGCGATTTCGTACTGAGCTCGGTGGCTCGGGAAATCACCAACCACATCCGACCGTCGGACATGGCCTGCCGCTACGGCGGCGAAGAGCTCGCCGTGCTGCTCGTCGACACCACCACCGAGATGGCATTGCGACGCGCGGAAGAACTGAGGCTGGCGATTCGGGAAACGAACCTCACGCACCGCGGCCAGTCGCTTCCGGCCTCGACGGCCTCATTCGGCGTCGCTACCTATCCTCTTCATGGAGCGAATGTGGCGGACTTCGTGAAGGCCGCTGACCGTGCCCTCTACAACGCCAAGCAGGCGGGACGAGACCGCGTGTGCGCCGCCGAAAGTCCACCTACGGGCAGACTGGCTTAGGACGGCTCTTGGCCGACTGCGCCGATTCCCGGATGCGTGGACACCGCTGCTCAATTGCAGAGACCGGACACTTGGCGCGTCGGAGCGTAGGCCGGCCCGCGACCCGACGGCGACACTCCGAAGAATTTGCTGCGATAGCCAGTCGACGCGAAAACCTTCAGCCCATCGTGGTCCTGACCGCGCTCGACGTGGATGTGATCAGGACCTACGTCGAGCTCGGCATGGGCATCGTCGCGGACACTTACTTGCGGGCTGCTGAGGCAATGCGTGCAGATTAGGGTAAGCGCCAGTACCCGCCCTTCAATCCGCTCGGTGACCTTGAAACGTTCGCGGCCACTCTGACGAGCAAACAGCCCCGCCAGCCGATCCGTCGCAAGCGCTGACTCCAGCGACTGATGTAGCTATCGCTGCAGTCCAGTTTGGCGCGAGTTGCCGCCCAGGTGAGGCCCTCGGCAAGCAAAAGAATCGGCCGCGCATGCCGCGCTGAATCCGCTCGTGCGTTCCTTGCGCTGACTTGTTGATGCAGCTCCATGCGTTCGCTCTTGGTCAGTTTCGTCGCGCCCTCCATGGATGGATGATACTACCGCATCCAACGTTACAATCCACTAGTGAAGGACAGGTCAGAACGGACTAGCAGCGCCCTCGGTATGTCGATACCCGCCTTTCTGGCTGCCTTGGCGTTGACAACCAATTCGAGCCGGACCACCCACACGGAAGCGCCTTTCCGTAATGGACGCGTCGGACGTTGCATGGCCTCCCCACCATGCAATGCGCGGATTGACTTCAGAATAGGCGAAGTGCGCCGCGGACAGGCCGTTCGCCATGGTCATGGTACTTCTTTTCCAATGCGCGCCAGACAGGCGCGTACGCGCGCCGCGAGCTGGGGGATCGAGAAGGGCTTGGTCACGTAGTCGGTTGCGCCGAACTCGAATCCGGCACGGGTAGTTACCTCGTCATCCATCGCGGTCAACACGAGTACCGGTAGTGCCGCCGTTGCCGGCCTAGAACGAATTACCTTTAGTACCTCCAAGCCTCCCTGGATAGGCATTAGCAGGTCCAATACTAGAAGATCCGGTATCTGCGCCGCGATTATCGCCAGTGCTTCCTGGCCGCTCGAAGCTTCGATCACGATGTGGCCGTCCAGACTCAAGGCAAGGTTTGCGAGGGCGCGTATGTCCGGGTCGTCGTCCACGACGAGGATATGGCGGCCGCGCAGGACGTCGCGACCCGAGTGCCGAGCTGGAGGCATGCAGCCAGGATCCTGGACGCCGTGGGGTTCGACCGCGAGATTGAGGCCTTCGTAGGCGCAGAGGACCTCTACGGAGTGACCCAGCTGCCTGGCGTAGGCTTGGGCGCGCTTCTCGAGCCCGTCGATGAAAGCGTCGTCGTGCGCAGGATCGTGGTGGGTAAGGGCAAGCTGACGCACCCCGGCAGTTGCAGCGAGCTCCACGGCATATTCGTAGGTGCTGTGGCCCCAGTTTTTCTTGGACGGATACTCCTCCGGAGTGTACTGAGCGTCATGAATGACGAGGCCCGCGCCGGCCATGAACCGCGCGTGGCGCCGGTCCCCCTCGTGCGCAATGGAGGCGGTGGCGTCGGGCGCCGGGTTTTCGTGCCAGAGCGATTCCGAGAAGGGCTCGTGGTCGCACAAATACACAACGGCCGCACCGTCAGCCTCGATGCGATAGCCCAGCGTCATTGCCGGGTGATGCAGGTACTGCGCGACGATTCGCGCGCCACCGATCTCGTGCGTTCCTTCTCCGAGCTCCTGGAACGTGATGGATGCCGGAAGCTGTCCTATGTCGACGGGAAAGTAGGTGAACTCCATCTGGCCGGAGAGGACTTCGCGCAGAGAGCGGCCGCTTCCTTCGGGACCGCAGACCGTGATGACGTTCCCGGGGACGAAGAGCGGGACGAAAAAGGGAAAGCCCTGGATGTGATCCCAGTGCGTGTGGCTGAGCAGGATCGTTGCCGAGACGGGCCTGGGAGCGTGCGCCATGAGCGCCGCGCCGAGCGCGCGGGCGCCAGTCCCACAATCGAATATAAAGCAGCCTCCCCCGCTCGTCGTCACTTCCACACACGACGTGTTGCCCCCAAAACGCAGGGTGTCAGGACCCGGAGTGGCAATCGATCCGCGGGTGCCCCAGAATCGTACTTGCATACTTGTTGAAGTGTCCGCTATTCGTACTTCACGTGAAGTCCGTCAAGGTACCGGACGAGCTCCGCCGCCCGGATGCGAATTTCCTCGGGTGCACGGCGCCCGGCCGCCTGCTCGAGGGATGCGCCGATCTCCGTAATCCGGTCAAAACCGTAGCCGGCGCCGGATCCCTTCATGTTGTGGCCCAGGAAGCGCACGCTTTCGTAATCCGCGCGTTCCAGCGCTGCGGCGATGGTCTCGACGTCGCGCCGACGACCCGCGAGAAAACCCGGGACCAGCTCGGCGACGCTGGAACCCACCCGAACGACTCCCATGGCGTGCTGTTCGATTGCGCCGATGAGCGTCGCCTTGCGTACGGGTTTCGTAAGGTGGGCTGTGCAGCCTGCGTCGAGACTCTTGCGCACTTCTTCGGGCAGGGCGTGTGCAGTAAGCGCCAGGATCGGAATCGGCGGTGCGTGGTGTTCGGCTTCCCATTGGCGAATTTTGCGCGTGGCGGAATAACCGTCCATGATCGGCATCTGGACATCCATCAGTACAATGTCGTAGGTGCCTGAGATGAACTTTTCGAGGGCGACCGCACCGTTGCAAGCGACGTCTGCTCCGTAGCCGCTGGATTTCAGGTAAGACTGGATCAATAGCACATTGTCCTGAGAATCCTCCACCAGCAATATCCGCAGCGATTGCGCGCCAGCTGGAATGTCGCGAGCTTGGACCGCGGGTCGCTTCGCCGCAGGAACCGCGCCACCACGCGCTTCCTGGATCGCCTCCAGCAACTCGGCCTGCTTGACCGGTTTCACCAGGTACGCAGCCAGCCCAAGCTCGCGGCCTCGCGCGACGTCTCCCGCGCGGTTCTCCGACGTGAGCATCAGGATGGTCGTCTCGGCGACGCCGGGATCCTGAAAGATGCGCTCGGCCACCTGGAACCCATCGACACCCGGCATGCGGCGATCCAGCAACACGACGGAATAGGGCGAACCGGCTTGCTTCGCTCGAACCAGCTCCGCGACACCCCGCTCTCCGCCATCCGCTTCAGTCACCACGGCGCCCCAACGGGAGAGCATTTCCCTGAGGATCAGCCGGTTCGTTGCGTTGTCGTCGATGATCAGGGTCTTCACTTCCTTGAGGTCGATCGCGCCTGAGGGCGCCCGCGGGATGTTCTTGCTGCCGGTTGCGAACTGAGCCGTGAAGTAGAACGTGCTGCCAATTCCGATGGCGCTTTCCACCCAGATCCGCCCCTGCATCAGTTCGACGACGCGACGCGAAATCGTCAATCCCAGGCCGGTTCCGCCGAACTTGCGCGTCGTGGAAGTATCGACTTGGGAGTAGGGAGCGAAGATCTGCTCACGCGCCTCCTCGGGTATCCCGATTCCCGTGTCGCAAACCGCGAACCGTAGCGCACCGGCGGTTTTCTTCTCGGAGTCCGCCTCGACCCGAACGACCACTTCCCCATTCTCCGTGAACTTGATGGCATTCCCGACAAGATCGATGAGGACTTGTCGAAGCCGCGCCGGATCGCCGACCAGGCCCGTGGAGACTTCGGGGGCGATGCTCAGCGCCAACTCGAGCCCCTTCTCGTGGGCGCGGATGGCCATGATCTCGAGGCTCTTGTCCAGAACTTCGCCGAGATCAAAATCTAGACTCTCGAGCGTCAGGTGACCGGACTCCACCTTGGAAAGATCCAGGATGTCGTTGATGAGATCGAGCAGTTGACTGCCCGCTTTCCTGAAAATCCGAACGTACTCGCGTTGCTCCGGGGCCAGCGAAGTTTCCCACAGGAGGTCCGCCATGCCCACGATGGCGTTCATCGGGGTCCGGATCTCGTGGCTCATTCGCGCGAGGAAGTCGCTTTTTGCGCTGTTCGCGTCCTCGGCGGCTTTTTTAGCCTCCTCTAATGCATCATCCAGGCGTTTGCGCTCGGTGACGTCCCGCGCGGCGGCGAACACGCCCTGCAGCTTCCTTTCCCGGTCGTAGAAGGTGGTTGCATTGTAGGACACGACGGTCTGTTTGCCGTCCCTGGTGCGTGCGGTGAGTTCATAGTTGGTGACCTTTTTCTCGCTGAGCACCAGCCTGATGCCCGCCTCGGCCCGTTCCGGGTCGGTGAAGTAGCTCTTGAACGGCGCGCCGATCAGTTCGTCGCGCGTACAACCGGTAAGCGCCTCCATCTGCTTGTTGACGTCGGTGATGATCCCTTGCGGATCGGTGGTCATGATCGCGTCGATATTGGATTCGATGAGCGAGCGTGTGTAGAACTGCTGGTCGCGCAGACGCTGATCGAGTTTCATGCGCTCCTCTTCGACCTGCTTGCGCGCGGTATTATCGGTTCCGATCAACAGGTACCCAATGATTGCGCCTTGGGCATCGCGCAGGGCCGTGACCGACACCACCGCGGGGAATCGGCTTCCGTCCTTGCGGATGTAGGTCAGCTCATAGATGTCTTCGATCCCCCGCGAGGCCTTGAACACCAAGGCCTCGAAGCCAGGCGTAATCGGCGTTCCGAGCTCGACGCTCAGCGCCTTGGCGCGAGCGATCACTTCCTGCGGATCCGAAATATCGGCTGGGGTGATCTTGTTCATCACGTCGGCGGCGGTGTAACCCAGCATGCGCTCGGCACCGACGTTGAATATTTGGATGACGCCATTCGCGTCCGTGGCGATGCTCGAGAAGTTGGCGCTATTGAAGATCGCATTCTGCAAGGCTCCCGCCTTGAGCAGCGCCTCTTCCGCCTGCTTACGCGCGGTGGTGTCCTCCATCGCGAGCAGGAACAGCTCGCTGTTGACCCCTGGCTCGGAAAGTTTGCGGGCATTCAGAAGCATCGTGCGACGGCCGATCGCGGGAAAGTCGTGAGTCACTTCGAAATCACGGAATTCCGTGTGCTGCGGGATGATGTCTTCCAGCAAACGCCGCAACTCGGGGATGTCCCACTGGCCATTGCCAAGTTCGTAGAGTAGTTGGCCTTCCGTCTCGCCCTTCGAGGCCCGGAAGGTCCGGAGAAACGACGGGTTGGCCATCTTCACGTGAAGGCCCTTGTCTAGGACGAGCAGCGGTTCTCGCACCGTCTCCACAATCGCTTCGGCGAAGGACTGGACTTCCTGAAGAATTGCTTCACGGCGTTTGCGGTCGGTGACGTCTCGGGCGGCAGCGAAGACGCCCAGTACCTTGCCGCGCACGTCCCTGTAAACAGACGCGTTGTAGACGACGTCGATGAGCTTCCCGTCGCGGTGGCGAATCGTCAGGAGATAGTCGGAGACGAGGCCTTGAGCGAAAGCCAACTGGTAGCCCTCGCGGGCCTTCCCTGGGTCCGTGAAATACTCGCAGAAGTCGCTGCCAATGAGCCGTTCTCGGGCAACACCGGTGACCGTGATCGCGGCTTCGTTGACGTCGGTGATCTTGCCCTCGGCGCTGATCGCCACGAGGGGGTCGAGGCTAGCCTCGATTAGGCTGCGGGCGTACTGAGACCCGTCGCGCTCTGTTCTCACACACCCTCAGTCGATAGGACATTCCCGAATAAGGATGCTAGCGCACTTAGACGCGCCCCGCGAGGGGACCGTGAGGAGTGAAGACAATATCGCCGGCGCACGCTCCAGTCGCATCGGGAAGCAACTGGCGCTTTCCCGACGCGCCCACCTTGTCTGCACGATCCGCACCGGTAATCCAAACCGCAAAGATGGGCGTCCACTTAGTCGAGGCCCGACCGACAAGGCGCGTAGGCGCGAATACCTGTACAGGAACCAGGCACCCGCCAGGCCAGGCCCGCGGCGTTCAGGTAGCGCATCTCGCGGTGCCAATGACCGCTTGACGCGACGCCCCCAATGGCTGGAGGGGCCGCGGGTCGCTTTTCGTGAACAATCCAAGCGGTTGAAGGGAGACCGACCTTGCACCGCACGCTGATGCCGATGGCCGACACAAACGGGATACCGCGCGCCGTGACCGCAATCGAGCGGCACATTCAGAGGCCCCAAGGGAACCCGGCTGCCGGTCGATTCTCCAAAGCAGTCGTTCAGCGAATCGGGTTAATCGGTGAGCGCGAGCGGCGCTTAACCGGCGAGAAGCGGGACCGGTCGATCACTCGAGAAGCTCGTTCGCCCGCAGTAACACCGATTGCGGGATTGTGAGGCCGAGTGCCTTCGCGGTCTTCAGGTTGATCACCAGCTCGAACTCGGTCGGCTGTTCCACCGGGAGTTCGGCGGGCTTCGCACCCTTGAAGATCTTGTCGACGAAGCTTGCGAACCGGAAATAAAGGTCGGGGTACCTTACCGCGTACGCCATCAATCCCCCGGCCTCGACGAACTCGCGGGCCGGATACGCAGCAGGCAGCCTGTTGCGGGCCACCAAGTCCACGATCGTTTGCAGATGCAATTGGGTAAGACCGTCAAGCCCGATGAGAAGCGCGTCGACATGCTGTCGGACTGCCAGTTCGAAGGCCCGGCCTAGGTCGTCGTGGGTCCGCACGTCGAGAATCTCCGCCTGGAGACCGAGCGAACGCGCCGCCGTCTTTGTCTCTTCCCACTCGGGTGGGACAGCCGGATTGCCCATGTTGTGAAGCAACGCGACTCGCGAGAGGCGCGGAACCAGCTCTTTGATGAGTTCAATCCGCTTCCCGATCAACTCGGTGCTGAAGGTCGTCACCCCTGTAATATTGCCGCCCGGGTCCGCGAAGCTCGCCACGAGGGCACGCGGGTCGCCCATCGTCGCCATAAGCAAAGGAATTGTTCCAGACGCTTTTTTCGCCGCCCTGGCGGCTGGGGTCCCTCTGGTCACGATCAGGTCGACCTTGAGGCGCACGAGTTCGGAGGCCAGGTCCGGGAACCGCTCGGACCGACCATCGGCCGATCGATATTCGATGACCAGGTTTCGTCCTTCGACGTAGCCGAAACCCCGCAGCCCCTTGCGCAAGGCGACGAGATTGGCGGCGTTCTGTGCCGCGGGTATTGTCTCCAGAATTCCGATGCGATAAATCTTCCCCACTTGTTGCGCGCGCGCAGCGAGAGGCGCTGCGAGGAGGCCCCCCGCAACACGGGCAATGAACGTTCGCCGATCCGTCACTGGATCCTCTCGTCGACGAATGACCGTCCGACCATACTACGCCACCAGGGTGAACGGCCGAATGAGCGTCCATGGCCGACGCGCCATTCCTGGTGGCTCGGGCATGACCGGCCGGGAGTGGACGTTATAAGACGGCCGAGTGAGTGTCGCGTTGCGCATGTGCATCCGACGTCGAGGCCGCTCCGCAGCGGCTCGTCAGGCAGAGCAATCCGTTCGATCCCAGCCGACGCGCAATGCGTAGACCCGTTACCGGGTACGGATTACTGACCCGCCTGGCGGGCCGCATGCGACGACGACGCCAGTTGCTCCAGCTTGCTCACACTCATGCCGAGGTCGCGCAGCAGGCCGTCGCGCACGTCGTAGATCCAGCCATGGACCATGAGCGATTGGCCGCGCGCCCAGGCATCGCGCACCACGGTGGTCTGGCTCACGTTCACCACCTGCTCGATGACGTTGAGCTCGCACAGGCGGCGATGCTGCTCGACCTCGCTGGACAAATCTGCGAGCTGCCCCTGGTGCTTCCACCGCACGTCCTGGACGTGGCGAAGCCAGTTGTCGACCAGGCCATGCTTCTCGTCCCGAAGCGCCGCGAGCACGCCGCCGCACCCGTAATGGCCGCAGACGATGATATGACTGACCCGCAGTACGTCGACCGCGAACTGCACGGTAGAAAGGCAGTTGAGGTCGGTGTGCACGACGACGTTGGCGACATTGCGATGCACGAACATCTCGCCGGGCGGCAGTCCGACGATCTGGTTGGCCGGCACCCGCGAGTCCGAGCACCCGATCCACAGGTACTCCGGCGCCTGCTGGTTGGCAAGGCGCTCGAAGAAGGCATGGTCCTCCCGCGTGACCTCCGCTGCCCATGCACGGTTGTTCTCGAAAAGTTGGCCCAGGGACCGCGTGATCATCCGTTCTCCGAGGTTCGTTGGCCTGGCCGCGATGCCCGGCCCGGTTGCCGGTCATTATCGCCCGGCATGGCCATCCAGGCGTATTCGACGTCCGGCTCGCTCTCCGGCGGCGGGCTCATCCCGAAGCGCACGGTCACGAAGCCATGGCGACGATAGAAGTGGCGGGCGCCACGGTTGCGCCGGAAGGTGAAGAGCCGCAGTTCGTCGGGCGAGAGCATGCGCGCGGACTTGAGCAGCGCGGTCCCTATGCCCTCTCGACGAAACTTCGAGAACACCGCGAGCTGGCGGATCCACGGTGCCTCCAGGGCCAGGACGCCCACGGCGTGGCCATCGGCGTGCGCGACCAGAAGTGCACACGTCGGCACGACAACGTTGCCGAAAAAGGCCTCGGCATCTGCGAGGGTCCGCCCCCGTTGGGTGGCGTTGTAGGCATAGGTGGCGCGGTTGGTATCGTGCCAGCCACTTACGACCTCGGCGAAATCGGCGGGTTCGAAGCGCCGGACGACGGCGGGTACCCGGGCGGCGCGGTGCATGAGCAACTCGTCGTGGTCCACGATCTCGAGGATCGAATCGTCAGGGCCAACCGGCACGAAGCCTAGCCGGTCGAGCAGCCGGAGCGACGGCGCATTGGCGGCCTTCAGGATCGCGACCACCCGCACCACGCCGTAGGACCGCGCGAGCTCCCCCAGCATTGCCGTAACCGCGCGCCGGGCGATGCCGCGCCCCCAGTACCGGCTGCCGAGCACGTAGGCGACAAGCGCCGACCCGTCGGTCCGGACCGTTGCCTGGACGTAGCCCGCAATTTCGCCTGTATCGAGGCGCACCGCCCAGTTCACCCAGAGCTCCTTGCCGTCCTGCGAGCACCGCGATTCGAGGCGCGTAAAGCGCTCGCGCAACGCATCGATCGACACCGGCGGCACTCCCTCGAAGGCATACAGTAGTGGATCGCACAGCAGCGGGTACATCGCCTCCGCATGGGCGGCGACCTGTGGCTCGAGGGCAAGCTTGCCCGCGTCGATCACACCGCCGGCCACGGCGCGCTTTTCCGGAGCGCTCGTCACGGAAAATCCGTCCATGCCCGCGCTGCCACCCACACCTGCACGCGGGCTTTCGACCCGAGGATGGCGCTCTGGCACGGGGAGCGAACGGGGTCATCAGTGCATAGGAGTTCGCACGCCATCTTCTTCCGCCTCGCAGCACGGGTCAGGGCGCCAATCCGCCTGGTCTGGCACGCCCGACGTTTGGCATCAAGGGAACGTCGACCGCAAGCCTAAGCGTCGTCCGGCGCTCTCGCCTGGGTCGACGGGGGGTTCAACCGATTCGGGTAGGTGCCGCCGTGACCATCCAGAGGCTCGTCACGGCCGATAAAAAACGCGCAGGCATTCGGCACGTAGAAGCCAACACTTCGCATCAGGCGATCAATCGACGTGTCCGGCAAACTTTGCGGCAACGTGCTCGGAAAAACTTGCTACGTTGATCACAATCCGCGCATGGGTGCCGCGGCCGATTTCTTCGGCGCCGTCCGTCGCCTTGACCCGGAATTCGATGCGATGCCCATTGGCCCCGGTCACGTCCGCGGTCGCAACGATTCGACGGCCGACGGGCGTGGCTGCCAGATGGGCGACGTCGACGCGCGTGCCCACGGCGCTTTCGCCCGGTTCAAAGTATGGCTTGATCGCCTCCAAGGCGGCATTCTCCATCGCCATGATCATCACCGGGGTCGACAGCACTGCCGGGAGGGTTGCGTCCTTGAAGCGGTTCGCAAGGTGTTCAGGCGAGACGACCATCTCGAACGAGCCTTGGGCGCCAACGGGTATTGTTCGCATGCGACCTCCACCCAACGATTGCCGCCGAGTATAGGACAACCTCGCGGTTGCGGCAGGGTCTGATCCTCGCCCCGGTCGCCCAGCCCACTACCCGGCGATGCGCATCACCGCGCCGTTCAACGATCGAGCACGTACAGCTGCCAGAGCTCCTTGAAGCTCATGCGCATCATCGGCTGGATTGCGAGGATGCCAGTCTTGCCGATGCTGCCTTCGAGATAGCGCATTTCGTCGAACTTCGCACGCGTCTCATCATCGACCGGCACGACGAAGCCGTTCTCCCGCATCATCAGCATCCCCTTCGCACGGAGCGACAGCTCGGTGTAGAGCTGCAGGTAGCACAGCAGGTCCGCCAGCACCGGCCCGACGAACTTGCCCTTGAGGCTGTGCAGGTACTGACCGATCGGCGAGTCCGACAGCCGTCCGGAGTGGATGAGCTCGAGCATTTCCGCATCCGCGTCGAATCCCGGGCCGAGCCATTCCCCCAGCGCCTTGTTGCTGCGCTCGAACACCAGGTTGAGCAGGAGGGGCAGCACGACCAGCATGGCAAGGGTGGCGCTCTTCGGCCACAGCAGGAGGTTGTTGAACACCGCATGCAATGCGATCGCCACGACCAGGCCCGGAAGGAAGATGGAGACGCCGACCCGCCCGGCGCGCTGCACCAGGGCCAGACCCGCCACAGCGAAGATGGCGGTGGCCCCGCCGTGCATCAGCGCCGTGCCGAACCCGCGCACGATCCACGTCCCCATGATCGCATTCTCCGCATGACCGAGGTAGTAGACATTTTCGACCACGGCGAAGCCGGTTCCGACGGCGAAGCCGAAGATCGCGGCATCGACCAGGAAGCCGATGCGTCGGGTGCGGATCAGGATGACGACGACCAGTCCCTTCAGGCACTCTTCCGTGACCGGGCCCACGTAGCGGGGGAACAGCGCCGGATCGAGGTCAGCGAGGTCGACCAGGCTGCCATTCACCGCGTACGCAAGACCCGCAGTCAGCGCGCCGACCGCCACGATCAGCATCACGGACTTGAGCGCGACCAGCTTGTAGCTGTCGAAGTACAGCAAGGCGCCGAGGAATGCGAGCACCGGCAGCAGGGCGACCAGCGCGGGCAGGAACAGAGCGTGCATCGCGATGCCCGCCTACATGATCTTCAGCGACAGCATCCATTCACTGCCCACGCGCTGCCCCGAGCGGTAGCCCAGCGCGTAGCCGATCGACAGGGTCATGTCGTAGCGATGGATCACGGTGAAGCGCAAATCAGCCTGGGTGCCGACGCTGCCATAGGTCCTGCGCAGCGTCGAGCTGCCGGGATCGGTCAACAGTCCTGCGACGAACACCGACGGGCGCAGCCAGGTCAGATAGAAGCCCGGCGTACCCACCCGTTCGAAGATCAGCGGTGGAAGATTCAGCTCGACGAGCTCGCGAACGTAATTGAGCGCACTCACCTCGTCGATGCCGAAGCCGGGCAACGACGTGTACTCGCGGTAGCGCTTGATCGTGCCATCGTCGACATAGTTGTTGCCGAACCCGCCGAAGTAGAACTTGGCGACCGGATCGTCGCGGGTCCCCTCCGCTGTACCCGCGGCGGTTCGCAACCAAAGCGACGCATGCGCGTAAGGCAAGGCAAAACCGATATCGGCGAGCGCGCGCACCTGCGGCGTGACGCGTCCCTTGACCAGGCTTGCGCGCACGTCGCCAGCCCAGGCGAGCCCCTTCTCGTCCTCGACCGCGCCCAGGGAGCGCCGCACATCGGTGAAATGCAGCCCGATGTCGAGGGTCGCGAGACGCGTGAACGGCGTTGCCACATTCTGGGCGTTGGGCAGGGTGTCGATCTTGTCGAAGTAGGCGAAGTCGGTGATCAGGTCGAGGCGGCGCGGCTCGTCGTAGACCAGCAGGTTGTCGTACCCGAACTTGACCGCCAGGCCCTTGCGGCCACGCTTGGTCGGCCCGAATAGATCGTAGAAGTCGGACTTGTTCCAGGACACTCCGCCATGCCAGCCCAGGTAGTCGCCGCTGATGTCGGCGTGCAGGCGCTCGCCGCCGGACAGGCTTCCGGTCGGTGTATAGGCCACCGTCGCATTCGCATTCGCGAAGTTGATCGGGTCCGAGAAATTGAGCCGATAGCCGACGCCCGCGGAATCCTTGTAGCCCTGCAGCCCCGGATACGCGTTGGCGAGGCCGACGTGATGCAACGGCGCATACGGTCCCTGCCTGATGATGAGTTGATCGTAGTCGACGGTGTTCGCCGGCGGAACCTGCCAGGTCGTCACGACCGGATGCCTGTCGGCGAGCTCGGCTCCGAGAAACCGGATGGCGCTGACGTCCTCGATGACCTTGGGTTCGATGATCGCCGGGACGAACCCTGCGCCCGTGTAGGTCAACACCAGCAGCCGGCCGTCCGCGAGCGGCACCGGGCGAAACAGTCCTGTCTCGGCGTTCGATACCGCGACCACGTCACCCGTGGCCACGTCGTACCGGAAGATGTTCGAAACGCCGGTGTAGTAGCTGCTGCCGTAGAGGTAACGGCCATCCCGGGAGAAGACAAAGCTCTCCGGGATGGATTGTCCGAACTTGAACTCGGACGCGGGC
>JBDTWB010000064.1:0-20031 GCA_040006895.1 Casimicrobiaceae bacterium | reverse complement strand
CGCGATGAGGCAGAGGCGCCAAGACGACCTTTCTCGAAGGGTTACGATCGCGATTGGCATGCGCCGACCGGCGGCGCGCCGTGCTAAGCCAACCGCCGTGCACGGTCGGCCTGCACCGTATCGCGAGGACGGCTGGCGCGGAGTCGGCACGCACGCACCGTGACTCTCGGCCATCCACCGGCTCCGACTACTTCGGGAGCCTCCCGGAAACCTCCGAGAAGAAGGCGAAGATGCCGTTCTCGCCCATCGCTCGCGCGTCGGCAAGTTCCCCGCCCGCAGTCGCATACATGACCATGCCCTGGGGCGACAGCACGGCAACCGCGGGGATTCCCTTCTTCAAGGGCACGCCGTAGGACGCCGCGATATCCGTATTGCGATCGAAGCGACCGACGTTGACCTTGACGACGCGAAAGTTCGCCTTGATAAGACGCGCCGACGCACCGTGCGTGAAGGCAGCATCGAGGACCTTGCAATCGGCGCACCAGTTGGCCCCGAACACCACCAGCACCGGAACGCTGGCGCGAGACGCCTCGCTCAATGCTGCCCGGATCCGGGCCCTGGCATCCGCGGCTTCGTCATACGGTCCGGACGGAGCGGCTACCACGGTCGATGCCGCCAGTAGCCAGGCCACGAGCATGCTGCGCATCACGCGAGCGCACATCGCAGATCTCGTGCTCGCCACGCCCTGCATGTCCGGCGTCGCAGACCCCTTCCCGCATCTTCGTGCGAATGTGCAGCTTCTTGCCATGGCTCGCTTGCCTTTCCCACGACACAATCCCGCCTCGCCGGGCGCCGCCACTCGGCGTCAGGCCGTCTGCCCACGTCCATGGCCGCGGCGATGACCTCGAGTCCCGCAGCGGGTTTCAAGGCGCCGAAGCGGAACGCAGCGCCCCGGTGCGCCTTGCGCTTGATGAACGACAGCTGTCGATCAGCGGCCTGATGCGGCCTCTCTTACCTTGCAGATTTCGACATTAACACGGTACGGCTGCAAATCCGTCGACATCCCGACCCGGTAGACCTCCCCGTCACCACCATGCCGATTGCCGTGAAGGCCTGCAGTGGCTCGCCATCGGGACAGGCCGTGCTCGGCGAATACTGGGCGATCCAGTCTCCCGCGCCCAGTCGCTGCACGGGCGCTCGTTTGCCGTGGTTCAGGCAGATGAATGCCCCCGCTACGCCGCGCTGCACGTGCTCCCGCGAAACCACGCCGATCCAGCATTGCGCGGTCGATGTCGGCATGCGAGCCGCTCGAGGCGGCGCCATCACGATCTTTGCCGATCGCGCGCCTGGAACGACGCGGGATGGACCATCCGGCGGGAGATCGCATGGGTCCCTTAGCCTTCCTACGCAGCCGCCAGTGTGGCGATGATCGGACACGCCTGCGGCTGCCGCCGCCCGTCGACACACTCGGCGACAAGTCCTTTGAGCAGCCTGCGCATGCGCGAAAGGTCGGCAATGCGGCCCTCGATCATGGCGAGCTTGCGCTCGGCGAGAAGGCGCGTTTCCCTGCAGCTCTGGCCGTCCTCGAGCAGGAGCAAGCCCTGGACCTCGTCGAGGGTGAAGCCGAGCTGCTGGGCGCGCTTGATGAAGCGCACCCGCAATGCCGCCGCAGGACCGTAACGGCGTTGCCCGCCGGGCGGTTTCACGGGCTCGTCAAGCAGACCGCGCCGCTGGTAGTAGCGGATGGTCTCGACGTTGACCTCCGCGGCGTCGGCCAAGCGGCCGATGGTGAGTTCTGCCGTCATGGCCGCTCCTGTTCTGCCATCATCGCCGCTCCCCTTGACTCCGTACCATGGTACGGGATGTATGGTATGCCCGATCTGATCTTCCAAGGAACAATCCATGCCCGCATTTAATGCAAGGGGTTCGCTATTCGCCGGGCTCCTGGCCGGTATTGGCGCATCGGTGTGCTGCGTGGGTCCGCTCGTGCTGCTCGCACTCGGAATCGGCGGTGCGTGGGTGGCCACCCTCACGGCGCTCGAACCCTACCGTCCGATCTTCATCGGACTGACGGTGCTGTTTCTCGGTCTGACGTACCGCAAACTCCATCGTCGACCGGAAGTTTGTGCGCCGGGGGCTGCGTGCATCGAGCCCCGAGTGCAGCGCCGCCAGCGGCAAACCTTCTGGGTCGTGAGCGTGGTCGTCGCCGGATTGTTCGTCACTCCCTACCTCGCTCCGCTCTTCTACTGAACGGATGCCACCATGCGCGTTCTGGCCCTTGCCGCCCTTCTCTACGTGCCCCTCACTTTGCTCGCCGCCCCGCCAAGGACCGTGGTGCTGGACGTGCAAAACATGAACTGTGCGCTGTGCCGGGTCACAGTCAAGCAAGCACTGGCGAAGGTGCCACGGGGAGTGGATGCGACGATCGATCTCGGCAGCAAGACCGCGACCGTGCAGTTCGATCGGGATCAGGCGGATGTGGCGATTTTGATCAAGGCCACCACGCGGGCCGGCTATCCGGCCACGGCGCCGCGTTGAGCCGCGCATGGGTCGTATCGAACGCCAATCCGTCCTGACCTGTCCGCATTGCGGTGCTGCCGCCGAGGAGACCATGCCGACGGATGCCTGTCTCTACTTCTACGACTGTACCGGCTGCGGAAGCCTGCTCAAACCCCGGCCCGGTGATTGCTGCGTGTTCTGCTCGTATGGCTCGGTGAAATGCCCGCCGATCCAGGAGGGCCAGCAATGTTGCTGACCCGTTTGCGCCGTACCTGACGGCAGCGACCGGTCGCAGGACGTCGCGTCGCATCGCGCCGGTGCGTGCGGCGGAATCCGCCACCGCCCGTATGGCGCGCACTGGACGCCGTGAATCACCGACCGCCCGACCAGTACGCGGGCTCGGCGTACACCTGGCGCAGATGGTCGACGAAGAAACGCACCCGCACCGGGACGTGACGCTGCTGGCGGTAGACCGCAAAAATGTCATAGGCGGGCAAGGCGAATTCATCCAGTGCAGTGACGAGCTCGCCCCGCTCCAGTTCGCCGGCGATCTCCCAAGTCGAGCGCCACGCGACCCCCAGTCCTTCGAGCGCCCAGCGATGCAGCAACTCGCCATCGTTGCAGTCGAGGCTGCCGGCCACGCGGAGGCTTACCGACTTGCCGTTGTGGCGGAACAGCCAGCCGCTTTGCTGGCCGCCCTGCAGGTTGAACGACAGGCAGTTGTGCTTGGCGAGGTCATCGAGGGAGCGCGGTTTCCCGTGCTGGCGGAAGTACGCCGGTGATGCGCACACCACCCGGCGATTGGCAGCGAGCTTGATCACCACGTGGTTGGGATCGAGCTGGCCGCCGATACGGATGCCGAGCTCGTAGCCTTCCCGGACCAGATCCACGACCCGATCGGTGAGATTGAAGGACAGCCGCACCTGGGGGTGCCGTCGCAGGAACTGCGGGCCATGCGTCGCCACATGCATGCGCCCAAATCCGGCGGGCGCCGACACGACCAGATGACCGACGGCCGCGCGCGTGCCGGCGCTGATCGCACGTTCGGCCTGGTCGAGATCCTGGAGCACGCGCCGGCAATGCTCAAGAAACACCGTGCCGTCCTCGGTGAGGGTCATGCTGCGCGTGGACCGGTGCAGGAGCTTCGCGCCGAGACGCTTCTCCAGCGCGTCGACACGGCGCCCGAGGACGACGGGGGTCACGCCCTCCTCCACTGCAGCCGCGGCGAAGCTCCCCTTGTCGGCGGCGCGGACGAATGAGGCGATTGCCTTGAAGTGATCCATTCGATACTCCTGATATGGAGTCGGTCGACCATTGTGACTATTATCGTCTGCTTTGATACGGAATACCATGTCGGCTGACCACAACCAGCGAGCGGAGGAGCGATGGCAAAGATGACTGCAGCGGAAGCGGCGGTGCACGTGCTGGAGCGCGAGGGAGTCGAGCACGCGTTCGGGATTCCCGGCGCGGCGATCAATCCCCTGTACGCGGCGCTGCGCAAGCGCGGCAGCATCACCCACGTCCTGGCGCGGCACGTCGAGGGCGCCTCGCATATGGCGGAGGGCTACACCCGCGCCAAGGCCGGTAACATCGGCGTGTGCATCGGCACGTCCGGACCGGCGGGCACCGACATGATCACCGGCCTCTATTCCGCCCAAGCCGATTCGATACCGATTCTTTGCATCACCGGCCAGGCACCGCGCGCGCGGCTCTACAAGGAGGACTTCCAGGCCGTCGACATCGAGTCGATCTCCAAGCCCGTGACCAAGTGGTCCGTCACCGTGCGCGAGCCTGCCCAGGTACCGCGCGCCTTCCAGCAGGCCTTCCACCTGATGCGCTCCGGCCGGCCGGGGCCGGTGCTGATCGACCTGCCGTTCGACGTGCAGACGACCGAGATCGAGTTCGATCCCGATACCTACGAGCCGCTGCCGGTCTACAAGCCGAAGGCGAGCCGCGCCCAGATCGAGAAGGCGCTGCAGATGCTCAACGACGCCGAGCGCCCCCTCATCATTGCAGGCGGTGGGGTCATCAACGCCGACGCGTCGGCGCTGCTGGTCGAGTTTGCCGAGATCACCGGGGTGCCGGTCATTCCGACCCTCATGGGCTGGGGCGCCATTCCCGATGATCATCGACTCATGGCCGGGATGGTCGGGCTGCAGACCAGCCACCGCTACGGCAACGCAACCATGCTCGCGTCGGACTTCGCCCTCGGGATCGGCAATCGCTGGGCCAACCGCCACACGGGATCGATCGATGTCTACACCAAGGGTCGCAAGTTCGTGCACGTCGACATCGAGCCGACGCAGATCGGCCGGGTGTTCGGCCCGGACTACGGGATCGTCTCCGATGCGGCCGCGGCGTTGACGCTGTTCGTCGAGGTGGCGCGCGAGTGGCGCGCCGCCGGGAGGCTCAAGGATCGCAACGAATGGGTCGCGCAGTGCCAGGAACGCAAGCGGACCATGCTGCGCAAGACCAACTTCGAGACCGTGCCGATGAAGCCGCAGCGGGTCTACCAGTGCATGAACCGGGCATTCGGCAAGGACCCGTGCTACGTCACCACCATCGGCCTGTCGCAGATCGCCGCGGCGCAGTTCCTCCATGTCTACCAGCCGCGGCACTGGATCAACTGCGGGCAGGCCGGGCCGCTCGGCTGGACCATTCCCGCTGCCATCGGCGTGCGCGTTGCCGATCCGGACCGGAAGATCATCGCCCTTTCCGGTGACTACGACTTCCAGTTCATGATCGAGGAACTGGCGGTCGCGGCGCAGTTCAAGCTACCCTATCTGCACATCGTCGTGAACAATTCCTACCTTGGCCTGATCCGCCAGAGCCAGCGCGGCTTCGACATGGACTATTGCGTGCAGCTCGCCTTCGACAACATCAATGCCCCGGAGATCGGCGGCTATGGCGTCGATCACGTCAAGGTGGTCGAGGGCCTGGGCTGCAAGGCGATCCGCGTGCACAGGCAGGAGGAGATCGATCCGGCGATCGAGCAGGCGAACCGGTGGATGGAAGAGTTCAAGGTGCCGGTGGTCATCGAGATCATGCTGGAGCGCGTCACCAACATCTCGATGGGCACGGAGATCGACAAGATCAACGAGTTCGAGGAGCTGGCGGCGGGCAAGGACGACGCGCCAACCGCGGTGGCATTGCTCGACTGATCGCCCCGACGAATACGAAAGGCCCATGATGCCCAAGCTAGCCGCCAACCTCACCATGCTCTACAACGAGGTCGATTTTCTGGAGCGTTTCGAGGCTGCGGCGAAGTCCGGCTTCGGTGCGGTCGAGTACCTGTTTCCGTATGCGTACCCCAGGGAGCAGCTTGCCGAGCTGCTGCACGCCCACGGGCTCAAGCAGGTGCTTCACAACCTTCCCGCCGGCGACTGGGCCAAGGGGGAGCGCGGCATCGCCTGCCTGCCGGCGCGGGTGGGAGAGTTCCAGGACAGCGTCGGCCGGGCGATCGAATACGCGACCGCGCTGGGCTGCCCGCAGGTCAACTGCCTGGCCGGGCTCGCCCCCGCCGGAATCGATCCGGACAAGATCCGCTCGACCTTCGTGTCGAACTTGCGCTTCGCCGCCGACAAGCTCGGGGCGGCCAAGATCAAGCTCCTGATGGAGCCGATCAACAACTTCGACATGCCCGGGTTCTACCTGTCGCGGACCAGGCAGGCGCTCGACCTGATCCGCGACGTGGGCTCGACGAACCTCTACGTCCAGTACGACATCTATCATATGCAGCGGATGGAGGGCGAGCTCGCCAATACCATCAAGGCGCACCTGCCGCAGATCGCGCACATGCAGCTCGCCGACAATCCGGGCCGCCACGAACCCGGCACGGGCGAGATCAACTATCGCTTCCTCTTCGACTTCATCGATGCGATCGGCTACCAGGGCTGGATCGGATGCGAGTACAAGCCGAAGAGCGATACCGTCGAGGGACTCGACTGGCGCGCGGCGCACGGCCTCTGATCCGGCGCATTCCAGCAGGCGCGGCGCGAGCGACCTCGGCTGACATTTCAAACGGAGCGAACCAATGGCAAAGATCGGATTCATCGGCCTCGGCATCATGGGCCAACCGATGGCGGCTCATCTCATCAAGGGTGGCCACGAAGTTTTCCTGCATACGCGCAGCGACGTTCCGAAGGCGCTGGTCGAGGCCGGTGGCAGCGTGTGCAATAACGGCAAGGAAGTCGCGCAGAAGGCCGATGTGATCGTCACCATGGTCCCGGATACGCCTGACGTCGAAGCCGTGCTGTTCGGCGAAGGCGGGGTCGCCGACGGACTTTCCAAGGGCAAGATCGTCGTCGACATGAGCTCGATCTCGCCGATCGAGACCAAGGCGTTCGCCCAGCGCATCAACGACCTGGGTTGCGAGTACCTGGACGCGCCGGTGTCGGGTGGCGAAGTCGGTGCCAAGGCCGCCTCCCTGACAATCATGGTCGGGGGAAGCGAGGCGGCCTTCGCCAAGGTCAAGCCCTTGCTGGAGTTGCTGGGCAAGAACATCACCCTGGTCGGGGGCAACGGCGACGGCCAGACCTGCAAGGTCGCCAACCAGATCATCGTGGCACTCACCATCGAAGCCGTCGGCGAGGCGTTGCTGTTCGCCTCCAAGGCCGGCGCGGATCCCGCCAAGGTTCGGCAGGCGTTGATGGGCGGCTTTGCATCGTCGCGGATTCTCGAGGTGCACGGCGAGCGCATGGTCAAGCGCAACTTCGATCCGGGGTTTCGCATCGAGCTTCACCAGAAGGACCTCGGCCTGGCGCTCGGCGCGGCGCGCCAGATCGGGGTCAGCCTGCCCAACACCGCCACCTGCCAGGAGTTGTTCAATGCTTGCGTCGCCCACGGCGGCAAGGCATGGGACCATTCGGGCATGGTCCGCGCCCTGGAAAAGCTTGCCGATTTCGAGATCGGCGGCAAGGCCTGAGGCCGCTCTCGATGCGGGCGAGCAGGCGAAGCCGGTCCGTTCGACCTTGCGGGGATGGGCGTTCCGTTTCGCTGGTCGGCGAGGTCACGCGATGGACGTAGCCGTCTATCGATGCATATCGGGCGCGCGCCGGGCGCGGCGGTCGCGCTTGTGTCCTTGACGCGAATGGCCACGATGGATACCCGGCGATGACCCTGCGCTTTGGCACCGAGCTGATGCGGCAGGCCGATGTTCTCGGCCTGTTCAGCGCGACCCAGCCCCACACCACCCGTACGTATCTCAGCGAGCAGCACAAGCAGGCGGGGGAGTACCTCATCGGGCTGATGCGACGCGCGGGCATGAGCGCCGGATTCGATGCCATCGGCAACATCGTGGGACGCTACGAGGCGGCCGATACGGCGGCGCCGGTCGTGATCACGGGGTCGCACCAGGACAGCGTGCGCAACGCCGGGAAGTACGACGGCCTGTTCGGCATCATCACCGCGATCGCCTGCGTCGGCGACCTGCATGCCCGCGGCAAGCGCCTGCCGTATACCCTCGAGGTGATCGGTTTCGGCGACGAGGAAGGCGTGCGTTTTGGCGTCACCCTGATCGGCAGCAAGGCGATCGCCGGCAGCTTCGATCCCGCATGGCTCGACCAGGCCGACGAATCCGGCACCACCATGCGCCAGGCGCTCGTCGACTTCGGTGGCGACCCGGGGGCATGGGCCACGGTCGATCGCCGCAACCGCAACGTCGTGGCCTATGTCGAATCGCACATCGAGCAGGGACCCGTGCTGTTGAACGAGGGCCTCGCGGTCGGCGTGGTCACGGCCATCGCCGGCGCCTCGCGGATCAACGTGCGGGTGACAGGCCTGGCCGGCCACGCCGGTACCGTGCCCATGGGGGCACGCCAGGATGCGCTCACGGCGGCCAGCGAGATGGTGCTGTTCGTCGAGGGTTGCTGCGAGGCCCGGCCGGGGCTGGTCGGCACCGTCGGCAAGCTTGCCGTGTCGCCCGGAGCGATCAACGTCATCCCGCAGGAGGTCGAGTTCACCGTCGACGTGCGCTCGGGCGACGATGTCTCGCGCCGCGATGCAGTCGAGGCGCTCAATCAGGGTTTTGCCGACATTGCCCGGCGGCGCCGCGTCCTGGTCGAGGCCGCACCGTTCTATGCGGCCGATGCCGCGCCGTGCGATCCCGCCTTGCAGCAGGCACTCGCCGCGGCGATCGCGGCGCATGGAATCCCGGTGAGGCATTTGCCGAGCGGGGCCGGCCATGACGCGATGGTGTTTCCGCCGGTCTGCCCCACTGCCATGCTGTTCGTGCGCTGTGGCAACAACGGCATCAGCCACCATCCCGACGAGACCATGACCGCCGAGGATGCGGAGATCGCGACGTCGGTGCTCCTGCATTTTTTTGAGCATTACCAACCCCCCGGCTGAAGCCGCCACCGGCCCCTCACGGCTCCCCACCGTGCCCCGCCCTCCGCCACACGAGACCACGAGTGAACCATCACGACGAGTTGGATCGCTGGATCGACGCCCACCATGCGGAACAGATCGAATTCCTGCGCGCAATCGTGCGCGTCCCGTCGGACACGCCTCCAGGCGACAACGCCCCGGCGGCGGAGAAGGCCGCAGCCCTGTTGACCGCCATGGACTTCGCGGTCGAGCGGCACCCGGTGCCGCCCGATTTCCTCCGCGCCTACGGAATGAAGAGCGTGACCAACCTGATCGTGCGGCAGCGCTTCGGGACCGGCGGGCCGACGATCGCGCTCAATGCCCACGGCGACGTAGTGCCTCCCGGCGAGGGCTGGACCAAGGATCCCTACGGGGGCGAGATCGAGGATGGCCGGATGTATGGCCGCGGGGTCGCCGTATCGAAATCTGACATCGCCACCTTTACCTACGTCCTCGCCGCGCTGCGTGCCCTCGCGGCGGGTGGCACCGCATTGAACGGCAGCGTCGAGCTCCATTTCACGTACGACGAGGAACTCGGCGGCCTCGCCGGTCCCGGCTGGCTGCTGGACCACGCGCTCACCAAGCCCGACTACGCCATCGCCGCCAGCTTCAGCTACGCCGTGGTCACGGCGCACAACGGCTGCCTTCAGTTCGAGGTGACGGTGCACGGCAAATCCGGGCACGGGGCCATGCCGGAATCAGGGCGGGATGCGTTCCGCGCAGGGGTGGCGATCCTGAATGCGCTCTATACCGAGGCCGATGCCCTCAAGTCCAGCAAGTCCCGGGTGACCGGCATCGACAGCCCGACCCTGATCGTCGGCTTGCTGGAAGGCGGCATCAACACCAACGTCGTTCCCGACAGGCTGGTGTTGCGGATGGACCGGCGCATGACGCCGGAGGAAGACCCGGCCGAGGTGGAAGCGCGCGTCCGCCACCTAATCGAAGGCGCCGTCGCCGGTCGGGAGGGCATCCGGGTGGAGATCCGGCGACTGCTGCTGGCTCGTGCGTTGAAGCCGCTCCCCGGACACGAACGACTGGTCGCGGCAATCCAGCGTCATGCCCAGCGGGCCTTCGGCGAGGCGATTCCCGCCCTGGGCGTGCCGCTATACGCCGACGCGCGACTCTACGGCGAGCACGGCGTGCCGATCGTCATGTACGGTGCCGGCCCACGCACCATTGGCGAATCCAACGCCAAGCGCTCCGACGAGAATCTGCTGCTCGAGGACCTTCGCCGCGCGACCCATGTCGTGGCGGGCGCGGTGAGCGAGCTGCTGAGCGGTAAGGCCTGATCGGGCTCAAACCGGCCGGGGTGGCTCCGGCCACTCGGTCGCACGACTGGCGTCCTGTGGTTGCGTGCGGCCGACGCGTGTGCAATGCCGGATGGTGATGGTCCAGCCTGCCAGGCTCGGCGTTCCCACTGCGCCGAGCGGCGGCTTCGCGTCGGGGCGACCGGACGTCAACCCTCGGAGCGACCTGCCGACGTTGCCACCTCGGCGAGCTCACGCTGGACATCGCGCCCGCCACCACTGCCGTTGAACAGCGCGTTCAACGCCACCGCCGCAACGGCTGCCAAGGTGATGCCGCTGTGGGTGATGGGGCCGAGCCATTTCGGCAACTGGTCGAAGAACGTCGGCGCCACCAATGGCACCATGCCCAATGCGATGCTCACGGCGATGATCAGCAGGTTGTGACGCTTTTCGTAGTCCACGCGCGCCAGGATCTTGATACCGGTGGCGGCGACCATGCCGAACATGCACAGCCCCGCTCCGCCCAGAACCGCCTGCGGGATCGACGCCACGACGGCGCCCATTTTGGGAAACAGGCCGAAGGTCAGCAGGATCACACCGGAAACCGCGACCACGTAGCGGCTGCGCACTCCGGTCATCCCGACCAGGCCGACATTCTGCGAAAACGAGGTGTAGGGAAAGGTATTGAACACGCCGCCGATGATCGTACCGAGGCCGTCGGTCGCGAGGCCGCGTCCCAGCTCCGCAGGGCCCACCTTGCGGTCGCAGATCTCGCCCAGCGCGAGGAACATGCCCGTCGACTCGACCATCACCACGAGCATGACGATGCACAGCGACACGATTGCCCCGATCTCGAAGGTCGGCGGCCCGAAACGAAACGGATAGACGACCGCGAACCATTGCGCCTCCGCGACACCGGCGAAGCTGACCATGCCGATCGCCATGGCAACCAGAAAGCCGATGACCAGGCCAATCAGCACCGCGATGTTGGCAATGAATCCCTTCGCGAACTTGTTGAGGAGCAGGATCGCAGCCAGCACGATGGCGACAATGCCCAGGTATTCCGGCGCGCCGAAATTCTTGTTGCCGAAGCCGCCACCGGCCCAGCCCACGCCGACGCGGAGCAAGGTGATGCCGATCACGGCAATGATCGTTCCGGTGACGATCGGTGGGAAGTAACGCACCAGCTTGCCGAAGAACGGCGCGACCAGGACCGTGAAGATACCAGCCGAAATGACTGCACCGAAGATGCCGGTAATGGCGACTCCCGAGTTAGCCATCGCTACCATGGGTCCAACGGCCGCGAAGGTGACGCCCATGATCACCGGCAGCCGGATGCCGAACTTCCATAGTCCGAGGCACTGGATCAAGGTGGCGATGCCGCAGGCGAACAGGTCGGCATTGATCAGGAACGCGACCTGGTCCTTCGGCAGCTTGAGCGCGCCCCCGATGATGAGCGGCACGGCGATGGCGCCCGCGTACATCACCAGGACGTGCTGCAGGCCGACCGCCAGCATCTCGCCGCCGGGGAGGACCTGGTCGACCGGATGGACCGCTTGCGTTGCCGTGCTCATGGTTCGAGTCTCCCTCACATTGACGCGACGCGTCGGCCGCGGATCGAACGGGTCCCGCTGCATCGTTACACCCGCTCATCCAGGCGCAAACATGACCTCCAGCCGAAAGCGGGCGATCCGGGCGACCTGGCGCAGGCATTCCGCGAACTCGATGCCCCGGTCGTGCTCGAGCCGGCGGGCGAGCTCGCGCAGGATGCCGGCGCGGTCGAGCCCCTTTACGGCGACGATGAAGGGAAAGCCGAACTTGTCGTTGTAGCGGCTGTTGAGGGCTTGCAGGCGGCCGAACTCGTCGCTGCTGCACTGGTCGAGCCCCGCGCCGGCCTGCTCGGTCCTGGATTCGACCGTCAGCTCGCCGCGTACCGCCGCCTTGCCCGCGAGCTCAGGGTGCGCGCGCAGCAGCGCGAGCTGCCGCGCCTCCCCGGCTGCGTCGACCACCGCGACCATCGCCGCATGCAGCGCATCGATGCTGGCGAAAGGACGTCTCGACCAGACCCCTTCGGCGACCCAGGGCGAATGCTCGAACACGCCGCCGAGTGCAGCGACCCACGCGGCCTGCTCCATTGCGTTGAGCTCGACGAGAGTCATGTCGTGGCACCCTGGGGGTGGACGGCGATCCAGTGCCGGGCGATGTCGATCCGGCGCGCCACCCACACGTCGTCGTGCTTGCGCACGTAGTCGAGGAACCGGGCGAGTGCGGCGGCCCGGGACGGACGGCCGGCGAGTCTGCAATGCAGACCGATCGAGAGCATCTTCGGGGCGTCGAGGCCACCAGGGTCGCCTTCCGCATAGAGCACGTCGAATGCGTCCTTGAGAAAGGTGAAAAACTGGTCGCCGCTGTTGAAGCCCTGCGGCGTCGCAAAACGCATGTCGTTGGTGTCGAGGGTATAGGGCACGATCAGCAGCGGCGTCGCGCCGTTCGCGGACTCGACCTGCTTCCAATAGGGGAGATCGTCGGCGTAGCTGTCGGCGCTGTAGGTGAACCCGCCCTGCTCCACCATCAGCCTGTGAGTGCTCGGGCTGTCGCGTCCCGTATACCATCCCTCGGGCGTCCGCCCGGTCAGGCGGGTGAGACTGGCCACGGCGCGCGCCATGTGCTCGCGTTCGGTGGCCTCGTCCACGTCCTGATACGAGATCCAGCGCCAGCCGTGGCTCGCGATCTCGTGACCGTCGGCCAGGAACGCCTCGACGACCGCCGGATGCCGTTCCAGCGCCATCGCCACCCCGAACACGGTCAAGGGCATCTGCCGTTCGCGAAACAGACGCAGCAGTCGCCATACACCGGCACGCGACCCATATTCGTAGAGCGACTCCATGCTCATGTGCCGCGCGGCAAAGGCTTGCGCTCCGACGATCTCGGAAAGGAAGATCTCCGACACCGGATCACCGTGCAGCACCGCACGCTCTCCACCCTCCTCGTAATTCAGCACGAACTGCACGGCGATGCGGGCGCCTCCCGGCCAGTGCGCATGCGGCGGGTTCGGGCCATAACCGACGAGGTCACGTGGATAGGAAGCCTCGGGCTGCATCATCCGACTCCTCGTACATTCGCGTCGAAGCCAAGCGCGACGGCAAGTTCGGCGGGCCGCGACGCCTGCCCCGCAGGTCGAGCCGCGCCCCGCCGGCCGCGCATCGTGACGCCCATGCCCATGGCCATTCGGCTCGCGTGGAGCACCCCTGCGTGGCGAACCATCGTGCGCAGCCGGGCGGGCAATGCAAGCCGACGCGCGCATTGCACACCGTGCGCAATCATCGTTAACATTGTATACAGGATCATCCGGCCAACAGGTCGGATGCCCGCAACCCTCGCCACAGGCGGACCATGGGAAGACTCACCACCCACGTACTCGACACCGCCCACGGCAAGCCCGGCGCAGGTATCGCCATCGCGCTGTACCGTCGCGAAGACGCGAACGACAGGGCATACGCGCTGGTCGAGCGGGCGGTCACCAACCACGACGGTCGCTGCAACGCGCCCTTGCTCGAGGGGCCGGCCTTCGCCGCCGGCCAGTACCGGCTCACGTTTGCGACTGCCGAGTACTTCCGCCGACAGGGCGTGACCCTGCCCGACCCCCCGTTCATCGACACGGTACTGCTCGACTTCGGCGTTGCCGACCCAACCCTGCACTATCACGTTCCCCTGCTGGTCTCGCCGTGGAGCTTCTCGACCTACCGCGGGAGTTGAGCCCTTGCGCGCTGGGCGGGGCCCGCTTCGGCGCGTGCCCGGCAGCCGCGGTGACGCGCGTTGCATCCAGGATGTTCGTCGCTGCGCGTTGGGTTTGCTGTAGTCGTCAAGCCGACGCGTCCGAGCGGTTGCTCATCCACTGAAGCGACGGGTGGTGCTTCTACGGTCAACGCCAGTGGCATAAGCTTCGACGCTGCGGCGGGGACGTCGCGCGCCCAGCGCGAGCAGCCGGCGCGATGCGGTTTGGTCCGGCACCGCGGCCGAGCGGAACGACGAATCGGTCGAGCGAATCGAAGGCGATCCGTCCATGGCTGCCGACTTTGTCCCGTTTCCACACAGCGCACTCGATGGCTCCATCGTCGACCGCTTCTCCGAACAGGTTCGGCAGTACCCCGACCGCCTGGCGCTGCGCGATCGAGCGCAAACGCTCACGTATCGGGAACTCGGCCTCGCGGTCGACCGGATCGCACAGCGCATCCTGCACCATCGCGGACCTGCTTCCGAGCCCGTCGGCATCGTGCTCAAGCAGACGACGTGGTTCGTACAGGCCGCCTTGGGGGCACTGGCCGCCGGCAAGTACTACGTCCCGCTCGACCCCAGTCATCCGCCCGCCCGGCTGCGGGCGATGGTGCGGCATGCTGCCGCGGCGCTGATCCTGACCGACCGCGAGCACATCGCTCTCGCCCGCGACTTGATCGATGATCCGGACCAGCTGGTGGATTCCGTCGACGCCGCAACGGCAGGCGCAACAAGCAGTGCACCCGGCAGCCGGCCAGCGGTGTTGCCCGACGCGCTGGCGTACGTCTATTACACCTCCGGCTCCACCGGAGAGCCCAAGGGGGTGATGGATACGCACCGGAACGTGCTGCACAACGTCATGCGCTATACGAACACCCTCCGGATCCGCCCTGAAGACCGGCTGACCCACCTCCAGTCGCCCGGCAACAGCGGTGCGGTGTCGGATATCTTCGGTGCGCTGCTGGTTGGTGCAGGACTGCTCACCTTCGATCTCCGCGAGGATGATCTGACAGGGCTCGCCGCCTGGATCCAGCGCGAGCGCCCCACGGTCTATCACTCCGCCCCGGCCATCTTCCGCTACGCCGCGAAGTCACCGGGAGACTTTTCGTCCCTGCGGGTCATCCGGCTCGAAGGCGATCAGGCGACGCGGGCCGATCTCGACGTCTACCGGTCCCGATGCGCGCCGGACTGCATGCTGGTCAACGGGCTCGGACTGACCGAATGTGGCCTGATCCGGCAGTACTTCGTCGACCCGACGACGCCGGTGGCGTCGGTGGTGCCAGTGGGCTATCCGGTCGAGGACATGACCGTCCTCGTGCTCGACCCCGCGGGCGATCCGGCCGCCACCGGGGCGATCGGCGAGATCGTGGTCGAGAGCGCTTACCTCGCACTCGGCTACGTCGGACGACCGGATCTGACGGCGGCAAGCTTTTCCCAGGACCCTCTCCGCCCCGGCATCCGGCGCTACCGGACCGGCGACCTCGGCCGGATGGGCGCCGATGGGTGCCTGGAACATCTCGGCCGGACGGACTTTCAGCCCAAGATCCGCGGCCACCGAATCGATCTCGCGGAGATCGAAACGGCCCTACTGTCATGTCCGGCCGTGCGCGAGGCAATCGTCATCGTGGACGACCGAGGACGTGACGAGCCGCGCCTGGTTGCGTACTGCGTTCCTGCAGGAATGCCCTTGCCGACCGGTAGCGCGCTACGCAGGCACCTCGCGGAGCGCGTGCCTCTCGACCTCCTGCCCGCGTCGTACGTATGGCTCGACCGGTGGCCGCTGTCGGAAAATGGCAAGGTCGATCGTCGCGCCCTGCCCGCGCCCGGTCGCGCCCGGCCGTCCCTCGACACCGCGTTCGCTGCACCCCGCACGCGCCGCGAAGCGGACCTCGTGCAGCTATGGGCCGACGTGCTCGCGCTCGACGAGATCGGGGTCGACGACGACTTTTTCGATCTCGGCGGCGACTCCCTGCAAGGTGCGCGCCTGGTTGCGATGATTCGCGACCAATTCAGCGTGGAGCTCGCCGTGCGGGTGCTGTTCGAGCATCCATCGCCGGCGTCGCTGGCAACGGCGATCGATGCCCTGGCGACGGTCTCCCCCGACGCTACGGCGCCGGCGATTCTGCCGAGATCCGCTCCCACCGGACGCGGGCCGGCCCGGTCCTCGTCCTAGTCCTCGCGTGACACCCGACCGTGCATCCGGTCATTGCGGTGCGGCGCCCCGGCGGTGGGCGGCGCACCTGGATCTGCGGATCGGGCGCGCCCTGGAACTGCGGAGGGCGCCATCCGGAATCCTGGACGTTTCACCGGCGCGATCGAACGCGGCACGCGCAACCCGCCGCATCCATGGCCCGTGGCGCGTCCCCTTCCCGGTGCGACCGCGATGAACCGGAGTTCGCTGCCGTCGATCGGACCGGCGCTGGAACACGGCGTGGTGGACGTTTGGTGGGGGTCGCCGGTCGGGCCGGCAAGCGCCGCACCCGAGACATTGCTCGACACGCACGAACGAACCCGCGCAGCGCGGTTTGCCAGTGACGCCGACCGCTTCCGTTTCGTCGCCGCCCACGTAATGCAGCGGATCGTGCTCGGCAACTATCTCGGCGTCGCGCCCGAGCGGCTGCGTTTCAACCACGGCACGCACGGCAAGCCCGCGCTGGCGACCGATCAGTACGCGCCTTGCCCCGCCTTCAATCTATCCCATTCCGGCAACACCATCGTGCTCGCGGTGGGCGCGGTGGAGGCCGTGGGTGTGGACGTTGAGGAACTACGGACCGACGTGGACGTGCCCGCCGTGGGACGACTCGTGTTCAGTGCAGCGGAGCTCGCCGCATTGGCCGCCACGGCCGCCGCCGTGCGACACGCGCGCTTTTTCGAGATCTGGGTGCGCAAGGAAGCCGTACTGAAGGCTATGGGCGCCGGCTTTTCGGCGGAGCCGAAGAGCGTATCGGTGGGGGTCGGCAGCGGCAGTCCGGGCACGGGAGGCGAAGGCGTCGTTCCGGCGGATGTTCCGGGGCAGGAAACGCGCTGGGGTGTGCGCGATCTCGCGGCTCCAGACGGATGCCGCGCGGCCATCGCGGCCCCCGGTGTCAACTGGAGCGTGCGCGTGTTCCATCATCGTTGGGCTTTGCCCTGAAGCCAAGGCCCAATGGCGAACATGCGGGCATGCGGGGCGGACGGACGGGTGGGCGTCAGCCGACCCGGGGCAGATCCGCGACGAGCCCGGCTTCAGCCTGCGGGGCTGGTTGCTTCCAGGTCCGCTCGCCGGTGCGGGTCAGCAAGCCGCGCCACCAGCAGTGACCCGCCGAATGGTCCCAGAAGCTCCAGAGCACGCGCGGTCGGCGCCATCCCGGACCGGATCCGCACCAGGAGCGGATCGTCAGAACTGTCGCGCAGGCCCTCCAGCAGCCGCGCTTACCGCGGGCTGCGACTCGTTGAGCCTGGTCGCCGCGCGCGACACGCTCCCCTCGGTCACGAGGGTCCAGAGCACGCGCGGCAGATCGGTGTCGATCGGATCCCTGGATCGACGGACGGACGTGATTCGCAGAGGGGTCGGCGTCCACTTGCGGCGCGCTCGTGCACGGGCGGGGGCGAGTCCTAGCGCACCTGCACGGCGTCGCGTCGATACATGGCCTGCCCAAGGACGTGGGTAGCATATATGGCGCGATCGTCACCCATGATCATCAGCGCGAAGAGCTTTTCGTTCAGTGTCCGCGCCCGGGACATGCGGCGTGCCATGAGCGGCGTGGCCGATGGATCCAGCACCACGAAGTCCGCCTCCCTGCCCGTTTGGAAGCTGCCGATGCGGTCGTCGAGATAGAGGGAAGCCGCGCCGCCGAGAGTGGCCAGGTAGAACGCCCGCAGGGGCGACAGCTTCTGCCCGCCCATTTGCAGCACCTTGTAGGACTCGTCGAGGGTACGCAGCATGGAAAAGCTGGTCCCGCCGCCGACGTCGGTGCCGATGCCGACGCGCACGCCGAGATCCGCAGCCGACTGGGCGTCGAACAGGCCGCTGCCCAGGAACAGGTTGGACGTCGCGCAGAACGACATTGCCGCGCCGGCATCGGCCATCCGCTGGCGATCATGCCCATCGAGATGGATGCAGTGCGCGTAGACGGCCCGCGGGCGCACCAGGCCGAAGCGGTCGTAGACATCGAGGTAGCTGCGAGCGTCCGGAAAGAGCTCGCCCGCCCAGGCGACCTCGGCACGGTTCTCGGCAACGTGGGACTGAAGGAATACGCCGGGATGCTCGTCCAGCAGGCGGCCGCACGACGCGAGCTGCTCCGGAGTCGACGTGGGTGCGAATCGAGGGGTGACGGCATAGCCAAGCCTGCCCCGATCGTGCCAGCGCTCGATCAGGGTCTTGCTGTCCTCGTAGCCGCTGGTTGCGGTGTCCAGCAGGTACGGCGCCGCGTTGCGGTCCATCAGCACCTTGCCGGCGATGAGCCGCATCGACACGGCCTCGGCCGCGGTGAAGATGGCGTCGACCGATGCCGGATGGATGGTCGCGTACACCATTGCCGTGGTCGTGCCGTTGCGCAGCAGCTCATCGATGAAGAATCCGGCGACCTCTGCCGCATGCGCCGGATCGGCGAACCGCGCTTCCTCGGGAAACGTATAGCTCTCCAGCCACTCGAGGAGCTGTGTGCCGTGGGAGGCGATGATGTCCGTCTGGGCGTAATGGATGTGGGTGTCGACGAAGCCGGGCAGGAGGAGCTTGCCGCGGTAATCGGTGAGATGCGTTTCCGCGGGCAGTGTCGGCAGCACGGCATCGGCCGCACCGAGATCGACCACGCAGCCGCCGGCGACCACGAGCACGCCATCGGGAAAGTGTCGATGCCCGGCATCGCCCAGCACGGCGGGGTCGCCGACGAAATGCAGGATCTCGCCGCGATAAGCCGCGAATTCAGGGGCGTCTCGACGCGCCACCCTGCCCGCCGCACCGGCGGACTCGGCACGCGTCACCGCTTCGCCCCCTGGGCAAACCAGGTCGCGACCACGGCGCGCTCCTCGTCGGTCATCTGGGTGAGGTTGGCGAGGGGCATGTAGCGGTTGCCGACCGTCTCGGCGATCTTCGCCGCGTGCAGGGCGATCTCCTCGTCGCTCTCGAGTACCAGGCCCTTCGGCGGCTGCGCGAACCCGGCCTGGGTCGGATTGGTCGCGTGGCACGCCACGCAACGCTCGGCGAGGATGGATTTGACCCTCGCGAAAGCGACCTGGCCGGCTCCCGCGTCCGGCGCGCGCGGCGCGATGGCCGCGGCCAGGGCGATCAGCATCGCCACCGCGATCGCGGGCAGCAGCGGCTTCACCACGCCGCGATGACGCAGGACGAAGAACTGGCGGATCAGCACTCCGGCAAGCATGATCACCGTCAGCACCAGCCAGCCGTGCGGATGGCTGTAGGTCATCGGGTAGTGATTGCTGATCATCACGAACAGCACCGGCAGGGTGAAGTAGGTGTTGTGCACCGAGCGCTGCTTGCCGATGATCCCCGGCAAGGGACTCGGCTCGCGGCCCGCGCGGATGTCGGCGACCATGCGTTTCTGGCCGGGGATGATGTGGACGAATACGTTCGCCACCATGATCGTGCCAAGCATCGCACCAACGTGCACGTACGCGGCGCGCGCACCGAAGACGTGGAATAGCGCCCAGGACGCCGCCACGACCAGTACCAGGATCAGCGCTGCGAGGACGTTCTCCTTGCCGGCCAGGGCCCGGCACAAGCCGTCATAGATGAGCCAGCCGCCGGCCAGGAAGGCGACGCTGATGGCAATGGCGGTGGCGGGCGCGAGGGCCAGCACGCTGCGGTCGATGAGATAGGTGCTGGCGCCATACCAGTAGATCAGCGCCATCAGTCCCATGCCGGATAGCCAGGTCGTGTAGGCCTCCCATTTCGACCAATGGAGGTTCTCGGACAGCGGCTCGCCCTTGGGGCCCGTCAGGAACTTCTGGCTGTTGTAGAAGCCGCCGCCGTGCACGGCCCACAGCTCGCCGAACACGCCGCGCTTGCGGTCCTCGGCTTTTTGCGGTGCCGACAACGAATTGTCGAGCATCACGAAATAGAACGACGCGCCGATCCAGGCAACACCGGAAATGAAGTGCAGCCAACGGACGAGCAGGTTGAGCCAGTCGACGAGATACGCTTCCATGTGGAGCCTTTGGTGAAGCGACCGGCGAATTGCACAGCCGCGCGCGCCGGCCGCGCAGG
>JBDTWB010000063.1:0-20167 GCA_040006895.1 Casimicrobiaceae bacterium | reverse complement strand
GCCGGACGCGTCCGCCCCAATACGCGTCTATTGACGCAACCAGGCTTGCGCTTCGGCGAGCGCGGCATCGTAGGCAAGCTGCTTACCGTCCGCCTCCGCGTGGTCGAAGGCATCCGCGGTGAGCTCCGCGCGCGTCCGGTCGATGAGTGGTGTCAGGAAGGCGTCGTCGGCAGGATCGCGACGCAACCCGGTCTCGCCGGCTTGCGCCTGCGTGGCTCCGTACAAGCGGGCGGCGCGGGCGTAGTCGCCGGCGTGCGCGGCCAGGCCGGCGCACACTTCGAGCGCGCTCTGTGCGGTCGGCTTCGAACCGGTCTCGTCGCTTAGGCGCAGAGCCTCGAGCAGGATCGTGCGCGTCTCGCCCGTCGCGCCCTGCCCGATCAGGGTCATGGCGAGGTTGAGCAGTCCGACGGCGATGATCTGCCGATCGTCGATGGCCCGGGCCGTCGCGATGACATCGCGCAGCAGGGGCTCCGCCGCTTCGAACTCGCCTTGTTCGCGGTGCAGTTGCGCGAGGGCGTTGAGCACCCCCGCGATCTCGCGCTGTTCGCCAAGCTCCCGAGCCAGCGCCAGGGCCTCGACGAGATGCTCGCGCGCCTCCCCGGCGTTCCCTTGACCGAGGCACGCCATGGCAAGCGGCTGCAATGCGACCTCAATGCTCCGTTTGTCACCGATCTCGCGGGCAATCGAGAGGCTCTCCTCGAGATAGCATCGGGACTCCGCGTATCGCCCCATCCACGAGCCGATCTGGCCAATGTCAAAGAGTGCGCGGCACCGCGCGAGCGAGCGCGTTTGCGCGCCGGGCCGGGCCAACGCGGCCGCCGCCACCCGCCAGCCGAGGTCGAGCAAGCCGCGGAATATCCAATAGCGCCGGGTCGCCGTGACCAGACGCAGGCCGCGTTCGGCGCCATCGGCGGCGCGATCGCACCATCCGTGCGCGGCGAGCAGGTTCTCCCGATCGGCGTCCAGGCGCTTCAGCCACGTGGCCTGATCGGGCCCGTTGAGTTCCGCATGGGCCGACTCGGCAAGTGCCAGGTAATGGTCGAAGTGTCGCGCATGCACGGCGTCCGCCTCGCCGGAGGCCGTCAGCCGCTCCTCGGCGTACCGCTGCACCGTTTCCAGGAGCCGGTAGCGTTCCCCGCCGACATCCGGCATGGCGAGTGATTTTTCCACCAGCATGGTCAGGAGATCGAGCGCGGCGAACTCCGCGAGTCGCGCGTCCTCGGTGACCGCCTCGGCGGCCTCGATCGTCCAGCCGCCGGCGAATACGGCAAGCCGGCTCAGGAAGACCCGCTCCGGCTCCGTGAGGAGCTCGTAGCTCCAGTCGATCAGTGCCCGGAGCGTCTGCTGCCGCGGCAATGCCGTGCGATCGCCGTTGGTGAGCAACCGGAAGCGGTCGTTGAGCCGGGACGCAATCTGCTGAACCGAAAGACTGCGTACGCGCGCGGCCGCAAGCTCGAGTGCCAGCGGGATCCCGTCGAGACGGCGGCATACCTCCGCAACGGCATCGGCATTCTGGTCGGTGACCTTGAAGCCGCGCTGTGCTGACGCCGCGCGCTCCACGAAGAGTTGCACGGCATCGTTCGCCATCAGCGTGCTCGGCGTTGCCGGGTCGAGAGCCATGGGGAAAGCCAGCGGCTGCAGCGGGTAGACCACCTCGCCGGTCAGGTGCAGCCGCTCCCGACTGGTTGCCAGCACCTTGACGGTCGGGCTAGCCTGGAGCACGCGACGGGCGATGTCGGCGCAGGCCTGCACGAGGTGCTCGCAGTTATCAAGGACGAGAAGAAGCCGCCGGTCGCGCACGAACTCCAGCACGGCCTCTTCGATTCCGTGGCCGGGCTCTTCCTTCACGCCGAGCGTCGATGCCACCGCGTTGACGACAAGTCGTGCATCGGCAAGGGCGGCGAGCTCGACCAGCCACACGCCGTCGGGATGGGTGTCGAGCTGCGCCGCGCCGACCTGCAGCGCCAGCCGCGTCTTGCCAATCCCCCCCGCGCCGAGCAGGGTCACCAAGCGCGCGTCGCTCAACAGCGCGGCGATGTCTTCGATCTCCTGCGCCCGGCCCACGAACGAAGTGAGCTGCAGCGGCAGGTTGTTCGGCGTCGACTCCAGCGAGCGCAGCGCCGGGAAGTCGCGGCGGAGATCGGGATGAGCGAGCTGATAGAGATGCTCTGCATTGCGCAGATCGCGCAAGCGCACCGTGCCGAGGTCGACCAGCGAGAGGCCGGCAGGCAAACGATCGCGAACGAGATCGGCGACGGCCTGGGAAAGCAGAACCTGGCCGCCGTGCCCTGCCCCCATGATCCTAGCAGTACGGTTCACGGGTCCGCCAAAGAAGTCCTCGTCGCGACTTTCGACGACGCCTATGTGGAGGCCGCAGCGGACTCGCAAGGCAATGCCGTTGGTGGCGTTCGCGTCGGCCAGCCCGCGATGCAGGTCCACCGTCGCGGCAATGGCATCCAGGGGATCGGCGAAGACGGCGTAGATTCCGTCACCGGTCGTCTTGACGACTCGTCCGCGCCGGGCCGCGACGGCGCGTTGCGCGATGCCATCGTGACCGGCGAGCGCGAGGCGCATGCGCTCGGGCTCCTGCTCCCAGAGCCGGGTGCTGCCCTCGATATCCGTGAACAGGAAGGTCGTGAGCGGCGATTGTTCGGTCACCCTGGGGTCCATTGCAGACGAAGGCCTCCCCAACGGAGCCTTACATTACACTGGATCCACGCGTTGCGAAGAGGAACCGCGCGTGGTTCCGAGGCCGGCTCGCGCCGACGCCGGGCGCGAGGCGCGACGGCGGCGGCGAGGCCGGCAGTTCCCTTGACTCCATGAGCACACTCATCCGCGGAGGATCGCATGAATCATTGCAACCCATCGTCCCTCGACGACAGGTCGCGGACGGGACACGCCCGCCCGCCCGCCGGCTTGCGCCGAGGGGCGTGGATGGCAAGCATCGTCCTGTCGGTCATGGTCGTGACGGGCGTGATGGCGCAGGTTGCGCCGGACGGCGCCGAGCGCGCCGGGTATCTCGGCCTGTTCGCCGCCGCCGACCGCGGGGACATCCTCACCCTCCAGCGACTGCTTGCGGCGGGCGAATCGCCGGCCGCGCGGGATGGCCGCGGTCGCACCCCCCTGCACGTTGCCGCCCATGCCGGCCAGGGCGCGGCATTTCGGCCACTCGTGGCCGGTGGCGCGGACCCCGATGCCCTCGATCTCGACCGCTATGACATCGTCACCATCGCCGCCGTTGCGAACGACGTTGCGACACTCGCGGCGGCGCTCGCCGCCGGTTGCAGTGCGCGCAACGTGACCAGCCGCTACGACGGAACGGCCCTGATTGCCGCGGCGCACCTCGGTCACGCCGACGTCGTGCGCACCCTGCTTCGAGCGGGAGCGCCCGTCGATCACGTGAACAACCTCGGCTGGACCGCGCTCATCGAGTCGATCGTGCTAGGCGATGGCGGCGCGCGGCACCTCGCGACCCTCAGGGCGCTGGTCGATGCGGGCGCCGACGTGAATCGCCCCGATCGGGCCGGACGTTCGCCGCTCGCGCTGGCACGAACCCGCGGCTATGCGGCGATGGTGGACGTGCTCGCGTCGGCTGGGGCGCGATGACGCTGGCAAGCCCCGCGGCGGCAGGCCCGCCCGTCAGCGCGCCGCTACAATGACGCCATGGTTGCTCCCATCAAGCCACGCAACCGGCGCGACGACCCTCGACGTCGCCCGGCCAAGGGCCTCCCTCCGTCCACATCGGGCAGACCCGCATCCTCCACCACCGCGTCGTGGGACGCGCCGATCGTCCGACTCCAGCCCGGCCGGGAGCGGTCGTTGCAGCACCGTCATCCCTGGGTCTTCTCGGGTGCCGTCGCTTCGGTAGCCGGCGAGCCCGGCTCCGGACATACCGTGGCGGTACTTGCGGACGACGGCACCTTCCTCTGCCGCGCGGCGTACTCGCCCCATTCCCAGATCCGCGCGCGTGCCTGGAGCTTCGATCCGGAGGATTCGATCTACGCCGATTTTTTCGAGCGACGCATCGCCACCGCGGTGCAGGCGCGCCAACGCTTCCTGGATCCTCGCCATACGGCCTGTCGCCTCGTGCATGGCGAGTCCGACGGACTGCCGGGCATCGTGGTCGACCGCTACGGCAATGCGTTGGTGCTGCAGCTCAGCTCGGCTGGCGCCGATCATTGGCGCGACACGATCATCGCGACTCTTGCACGGCAACTCGAGCCGCGCGGCATCTACGAGCGCTCGGACGCCGAGGTGCGCGCACTCGAGGGATTGGCTCCGCGCAACGGCATCGCCTGCGGCGACACACCAGGCGTCGTCGAGATGGTCGAGGACGGCCTGCACTATGGCGTCGACATCGCCACCGGCCAGAAGACCGGATTCTTCCTCGACCAGCGCGACAATCGCCGCGCCATCCGCGCGTACGCGGCCGGTCGGGACACTCTCAACATGTTCTGCTACACCGGCGGATTCTCCCTTGCGGCCCTCGCCGGCGGCGCGCGCAGCGTGCTGTCGGTGGATAGCTCGGCCGACGCGCTAGCGGTCGCGGCCGACAATCTCGCCCGCAATCCGGAGTTGCCGCAGGGAACCGCTCAATGGCGTGAAGCCGATGCCTTTTCCGAGCTGCGTCGCCTGCGGGATCAAGGTTCCAGCTTCGACCTCATCGTCCTCGATCCGCCCAAGTTCGCACCGACCGCCCAGCACGCGGAAGGCGCCGCTCGCGCGTACAAGGACATCAACCTCCTGGCGTTGAAGCTGCTGCGTCCGGGTGGCCTTCTGGCGACGTTTTCCTGCTCCGGAGGCATCGACGCGGCGCTGTTCCGCAAGATCGTCGCCGGGGCAGCACTGGATGCGCGGGCTACCGCGGTGATCGAGCGCACGTTCGGCGCCGGCGCCGATCACGCGGCGTCACTGACCTTTCCCGAGGGTGAATACCTGAAGGGTCTGCTGGTTCGCCGGGTCGCCTGATCAGGCCAGCGTCCGCGTGGTACCGGTGAATGCGCGCGAGTCAGTCACGCTCGCAGAGCTCATTGCGGGCGGTGAATCGCGACCCGCCACCGCGAGCTCGATCTTTACGGCCCACGCAAAACCAGCTCAAGCCGCGCGTCGGCGCGGTCAGCACGGGCGCACGACCCGAATGGCCGAGTCATGCGTCCGTTGTGAAAGTCCTTCCTCGGGTTACGACGGCACGCACATCGCCACGCCAAGGGACCCGTAACCTTCCGGCGTGAATCCAGCCGCGATCATCTGCGCCCTCACGTTGAGGTCCGTCGTATAGCGGTGATTGGAATCCGCACGGCCGTTCCATAGACGATACACCGGGTCCGTGCCGCTCGGACACGCTCCCGTCTGGGTGTTGGGCAGCACGACATAGAACGCCGTCGAGGTTTCGAGGATGTAGCCGCTGTAGTTAGGGTCGCTGCCGATGCGGCTGGCGATGGCCTGGCACTCCGCGGGCGACGCCGAGAAGAAATGCGAATTGCCGTGCTGGGGCGGGATGTAGAAGCGGCAGACCGGGCTGTATCCAGCGCCGCCGGTGGCGAACGCGTAGAAGCGACCACCTGTGCGGGACCAGCCGGGAAATCGGCCGGAATCCAGTGCATCGATATCCGGCTGCAGATTGGTGATGAAGTAGTGATCCAAACTCGGGTTGTAGTACTCGACCACCGTGACCGCGAGTGCCGGAAGCGTCACGGCCGCGCCGCTGAAATTGCGGGCCACATTCGTAGCGGTGTAGTTGGGGACGTCCGCCGGCGTGTACAGCGCCGCGCTGCCGTCCGTGGGAAGGTTGTTGAAGTTAACCGTATCGACATCGGCGTACTGCACGGTGCCGCCGTCGGTTGGCAGGAACTGGTTCGGTATGATGTAGTCCGCAGGCACCGCGTGGAACTCCGCCACGCTTCCCTCCAGGTCGACGTAACCTTGCGTGGCGATCAGGAGGTACCGACCCGCGGTGTTGGTGCTCGGGAGATTGTAGGGAAACGTAAAGGTCTTCACCTGCCCGGCGTGCACGGCCTGCAGAGTGTGCCCGGCGAGCAGGTCCTGGCCGTTCAGCCCAGCGTACTCGTGCAGCAATACGAACTGCACGGTGCCATCGGCATTCGAATAAAGCTCCGACACCTCCCAACTGTGATACGTGGCGCGTGCCATGCCGGCGACGAGCAGCATGGCGATCCCAACCATCATCAATAGCAGCTTTTTCATGTCCGATCCCGTTTAGGCTGCGATGCAGCCTCCTGCGCGGACGTTAAACATGCCGCTGTCGTCCGTCTGTAGGGCCGGGCCTACAAATGATGCAGGGCAAGCGCACCGTGCCGGGCACCGCACGCGGACTGCCACGCTTGTGGCTGGCGAACGCGCATTGGCCCTGCAGCGTCGCACGGCCACCGACGGCGGGCCGGGCCAGACCGTAGTCATCGTAAGACCGGCCGCACCGTGCAACGCGCACGCTGCGCTGCACGGTGCGGTCAAGAGCCCCGCCTCATTCCTTGCGCGTCGAGAGGCACTGCTTCATGAACGCCTTGCGCTCGGCGCCTTTCTTGCCGGTCGCGGACTTGTTGCACTCGCGCATGCGGTTCTGCTGGCTGCCCTGGGCAACCTTGACCACGCCCGCAGCCGCCCGGGGTTCGGACTTCGCGGCCGGTGCCACGGCGCCCGGGGGCCTGGCGGCCTCCGCTTTCGCCGCGGGACGGGGGGCCGGCGCCGGATCGGCGGCGAGCGCGGTACCGGATGCGAGCAGGACGGATGCAACCAAGGCGACGATCGTTTTCATCGACTTCTCCCTTCGGTGGTTGGATCCCGGCAACATGCCGGGACGGTGCATTAATGCCCGAAGGGGCCGTGCGGCGCGATAAACCGATGGCCTAGCTCCTGCGATCGACTCGGTGGTCGTTCTGCGGTCGACTCGTGATTCCGGTGGTCGTCCGGTGGTCGGCCGGTGGTCGTCCGGTGGTCGGTCCCGATCGCCGCGCCACACGACGACGCCGACGCGCAGCGTGTACCGTCAGGCCCGCGGCGCGACGGCTTGCGCGGAGGTATCGTGGACCCTCGCGAGCACCACGCCGCCAACGGCGAACAGCGCAGCGATGGCGATCACGCCGGCGCGCGGGGAGCCGGTGAGGATCGCGGCGCCCCCCATCAGCATCGGTCCGATGATGGCGGCGAACTTGCCCACCACGTTGTAGAACCCGAAGAACTCGGCGGCGTGGTCCTGTGGCACCAGGCGCGCGAAGAGCGATCGGGACAGTGACTGCACGCCGCCCTGCACCAGCCCGACCACCGCGGCGAGCACGTAGAACTCGCCCGCAGTCTGCATGAACGATCCCCAGACCAGAGCGATGACGTACACGGCGAGCCCGATGCCGATCCCGAGCTTGGGACCGATGCGCGCCCCGAGGTAGCCGAAGCCGATCGCGGCGGGGAAGCCGACGAACTGGGTGATGAGCAGCGCGCCGATGAGACTTGTCTCGTCGAGGCCGAGACCGAGGCCGTAGTTAAGTGCCATGGTCGCGACCGTCCCCACGGCGTCGATGTAGAGCCAGTAGGCGATCAGAAACACCCGGATCGACCGATGTCCCCGGATTCTGCGCAGCGTCCCGAGGACCTGCCGGAAACTCGCGATGATCGTCGCTCGCGCTGCCAGGGCACCGACCCGGCGCGGCTCGTGGACGATCGTCATCAGGGGAATCGAGAATAACGCCCACCACGCCGCGACGGTGCCGAAGGCGACCAACGCGGCCTGGGTGGCGTCGCGCAACCCGAACGCCTGCGGCCGCATGGTCATCGCCACGTCGAGGGCGAAGAGCAAGCCGCCGCCGAGGTAGCCCAGCCCGAAGCCGAGGCCCGAAACCTGGTGATAGCGGCTGCGCGCAGCGACGTCCACAAGCAACGCATCGTAGAACTGGCTGCTCGCCGAAAACCCGACGGTAGCCAGGACGTAGAGGCCGATGGCCATCTGCCACTCGCCGCGGCCGGCAAACGGCAGCGCTGCCGTCGTGGCGATGCCCAGCAACGCGAAACCGACCAGCCACCGTTTCTTCTGCCCGCCGCGGTCGGCGATGGCGCCGAGAACCGGTGCCGCCAGCGCGATCACGATACTGGCGATCGCATTGGCGGCGCCGAGCTGGAAGGTCACCACCGTCGGGTCGGTGTGCACGGTCCAGTATTTGCTGAGCAGCAAGGGAAAGAACGCCGACATCACCGTGACGGCGAAAGCGGAGTTCGCCCAGTCGTAGAACGCCCACGCGACCGCCGCGGGCCGCGACGCGGTCGGCGGGACGTCCGGATCGAACTCGGCTGGCGCGACGTTCAGGACGACCCAGTCAAAACGGCGCGATGCTTCGTCGGATAAAACAAGGCCGCATACGGTTGCCCGATGCGGCCCTGTAGTCTCGATCGGATGGACAGGAGATCATCCGATCGGATCTTGAACGGAACGGGGTGTCAGCCACCCTTCATGCAGTCGCTCTGCGCCTTGGAGCGCTCGTCGCCCTTGAGGCCCGCAGTCTTCTTGTTGCACATGGCCATCTTGCTTTCCTTCTTTTCCGGCTTGGCCTTGAGGCAGTCGTTGACATAGGTTTGCCGATCCTTGCCTTCGAGCTTCTTGTCACCGGCCTGGGTCTGGCACATCTTCATCTTGTTCTGCTGGGGATTGGCCGCTTTCTCGGCCTTGTCTGCCGCAAAAGCCGGAGCACACGCGAACGCAACGCCGGAAAACATGGCAAGCAGGGTGAGACGTATCTTCAAGTAACTCTCCCAAAAAAAACGGATTGAGTCGAGCGGCACGTCGAGACCTTCGGAGCCGCTGTCGCACCCGGGAGCCCGGAAGCGACGATGAAATCCAGTCTACGGCATCCGCCAGCGCCGATGCAATGCTTTGGACGCATCGCCGCTGCCGGGTGTCGCAAAAATACGTAATGCAGCGCAACATCGGCGCAGCCCTGACGGGTGACAACACCCCGAGCCATAGCTTAAAATCTTGTTTTTCCAGTATTTGCGATTCTCGGAGCCTGCCGTGTCGACTTCCGCCTCACAACGTTCCCGGCTGATCCGGCCCCCCGGGGGCGGCGCCCGCCTGCCCATCGACGATACCCGCATCCAGGACATCAGCGAGCTCGCGCCGCCTGCCCATCTGCTGCGCGAATTTCCGGCCTCCGAAGGCGCCACGACCACTACCTACGGTGCCCGCCAGGCCATCCATCGGCTGCTCCACGGCGCCGACGATCGCCTGCTGGTCGTCGTCGGTCCGTGCTCCATTCATGACTACGATGCGGCGATCGATTACGCGACGCGGCTCGCGGCGCTCAAGCGCGATCTCGACCCGGAACTCGTCGTGGTGATGCGGGTGTATTTCGAGAAGCCGCGTACCACGGTCGGCTGGAAGGGCCTCATTAACGACCCCCGCCTGGACGACAGCTTCCGGATCAACGAAGGCTTGAGACTTGCGCGGCGCATCCTGCTCGAGATCGCGGAGCTCGAACTGCCCGCCGGGACCGAGTACCTCGACATGATCACGCCGCAATACATCGCGGACCTCATCGCCTGGGGCGCGATCGGTGCGCGTACCACCGAAAGCCAGGTGCATCGGGAGCTCGCGTCCGGACTGTCGTGCCCCGTGGGTTTCAAGAATGGCACCGACGGTGACGTCAAGATTGCCGTCGACGCAATCAAGGCGGCGTCGGCGCCGCATCATTTCCTGTCGGTCACCAAGGGCGGCCACTCCGCGATCGTGCATACCGCCGGCAACGAGGACTGTCACATCATCCTGCGCGGCGGAATCACGCCGAACTACGACGCCCGCAACGTCGAGGCGACCTGCCAGCGGCTGGGTACCGCCGGGCTCGCCCAGCGTCTCATGATCGACTGCTCGCACGCCAACAGCGAGAAGAAGCACGAGCGCCAGGTCGACGTCGCCCGGGACATTGCCCAACAGGTCGCGGCCGGAGACGCACGCATCATGGGTGTAATGCTCGAGAGTCACCTCAACCCGGGTCGTCAGGATCTCGTACCCGGCCACACGCTGCAATACGGCGTGTCGATCACCGACGCCTGCATCGGCTGGGATACGACGGTCGACACGCTGCGCGAGCTTGCCGACGCCGTGCGCGCGCGCCGGCTGCGCGTGGCCGAGGAAGGCTGACGCCGAGCGCGACGGCCGCGGCGCCCTCCGGGACGCCACGTCTGCCGTCGCCTGATGCGTCCCCATCATGCTCGAATCGGCGGAAGTCGGTCACCGGATCACCAAGGATGCCTATCGGGCCGAGGAGCCGCGACTCCGCGAGTCGCTGCTGAACGCGCAATTCGATCTCGCCCAGCGAGGTTGCGGCCCGGTGCTGGTAATCCTGAGCGGCGTGGGCGGCGGGGGCCGCACCGAGACCGCGCACGAGCTCACCGGATGGATGGACCCGCGGCATTTGCGGGTCGTGGCCTTCGGCGATCCCGCGTGCGAGGAAAAGGTCCGTCCTCGCCAGTGGCGCTATTGGCGCAACCTGCCGCCGACCGGGCGCATCGCGATCTTCATGGACGGGTGGTACTCGGGCCTCGTCGACGCGCGACTCGGCGGCAGGTGTTCCGCCAAGGACACCGAGCTCGGGCTCCAGGGCATCCGCCAGTTCGAGCAGATGCTCGCCAGCGAAGGGATCGTGCTGCTGAAATTCTGGATCCACCTCTCGCGCGCGTCGCAGAAGACCCGTCTCGCGCAGCTCACGGCCGATCCGCGCACCCAATGGCGGGTACGTCCCGAGGATCGCCGCTTCCAGCAGCGCTACCGGAAGGCGCGCGAGATCAGCGAGGCGCTGTTGCGCGAGACGTCGACTGCGACGGCGCCGTGGTGCGTGGTCGAAGGCACCGACGAGCGTTATCGCAACCTGACGATCGGCAAGGTGCTGCTCGACACCCTCGTGCGGGCCTTGCATCGCGATGCGCCGGCCTCGCCGATGACGACGGCTGCGTCTCCCGCTCCGACCGTCGTCGATAACACCCGGCTGCTGCGCACGCTCGATCTTGGCCAGAAGCTTTCCGAGGCGGTCTACGAGCGCGAGCTGGCGCGCTGGCAGGGTAGGCTCGATGCGCTCACCCGCCACAGGCATTTCGCCAAGCGGGCCCTGGTCGCGGTATTCGAGGGCGTCGATGCCGCGGGCAAGGGCGGCGCGATCCGCCGGATCACCGGTGCGCTGGATCCCCGCTGCTACGTGGTGGTGCCGATCGCTGCGCCAACCGACGAGGAGCTCGCCCATCCGTATCTCTGGCGGTTCTGGCGGCACGTGCCGGCCCGCGGCGGGGTCACCATCTTCGATCGCAGCTGGTACGGTCGCGTGCTGGTGGAGCGCGTCGAAGGGCTGGCCCCGCCGGGAGACTGGCTGCGCGCCTACGACGAAATCAACCAGTTCGAAGAGGCGCTTGCCGACGCCGGCATCGTGGTCGTGAAGTTCTGGATGCAGATCAGCAAGGAAGAGCAGCTCCGGCGCTTTCGCGCCCGCGAGAAGACGCCGCACAAGCAGTTCAAGATCACCGCTGACGACTGGCGCAACCGCAAGAAGTGGCCCGCGTACGAGAAAGCCGTGGCGGACATGGTCGACCGCACCAGCACCGAAGTCGCGCCCTGGGTGCTGGTCGAAGGCGAGGACAAGCGCCATGCGCGCGTCAAGGTGCTGAAGACGCTGGTGACGCGCCTCGAAGCAGCCTTCGACCGGTGACGGTTCCCGCCCACGCACGGCCGACCTACGTCGCACCGCGCTGGCTGCCTGGCGGGCATGCCCAGACGATCTATCCCTTCTTCCTGCGCCGCGCCCGGGTGACGTACCGGCGCGAGCGCGTGACAACCGCCGACGGCGATTTCTGGGATTTCGACTGGGTCGGCGCGCGCTCGGACGGCTCCGCCGCCCCGGCACCGCTGGTCGTCCTCTTCCACGGCCTGGAAGGCAGCTCGGATTCGCACTACGCCCGCGCCATGATGTGCTACGTCGCCGCGCGCGGCTGGCGCGGGGTCGTGCCGCACTTCCGGGGCTGCAGCGGCGAGATCAACCGGATGCCGCGCGCCTACCACTCCGGCGACCACGAGGAAATTGGCGCCATCCTCGCCGCCGTGGCCGCACGTGCCCCCGGCGCGCCGCTGTACGCCGCCGGCGTTTCCCTGGGCGGCAGCGCGCTGCTGAATTGGCTCGGACGCGTGGGCGCGGCCGGACGCCGGCTCGTGGTCGCAGCCGCCGCGGTCTCGGCCCCGCTCGACCTCACGGCGGCGGGGCATGCGCTCGGTCGCGGGTTCAATCGTGTCTATGCGCACCACTTTCTCGGCAGCCTGAAGCCGAAGAGCCTCGCGATGGCACAGCGCTATCCCGGGCTTCTCGATTCTGCCCGTATCCGGCAGGCGCGCTCGCTGTACGCCTTCGACGACGTCGTCACGGCGCCCCTCCATGGCTTCGCCGACACCGAGGACTACTGGCGTCGTGCCTCGGCGGCGCCGTGGCTGCTGCACATCGGCGTGCCCACCCTCGTGCTCAATGCGCGCAACGATCCCTTCGTGCCGATCGGCTCGCTGCCCGAAGCGAGTGCCGCGAGCCGTCACGTGGCCGTTGAACGGCCGCCGCAGGGCGGGCATGTCGGCTTCCTTGCCGGGCCGTTTCCGGGCAGTCCCGAGTGGCTGCCGCAGCGGTTGCTACAATTCTTCCAGCACCGCACCTGACCGGCAGCCGCGGCCGGATGCCGGTGGCCGTGATTGACAAGGTGGCCCGGCGCCCTTCCGGTCCGTTCCGACGTAACGCGCTCGAGGCCGGCGCCGTCGGAGTTTCTGCGTTTCGAGTGTCGCGTCGCATCGCGTGGCCCGGCCAGCCCCGCCGCGACGATCCATCGAGTCCTTCATGCCCTCAACAGCCCCAGCCGCCCTGCCTCCTGAAATCTTCAAGGCCTACGATATCCGCGGGATTGTCGGCCGCACCTTGACCGCTCCTGTCGTGCGCATGATCGGCCAAGGCCTCGGCACGCTGGCCCTGCAGGCCGGGCGCGACACCATCGTCATCGGTCGCGACGGCCGGCTTTCCGGACCGGAGCTCGCGGTTGCGCTCGCCGACGGCATCCGCGCGGCCGGGGCCAACGTGGTCGACATCGGCATGGTCGCGACCCCGATGACATATTTCGCCGCGCATCATCTGGGCACCCAATGTTCGGTCATGGTCACCGGCAGTCACAACCCGCCGGACTACAACGGCCTCAAGATGGTCATCGACGGCGAGACCCTGTCCGGCGAGTCCATCCAGGCACTGCGCCACCGTATCGAGTCGGATGATGTCCGCAGGGGCAGCGGCTCCTATCGCACCGAGGACATCGCCGCGGCCTATATCGATCGCATCGTCACCGACATCAAGTTGCAGCGACCGATGCACATCGCCGTCGATTGCGGCAGCGGCGTGCCAGGTGCCTATGCGCCCGAGTTGTATCGTCGGCTCGGCTGCGAGGTGACCGAGCTCTACTGCGAGGTCGACGGCCACTTCCCGCATCATCATCCCGACCCGTCGCAGCCGGAAAATCTCGTCGACCTGATCAAGCTCGTTCGCGCCGGCAATGAGGAGCTCGGGCTCGCCTTCGACGGCGACGGCGACCGGCTGGGTGTGGTAACCAAGGATGGCACGCTCATCTATTCCGATCGCCAGCTGATGCTGTTCGCAGCCGACATGCTTGCCCGCAAGCCGGGTGCGACGGTGATGTACGACGTGAAGTCGTCACGCAACCTGAAGCCGTGGATCGAGCAGCACGGCGGCAAGCCGTTCCTGTGGAAGACCGGGCATTCCCTCATCAAGGCCAAGATGAAGGAGATCGGCGCCGATCTCGCCGGCGAGATGAGCGGCCACACCTTCTTCAAGGAACGTTGGTACGGCTTCGACGACGGCCTGTACGCCGGCGCGCGATTGCTCGAGATCCTCTCGGCGTTCGACGATCCCTCCGCGGTGCTGCACAACCTGCCGGACGCGCTCGCCACGCCCGAGATCAGCATCCAGTGCGCAGAGGGCGAGCACCACGCCCTCGTCGCGCAGCTTGGCGTCAGCGCCGCATTCCCGGGCGCGACCGACGTGATCCGCATCGACGGCCTTCGGGTCGAGTATCCCGACGGCTTCGGCCTCGCCCGCGGCTCGAACACGACCCCGGTCGTGGTGCTGCGCTTCGAGGCCGAAAACCCCGAGGCACTGGAGCGCATCAAGGCGGAGTTCCGCCGCGTGCTGCGCGACGCCAAGCCCGGCATCGAGATCCCGTTCTGATCGGGATGGTGTGATCACCCTCGCCGACATCGAGGCCGCGCGCGACCGCCTCGCCGGCGGTGTGTACCTGTCGCCCTGCGTCGAATCGATCCCGCTGTCGGAACTGACCGGGGCGCGCATCTACTGCAAGCTCGACTATCTGCAGCGCACCGGCAGCTTCAAGGAACGCGGCGCGCGCAACGCGCTTCTGCGCCTTACTGCCGAGCAACGCGCGCGCGGTGTGATCGTCGCCTCGGCGGGCAATCACGGCCAGGGCATCGCGTATCACGGCGGGCTCCTCGGCATTCCGACGACCGTGGTGATGCCCGTTTTCGCGGCGCTCACCAAGGTCACCAACTGCCGAGCGCTGGGCGCAACGGTGGTGCTGCACGGCGACGGCGTGGCCGATGCCCGCGCCGAGGCGGGCCGACGGGCGGCGCTCGCTGGACTGACATTCATCTCGCCGTACGACAACCAAGACGTGATCGCCGGCCAGGGGACGATGGGGCTCGAGGTCCTCGACCAGACCCCCGACGTCGAGGCGGTGGTCGTGCCGGTCGGTGGTGGTGGGCTCATCGCCGGCATGGGCATCGCCATCAAGGGGCGTCGGCCGGCGGTCGAGGTGATCGGGGTCGAGCCCGCGCACGCCGCCTGCCTGACCGCCGCGCTCGCGGCGGGCCATCCCACGACGGTCACGGTCCAACCCACGCTAGCCGATGGCCTCGCCGTCGCGCAGATCGGCGACCTGCCGTTCGCCGCGTTGCAGGGCGTGATCGATCGGGTGATCACCGTCGACGAGGCGAGCATTGCGCTCGGCATCCTGCGCCTGATCGAGCTCGAGAAGAGCGTGGTCGAAGGCGGCGGCGCCACACCTCTCGCCGCGTTCCTGGCCGGCAAGCTCGATCATCTCAAGGGACGCCGGGTCGTGTTGATCCTGTCCGGCGGCAACATCGACCTCACCCTGCTGGACCGTGTGATCGAGACGGGGCTCGTCGCCGACGGCCGCCTTGCCCGCTTCACGGTATCGATCATGGACCGCCCCGGCGGCCTTGCGCGACTCTCTCAGGTGATCGCGTCGACCGGTGCGTCGATCAAGGAGATCATGCACGACCGCGCGTTCTCCGGACCCGATCTTTCGGCCGTGCGCGTCGTGTGCGTGGTGGAAACCACCGGTCACGACCACGTCGAGCGCCTGATGCGGGTGCTCGCCGAGGCTCAGATCAGCGTGGTCGGCTGAGCCACGCCGAGCCCGCAGCGATCAACGAGCGGCCAAAATAATGGCCGAGGACGCGATGAGCGCAGCGACGGCAACGAGCGTATCGGTCGCGGTGGTGCAGGCGGGCAGGGTTCCTTTCGATGCCACGGCGTGCGCGGTTCAAGACCTAACGCCTGATCGCCAAGGCAGCCGACGTGGTCGGCCATTACAGCCGACCCGACGTGTTTCAGCTTCGGTGAACGAAGCTCCTGCCATCGCGGTCAGGGTCCGCGCGGGCTGACCTGAAGGCTTCACGCCGCAATCCTCTCGATCGCGGTGGGGCTGGCGTGGGTAGGCCGCGGCGCGGTGACGCGACGCCGGTGTCCCCCCGGCAGTCCCAGGAAGGCGATGATTTCCTCCCGTCGCGCCATCGTGTCGGCGTGGCCCAGCCGCATCAGGGCGCGGCAGAACGTGCGCTCGAACAGCACGTAGCTTGCCAGGTTGCTGCCGCTGCGCCGCATGGCGCCTATGCCGCGCAGGCAATAGCGCACCGTACCCGGCAGGCTGTGCAGGTGCCGCACCGCGATCCGGTCGATCTCTTCGGAGGGCGAGAGCACCAGGCAACCGACATGGCGCAGCTCGAGGCCTTCGGCCAAGGCGTGCGGGGCAATGCACGCCAGTGCCTGGTTGGTGCGCGCAAGCCGCTCGAGATCGGCCTCCAGGCCGTCGGTGAAGATGCTGTTGAGCGCATGGCCCGCGATCTGGGCGAGCGAAGGACAGCCCTGGCTCCGTACGGCATCGCCATCGGCGCGGCGCGACACCGAGACCACCAGCACGCGGTCGGCGCCGAGGTGCAGGGCCGGACTGATTGGGGCGATCTGGCGCATCGAGCCGTCGCCGAAGTACTCGTCACCGATCCGCGTGGGCGGGAACATGAACGGGATGGCCGCCGACGCCATGAGGTGGTCGATGCCGATCTCGGCCGGTACGCCGAGGCGTCGGGCGCGCTGCCACGGCGCAATGGCCGGCTGGCCCTGAAAAAACGATACCGAATGCCCGGAGCTGTATCCGGAGGCCGTCACGGCGAGGGCCGCCAGGTCGCCGTTGGCGACGCCCCCGGCGATACCGCTGAAGTCGACCTCCCGGGCAAGGAGTCGCGCCAGCGGACCGTTGTCGAGGAGCGAGACTGCACCGTGCCGGGGCATCCCGCCCCCGACGAGGGACCAGAACCACCGCGCGGCGCAGTGTCCCATGCCGGCCATGTCGGATCGATAGACCTGGGAGGCGTGGAAGTCCTTCCAGACGCGCACCAGCCGGCCCACTGCCCTGCGGAAGTCGCCCGCGTCGGCGGCGATCGCCGTGGCATTGATCGCACCCGCCGACGTGCCGCAGACGACCTTGAACGGCGTGGGTGCCCCGGAGGGCGATAGCTCCGCCAGGGCGCGTAGCACCCCGACCTGATAGGCCGCGCGGGCCCCGCCGCCGGTGAGCACCAGTGCGGTCGGGACCTTTGCGCTATTGCCCCCCACCGCCATCTCGGCTCTCCAGGCTGTCAATCACCCGTTATCGGCATCGGCCGTGCATAACATGAGCGCGCCGCCCGGAGCGGCCGCCTGAACCACCGGCCCGCTGCGTGGTCTGTGCCCGGGCGGTACGACACGCGCGGCAAGGCCGTTGCCATGGCCGCTCCAGCTGGGGTACTTTGCGAGTTCGGCGGTCGAGAGCGCACCGCTCGCCTTGCCCTTAGTTCCGATCCTCGCTTCGTCCGTCGCCCGCCAGGCCATGAAAAAAGCCACGCTGTACAGCACTTCTGCGCACACCAAGGCGCGCGTCTCCGCACAGCCCGCGACCGATCCAGGCACCCCCCCACCGCCGCCCTCGTGGCGTGCCCGGGCGGCCACGCAGCTGCGCCGCTATGAGCGGCTGCTGCTCGTCGCGACCAGCGTGCTGATCACGGTGGCATTGTTCGCCACGTACACTCGCTTGCATCCCCCACCGCGGGCCCTGACCCAGAAGGACATCGACAGCGCGGTGGTGCACACCCTCGAGAACCTGCCGCCCGCCTCCCCCGCCGCCAAGGCTTACGACATCGTCAGTCCGTCTGTCGTGCGCGTCCTCGGCACCGGCGACGAGCGCGAGGATGGCAAGGCGCCGGAACGCGGGGTGGGGACGGGCGTGGTCATCGTCGACAGCGGCATCATCCTCACCAACCTGCACGTGGTGTCCGATGCGAAGCGCATCAAGGTGACGTTTGCCGACGGATTCGAATCCGATGCCAATGTCGTGTCGGTGCAGCCCGAGAACGACCTCGCGGTCATCAAGGCGACCAAGATCCCCGACGATCTGATGTCCGCGACGCTGCGCTCGACCGCCGATCTCAACGTCGGCGACCAGGTGGTCGCGGTCGGCTTTCCGTTCGGCATCGGCCCCTCGGCGTCGGCCGGCGTGGTGTCGGGTCTCGCTCGCGAGTACCGTTCGCCCGAAGGCAAGCGCGTACTGACCAACCTCATCCAGTTCGACGCCGCGGCCAATCCGGGCAACTCGGGCGGACCGCTCGTCACCATGGACGGCGAAGTGGTCGGCATCGTCACGGCCATCCTCAATCCGACCGAGCAGCGGGTGTTCGTCGGCATCGGCTTCGCAGTGCCGATCGAGAACGCCGCGAGCGCGGTCGGACTGTCCCCTTTCTGACGCCCGTCGCCGATCACGGCAACGTGCTGAACTTCCGTCGCGATTGCGCGGCGTCTCACACAGGAACGCAATGGAAAACAAGCCAAGCGGGCGCACCGAGGTGGCAACGCTCATGGAGCGCATCCTCTACGAGGTGAAGAAAGTCGTGGTCGGCCAGGATCACTTCCTGGAGCGGGTGCTGGTGGCGATTCTCGCCCAGGGCCACCTGCTGGTCGAAGGCGTGCCCGGACTTGCCAAGACCCTCACGGTCAAGACCCTGGCGCGCACCATTCGCGGCACGTACCGTCGCATCCAGTTCACTCCCGACCTCGTGCCCGCCGACCTGGTCGGCACGCGGGTGTACAACCAGAAGACCAGCGACTTCACCACTTCGCTCGGCCCGGTCTTCACCAACCTGCTGCTCGCCGACGAAATCAATCGCGCGCCGGCCAAGGTGCAAAGTGCCCTGCTCGAGGTGATGCAGGAGTATCAGGTCACGATCGCCGGGGAGACCCATCTCGTGCCCGAACCGTTCCTGGTGATGGCCACCCAGAATCCGATCGAAACCGAAGGCACCTATCCCCTTCCCGAGGCGCAGGTCGATCGCTTCATGATGAAGGTGCTGGTCGGCTATCCCAGCGAGGAGGAGGAGTTCGTGATCGTCGAGCGGGTCACGGGCCCGGCCGCGTCAGTAGTGCCGGTCGCGACCACCGAGCAACTCTCTGCGTTGCAGCGCGAGTGCCGACAGAGCTACGTGGACCCGTCCCTCATACAGTACGCCGTGCGCATGGTCGCGGCCACGCGCGAGCCCGAGCGCTACGGCATCAAGGACGTGGGACAGTACCTGACCTACGGCGCGAGTCCGCGCGCCTCGATCCACCTTATCGAAGGCGGACGCGCCCTTGCCTTCCTGCGTGGTCGCGACTACGTGCTGCCGGAGGACGTCACCGACATCGCCCCGGACGTGCTCCGCCATCGCCTGGTGTTGTCGTACGAGGCGTTGGCCAGCTCGCTTTCCGCGGACGATATCGTCCGCCGGGTGATGGAGAATGTACGCGCCCCCGACAAGCCCCTCGACACCCATGTCCGCGTCGCCGCCCGGTCCTGAGCACGTACTGCGCCGCCTCGAGTGGACGGTGATGCGTCGGCTCGACGGCGTGCTGCACGGGGACTACCGCACGCTCTTCCGCGGCTTCGGACTGGATCTCGCCGACTTGCGCGAGTACCAGTACAACGATGACGTGCGCCATATCGACTGGAACGTCACCGCGCGGCTGCAGACGCCCTACGTGCGGGAGTACAACGAGGAGCGCGAAGTCGAGGCGTGGTTCCTGCTCGATCTTTCCCCCTCGGTCGACTTCGGCTCGCAGGCGGTGCGCAAGCAATCGGTCTCGGCGGAGTTCGTCACCGTGCTCGCACGGCTCCTCACCCGCCACGGCAACCGCGTGGGGGCGCTGTTCTACGGCTCCGAGGTCGACACCGTGATCATGCCCCGCAGCGGGCGGCGGCACGTTCTGCACCTGCTGCATGCCATGACCACCCGCGCGCGCGCCATGACGACCACCCCGACCGACCTCGGCGCGTTCCTGCGCACCGCCGCGCAAGCGATCAAGCGGCGCTCGCTGGTGTTCGTGGTCTCCGACTTCATCAGCGCACCAGACTGGGCGCGCGCAATTGCCCAGTTGGCGCGTCGCCACGAGGTCATCGCCGTGCGGCTCTACGATCCGCTGGAGATGGAACTGCCCGACCTCGGCATGCTGGTGATCCAGGACGCCGAAACCGGCGAGCAGCTCTTCGTCGACACCCACGATCGGTCGTTTCGCAAGCGCTTCGCGGAGGCCGCGCGGGCCCGCGAGCTCGAGTTGCGCAGCGCCTTCATGCAAGCAGGAGTGGACGCCCTCGAGCTCTCGACTGCGGACGATCTGGTCGACGCCATCATGCGCTTCGCCGACCTGCGCAAGCAGCGCAGCCGGCTGGCCGGCGGCGGCTCGCTACCCAAACATCTGCAACACAGCACCCCATGAGCGCCGCGGGGCCGTCCCAAGGCGCTCGCCCCCTCCTCGGGAGGGGGTGGGCG
>JBDTWB010000062.1:0-20244 GCA_040006895.1 Casimicrobiaceae bacterium | reverse complement strand
CATCGGGCTGGGTATGCCGCGTGCATTACGCCCTCAATCAGGGACCCAACATCTCAATGATCGAGAACTACCGTTCGGGATTGGTCTGGCGGTTGATGCGGCGTTGCCCCTATGTCGTCGCGGGCCTGCGGCGGGCGGGGTTCAGGAATGGCTGGTTATGACCGGCGATCTCCAGCCGCCCCACGGATCGATATCTCATGTATTTCTCTGCGACAGCAAGCTTCAAGAGCCGGCACTGGATTGTCTGTCTTGGGAGTAGCGACATAGCGCGCGCCCTGCGCAAGGAGGCGATCCCGGTCGCAGCAATCCGTTTGCTGTTTGAGTTCCATCGTTGATGGGTGTGCTGTAGTCTATTCAAGTTCGATGCGCCGCAACTCAACGGGGTGATGACGTATCTATTTTCATGTTCTCGCAGGTATTTCGGCCAATGTTCGTGCCATTCTCGATGGATATGAACGAAACCGTGCCATGACGCCGCAAAGTGATCTGGTGTTGCCAGGCGATCGAGATTCTGGCCGGTCTTACCTGTTCTATCTGATTGTTGACTTCCCGTGACGGCAGAAGCGGCCATGAACAGCTTGGCATACGGGAGCTGGGTATGATGATTTGACGGTGCTAGGCTATGGACTACTGTTTGTGGGTATCGGGATTTTTATCCAAGGTTGGCGCGAGCTGTATCGCGCGCATCAGCAGAAGCGGCTCGCAATAGCCGGCTTATATAGCCTGGTAAGGCATCCGCAATACACCGGACTGTTTATTGGACTCTTCTGCGAGGGTGTCGTGCATTGGCCGACGCTGTTCTCCTTGGGCTTGTTTCCAATCATCGTATTGGTCTACGGTTTGCTCGCGCGCAGTGAAGAAAAGCGGATGCTTGCGCTGTTCGGTGAGGAATACCGCACATATCAGCGACGGGTTCCGATGTTTATTCCTGGTACGGGTCGATGGCGCCAGCTCGTAGAATATTCCAACGTAAAGGATGAGGGGAAGCCGTAAGCTCCCCCCGGTGGATAGCACGAACTGGACTTTTCTGGTATGCGACGTTGGCCCCGTTTTAAGACAGTTCAAATCGAGAATTTGCCGCCTGCTTCCATCCGCCGCTGGTGATGTCACCTTCCGGCGTAAAGGGCCGGGTTGGCTGGCACGTAGGCGCCAGCATTCGGCGGGATGGACGGACACCTTTGCTAGGTTAAGGATGCGAGGATTTGAGCCGTGCCTTGTCGTCGCCGGCAAAGCTTTCGTGCGCGATAGGAAGTCCCATCGCGGACAAGGCAGTACGCGTTGTCGCAAGCGATCCAGGGTGGCCGAGCCGAGCAGCCGGTTGGCTGGGAAAGCCTGGTCCCATTCGGGAAGATCGAGGTTGCTGGGGACGATGGTGGAAGTGGTCTCGTTGCGTTCAGGGATCAGCTCGTGCAGATCCTCGTCGGCCGGTGGACGTGCGGCTTGAGTCCGAGTCATCGATGATCAACAATGGACCGGGCGAGATTGGCGAGCTTGTGTTCCTAACCGCCGGTGGCGCGCGCCGCGTTCAGGCTCGAGGTGAGATTGGCGCAAGTGGCGAAGACCACGTTGACGCCTTGGCGCACGGCGCTGTGGCCGAGGGCTTGCGCGAGATAGCCTTGCCGGTGCCGCAGGGCCGACGATGAGCACGGGGGCACGCTCGGTGAGATAGCGGCCAGTGGCGAGATCGTGAACGAGGGCGCGATTGAGGTGCGGCAGGCGGTCGAACTCGAACTGATCGAGCGCCTGCGATCTACGTCGATGCCACCGCGGAAGCACAGACCAAGCTCGGCATCCTCGGCGTCCCGGCCACGCTGTTAATCGACGTGAAGGGTCGCGAGGTCGCTCGATTCACCGGGCCCGCCGCATGGGATCGCCCAGAAGTCATCGCGACGATCCGACAATACTTCCGCCTGCGAAACCATGAGACGATCCTTCCCCGCTGCCGAAGCAAATAGAACCGGTTGGAATCGCCGGCGGGCATTGCAAACGCTGGTAGGCGCCGCGGGGGTGGGCCTGGTTCCGGTCGGCTGGCGCTCGGCGCTTGCAGCCACGCCATCCGACGTCGTGATCCGCCTGACCGCTGCGCGCGGGCGTGTTCCGATCGCGCCCGGCCCCTCGACCGACGTACTCCGGTTTACCGCCGAAGTGATTGCCGGTCGTGCGGACGCCGTCGTCCCGTCTACAGGGTATCTGGGTCCGACTCTCGAGCTTCGGCGTGGCGAGCGGGTGCGCATCGAGTTCATCAACCACATCGACGAACCGAGTATCGTGCACTGGCACGGCATGATCGTGCCTGATCGTGCCGACGGACATCCGCGCTTTGCCGTCGCGACCGGGCGCAGCTACGGCTACGATTTCACCGTCCGCAACCCGGCCGGAACGTATCTCTACCACCCGCACCCGCACGGGCGCACCGGAGGCCAGGTCTACCGAGGCCTCGCCGGACTGCTGATCGTGCGTGACGACGAGGAAGCGGCAGCCGGGCTGCCGCCACCAGAGCGCGAAGTCGCGCTGGTCATCCAGGACCGCCGGTTCGATCGCGGCAACCAGTTCGTCTACAAGCGCACGATGATGGACAGCATGAACGGCGTGCTGGGCGACACGGTGCTGGTCAACGGCATGCGCGATGCCGCCTTCAAGGTGGCACCGCAAACCTATCGGTTGCGGCTTGCCAATGTCTCGAATGCCCGGATCTACAAGCTCGCGTGGTCGGATGGAAGGCCGATGCGGGTGGTCGCCGCGGGCAATGGCATGTTCAGCCGTGCCGAGGGGGTCCGGAGTCACCCCTACGTGGTCCTGGCGCCGTTCCAGCGTATCGAAGTGCTTGCAGACTTCGGCGAGCGCGCTGGCGCGCGCGAGGTCATGCTGATGAGTGAGACCTTCGACGATCCCGGCGGCATGGGCGGGATGATGCGAGGGATGATGGGCCGCGGCATGATGGGAGGCATGATGGGCGGTGGCGCCCAGGGCGAGCAACTGCACGTCGCGCGCTTCGTGATCAACGCCGGGCCCGCTGTCGCGAGCGCTTCGCTGCGCCTTCCGGACCTGCCTGCTTCGGGGCGCGCGGCCAGCCCCGTGCATACCCGACTCGCATTCCAGATGATGCAAGGCACGCTCAACGGTCGCGTCTTCCAGATGGATGCGGTTGCCGGCGACGAGCGATTGCCCCTGGACGAGGAAACGATCTGGAGCTTTTCCAACGAGATGGGCGGAATGTCCATGCCCCACCCGATGCACGTCCACGGCGTCCGGTTCCGGGTGATTGAGCGCAGCGCCGGCGCCCCCGACGACCTGCGCAACGGACTGGTCGACGCGGGGTACCAGGACACCGTCCTCGTGTTCCCGGGAGAGCGTGTGCGCCTGGGCGTCACACCGACCGAGGCGGGGCTGTTCATGTACCACTGCCATAACCTCGAGCACGAGGACGGCGGCATGATGCGCAATTGCTGGTTCGGACCTGGAGCCCTCAGGACGTGACCAGCGTTGCGATGAATCCGACCTTGGTGGTGCTCGCCCTTGCGGGGCTTGTCGTCGTCCTGCTCGTGCTCGAGCGCCGCCATCCGTTGCGTGTTCAGAAGCACGCCATGCTGCGCCGCTTGATCCTCAACGCCGCGATCACGGCACTTGCCGTCGGCACGGCCTTCGCGCTGGTCAAACCGGCGATCGCAAGTGGACTGCAGCACGTCGCGATCCTGCGCGTCGGACTCTTGCAGTGGATCGACCTGCCTCCGGCATTGGCATTGGTCGTCGGGGTGCTGCTGCTCGATCTGACGTTCTATTTCTGGCACATGGCCAACCATCGCGTCCCGTGGCTGTGGCGGTTTCACCTGGTCCATCACATCGATCCGGACCTCGACGTGTCGACGGCGTTCCGCTTTCACTACGGCGAGGTTGCGCTGTCCGCGGCGTTCCGAATGGTGCAAATCGTGCTGATCGGTGCGTCGCCGCTGATCGTCGCCACGTACGAGATCATCTTTCAGGCGAGCACGCTCTTCCAGCACAGCAACGTTCGATTGCCCTTCCGGCTCGAGCGCATCCTGATCCGCGTGCTGGTCACGCCGCGCATGCATGGCATCCATCATTCGGAAGTCCCGTCCGAGAACCGCTCCAACTTTTCCGTGGTGTTCAACTGGTGGGACCGGCTGCACCGGACGCTGCGCTTGAACGTGCCCCAGCAGCGGATCATGATCGGCATTCCGGCCTATGGACCCGGCGCCGATACCGCACTGGGTACGGTCTTGATGCTGCCGTTCGGTCGCCAGCGCGACGCCTGGCGCCGGCCCGACGGCACCCTGGCGAAGCGAGCCGAGCGGTTGGTGGATGCGCCCCTGCACGAGCTGGCAGCCTGAGCCGGCACCCACCAGTGGCGGGCGTGGTCTCGGCCGGTCACCGGCAGCGACTTGAAGCGCATGGCGCGCCCGACAGGGTGCATCGGTCACCGGATGCCGGCGACGCCGGCAAGGATGCGTCGCTAGCCGGAGCGGCGGCCCGTTCCGATGCGCGGTGTCGGATACCGCCGGAGCAGGAGCAGGGTCGCGAGCGGCACGATGATCCATTGGAGCAGGGGCGCCGCGCCAATGCCGAAGACCAGCGGCATCGTCTGGGCGTAGGCCCATGAGCCCAGGCCGTAGACATTGCGCCATTCGCTGAACGCGGTGTAGGCGACGCCGGCCACGATGAGCAGGGCGCCGCCCGCGACAGGAGCCATGGCTGGCCAGTTCCAGGCGCGGAAGACCGCTGCCACGAGCCCAAACGTAGCGGCCGAGATTATCGCGTCGCCGGCCGTGCAGTGTGCGATGGCCCATGCGATCTCGCCCAGGTCGCCTGAGTCTGCCAGGGTATAGAGCCGCAGCTGCACGACTTCCCAGGCCAGATGCAGGAGGGTCGTGATCACGATCCAGCGGCCGAGGGTGTTGACGACATTCGCTCGAGTGGGCGTGGTTTCGATCAATGGATTCTTTGCGAGAGGAGGGGTTGCGGGGCCAGCCCGGCGTGAGGACCCGTGCGGCGTCAGCGACCTTGTCCGAGGGATAGCGTTGTCGAAATCGGAACGGCGCCCTTGTTGCTCCACATCCAGCAATAGTCCTGATCGGACGCAACCCGCAAGGTGCCGTGGGCGCGCTGCACCTGCGTTTCCTGCGCCGGCGTCACGACCGCCTCGCCGGCATGGTAGTGGATGTTGAAATCCGCCGGCGCGGTCGTTTCGAAGCGCCATTCGACCGTCGTGCCCGAGCGTAGCCGCTCGCAGGCCTCCGCGAACTTTCCGGGAGCGACGTCGAAGCGCTGCTCGAATCGCCCGGCTGCGTCCCAGGTGATCGGGATCACGTCGGCATGCGCGAGCGATGCCGCACCCAGCATGAGTGCGGCAATCCAGAATCGACGTGCCGATGTGGACGTGCTTCCCGTCGAAGCGCAGGCACTCAAGCGGACCGGCCGGAGGCGCGTACGACCCAGGCCATCGCACTTCGGGGGCGGGCGCTGACCGGCAACGCGGCTCGGATGAGCGCGCGAGTGGTCGCGACTCAGGTCGCGCCGCCTGCAGCAGCCGACAGCGAAGGTCGCGAGAAGTGCAGCGCACGCCCCGACGAGGCGGGCGACGCGCGGTGCTCGACGCCCGGTGACGCCGACTTCATCGCCGACGGCGGGCAGATCGAGTCCGCAGGAAGTGTGTCGAGCCCATAGGAAACGACGCGGCGAGTCCATGGTGTCGTCCTTTCGAAGGTAAACGTAATGCCGCGGTCCGGCCCGGGTCAGCACCGTGGCGCGCTGCAACCAACGCTGCCACCCGCTGCCGCTGCGTTGTTACGGGACGCCTCGCCGCAACTGATACGCCCTCGACGACGCCCGAAGCCGTCATCGGCCAACCGATGAAACGCCTGGAAAGCGGAACCTCGGGCCCCATTATCCGGTCGGCTGAAGTGCCGACAGTGCCGGCCTTACTTCGCTGGCTCGAGCTGGGTCACGACCATCGAGCTGCCCTCCTTCTCGACGCGAAACCGGATCTTGTCGCCTTGCTTCAGCTGCGCGAGCGCCGCGGGATCCTTGACCTGAAACACCATTGTCATCGGCGGCATGCCGAGATTGGCAATCTCGCCGTGCTTGATCGTGATCTTCTTGGCATCCTTGTCGACCTTGCGCACTTCGCCTTCGGTCATCTCCTGGGCTGCTGCAGGCGTCGCCGTGGGGTTACTTCCGGCGGGTGCGCCCGCCGGCTTTTCGGTGGCATACGCGGGTGCGGCTGCTGCCGCGCCCAGGGCCAGAATCATTGCAATCGTCCTCATGTCATGCCTCGCTCGTCGGTAATGAAGCGGATGGAAAGCCCTTTGTGCTCGGGCGCACGGTGTGCGCACTGGACCGCAATCAGCGTGCGGCGACTTTGATCGTGCCCACCATGCCTGCCTGGTAGTGACCGGGAATGAGGCAGGCGAAGTCGAACTCGCCCGGACGGTTGAAGGTCCAGACGATCTCGCCGGTCTTGCCTGAAGCGACATGGGCCATGTGCGCTTCCGCGTGCTCCATGCCCGGAAATTTGACCATCAGCGCGGCATGTTCGTCGAGCGCCTGCTTGGTGCCGAGCACCAGCTCGTGCATGATCTTGCCGTGGTTCGCAAGCTTGAGGCGCACGGTGTCACCTTGTCTGACGTTCACCACGTCGGGTGTGAAGCGCATCGAGTCGAGCATTCTGATCTCGATGGTCTTCTTGACCGCTTTCGGGTCGCCGGCGACGCCCCATGCGGTCTGTTCTTTTTTCACCGGCGCCGCGGCCTTGTCGTGTCCCTCGTCGCCATGTCCGGCGGCCCAGCCTGAAACCATCAAGAGCCCGGCAGCGGCTATCCAGGTAAATTTCTTCAAAGTCTCGTCTCCAGAAAAAGTGTTGCGGTGGGTTGCTGCCCGGTGGGCAGAATCAATGTGCGGCGTGACCCGTGCCGCTTGGCTTGCGGACTTGTACTTCGATGGGCGTGTCGGCGCGTCCCACGGCGGGCATCGATTGCCCGCCCTCGGACTTGAAGCGGGCCGGCTCGGCGGTGGCGCCCGTCCATTCGTAGGCGTTGGTGCCGGCAGGATGCTGGTACCAGCCGGGATCCTTATAATCTCCGGGTGCCTGGTCCCGCCGCACCTTGACCACGCTGAACATTCCGCCCATCTCGACCGAGCCGAACGGACCGGCACCGCCCATCATGCGCTCGGTGTTGTCGGGAATCGGCATCTCCATTTCGGTCATGTCGCCCATGCCGCGCTCGGCCATGACCATGTAGTCCGGAATGAGCTGGTTGATCGCCTGCACCACGCCGCGGTGCTCGACGCCGATCATGGTGGGCACGTCGTGGCCCATCGCGTTCATGGTGTGATGACTCTTGTGGCAGTGGAATGCCCAGTCACCCTCTTCGTCGGCAACGAATTCGATCTGGCGCATCTGCCCGACAGCGATGTCGGCCGTGACTTCCGGCCAGCGCGAGCTGCGCGGTGTCGGGCCGCCGTCGGTGCCGGTCACCGTGAACTCGTGCCCGTGCAGATGCATCGGATGGTTGGTCATGGTGAGGTTGCCCATTCGCACGCGGACACGGTCGCCGAGACGGACGTTGAGCGAATCGATGCCGGGAAAGATCCGGCTGTTCCAGCTCCACAGGTTGAAGTCGAGCATGGTCATGATCTTCGGCGTGTAGCTGCCGGGCTCGATGTCGTAGGCATTGAGCAGGAAGCAGAAGTCACGCGCAACGTCGTCGATCAGGGGATGCCGGGCGCGCGGGTGCGTGACCCAGAACCCCATCATGCCCATGGCCATTTGGGTCATCTCGTCGGAATGCGGGTGGTACATAAAGGTGCCTGGCCGGCGCGCCACGAATTCGTAGACGAAGGTCTTGCCGGGTTCGATCGCCGGCTGCGTCAATCCTGCGACACCGTCCATGCCGTTGGGCAGGCGCTGTCCGTGCCAGTGGATGGACGTGCGCTCCGGCAGCTTGTTGGTCACGAAGATGCGCACGCGATCGCCCTCGACCACCTCGATGGTCGGCCCGGGGGACTGGCCGTTGTAACCCCACAGGTGGGCCTTGAACCCTGGCGACATCTCGCGCACCACCGGTTCGGCGACGAGGTGGAACTCCTTCACGCCGCCGTTCATGCGCCATGGCAGGGTCCAGCCGTTGAGCGTCACCACCGGGTTGTAGGGCCGCCCCGTAGGCGGCACCAAGGGCGGCATGGTGTCGGGCTTCTCCTGGAGCACGGGCTCCGGCAGCGCTGCCATCGCCACCCGGCTCACGGCTGCCACGCCCACCGAACCCATGGCGCCGAGCAGAAATCCACGTCGATTCGCTTTCACGCTTGCCTTTTCAATCAATGACCCGCGCCTGCGGCCGGTGCACTGGCGGCACTCGCCTCCATCGGCGCCATCATCACCGGCTGGCCGATCAGGGCGGCCTGCAGCGCCGCGTCGGCGAGCCAGAAGTCGCGCTGGGCCGCGATTGCCTGCACCACGGTCGCGGTCTGCGCGCGCGCGTCGGCAAGGAGCTCGAATACGCCGATCAGCATGCCGTTGTAGCGCAGCACGTTCTCCTCCGCGATGGCCTTGCGCAGGGGAACGATCTCGTCCCGGTAGTGGCGAGCGAGATCGGCCGTGGTGCGATAGGCGCCATAGATCTCCCGCACCTGCGAAGCGGCGTCGACCATGATTTGCGCGGTCCGGTTCAAAGCCGCCATGTAGGTGGCCTGCGCACCGGCGCGCGTCGCATTGCCAAGGTCGAAAATCGGCAGGGCTACCTCGAACTCGTAACCCTTCTTGACCGGAAGCCCGGTCTCGCTCGTGCGCACGCCGGCGAGGTGCAAGCCATCGACGAAACGCGCGACGTTAGTGAGTCCCTGCTCGCGTGCCGTGGCTTCGAGGCCGGCGCGCGCGACGCGGACGTCGACGCGTTGCTCGAACGCGGCCTCGAGCACCGCGGCCTCGTCCCGGGTTGTCTTCGGCAGGTCCGGGAGGCGATCCGGGAGTTGCAGCGTTTGCGCCTGCGCGCTGTCGAGCCCAAGAGTCCTCACTAGCGCCTCGCGGGTGCTGCGAGCAACCTGCTGCGCTCGCGCGAGTTCGGCGACGGCCTCGGCCGCAAAGACCTGCTCGCGCGCGCGCTGCAGCTTGCTGAAGTTGCCTGCGGCTTGCATCCGTCGCGCCAGTTCGGCGGAAACATCCGCCGCTGCCTTCACCTGCTGCACGTATTGCAGCATTTGCTGCGCGGCCACCGCACGCACCCAGGCTTGGCGCGCCGTAGTCGCGGCCGTGACGACGTCTCCCGCGAGACGGGCGCGCGTTTCGGCCTGTCGGTATTCCGCGACGCGCAGCCGCGATGGCAGCAGCAGCAGATCGCCGATGGATACGGCGAGCATCCTGGTGATCTCGAGCTCGCGCACGCCTGGTTCCTGGCGCAGCAGGCGCTCGAACGTCAGTACCGGGTTCGGCAGGCGGGTGCCTTGGGTGATCCGCGCGGCGTCGGCAGCGCGCTCGAACAGCAAGGCCTGCACCGCCGGGCTGTAGGCGAGGGTGATCTGCACCGCGCCGTCGGCGTCGAGCGGACGCGCGAGCAGATCGTCGGTCGTAGTGCGCGCGACGCGCCGGGCATCATCGGTGGTGAGCCACTTGACCTCCGCGCCGAGGCGGTCACGCGTGATCTCCTCCGCTGCCCTGAAATTGCCGTCGATCGCGGTCGTGGCGCAACCCGCGAGCAGCATGGACATGCCGACCCCGGTCCAGAGTGGCTTGCGTCGCGACAGGGCACGGTCAGTGCGCATGCGCAGCGCCGCCCGGCTTCGGGGTTGCGGCAGCGCCCTGCGCGCTGCCGGTCGCCGGCAGGGGTGGCGTGGCGCTGGGCCCGGCGGAGGCGGCTTGCCCCGAAGACGGCGCCGGGGGGCGCGTTTCGCGGGCATAGGCCTGCCACCCCCCGATCCGGCCCACGAGATCATTGGCGGCCCGCCAGGATTCGACCGGCTGGTCGGCAAAGCCGCGGTAGCCATCGAACGCGGACGTATACGCTGGCTTTGAGGACATCGCCGGCGGCGTCGTGGCGACGTCCTGGGCGTATGCCGGGAGGATGGACATGACAGCGGCGAGCGGCAGTAATCTCAACAGGTGCGGCATGGCGTTCCGAGCGGTTTTCGAGGCTGGTGCATTGTGCGGTGGGGGTCCCGGCAGAAGCCTGACCGTTGCATTACATTTCGGTCATGTATCTGACCAGAGCGTCCACTGCCCTCAGAATTGCGCCCTTCAAGGAGGTGCGCATGCGGCTGCTGATCGTGGAGGATGACCGCAAGACGGGTGATTACGTTCGCCAGGGGCTGGTCGAGGCCGGCTTCGTGGTCGACCTCGCCCGCTCCGGCACCGACGGTCTGCATCTCGCCACCGGCAGTGATTACGACCTCGTCATCCTCGACATCAATCTCCCGGAACTCGACGGGTGGACCGTACTGCGAGGCGTGCGCGCCGCGGGGAAGCACATGCCAGTCCTGTTCCTGACGGCGCGCGACCACGTCGACGACAGAGTGCATGGTCTCGAACAGGGTGCCGACGACTACCTGGTCAAGCCGTTTGCCTTCGCGGAGCTGCTGGCGCGGGTGCGGACCTTGTTGCGCCGCGGCCGAAGCCTCGAGCCCGAGGTGCTGCGTGCGGCGGATCTCGAGCTCAGTCTCACCAGGCGTCGCGTTACCCGGGGTGGAAAGCGGATCGACCTCACACCGAAGGAATTCGGACTGCTCGAGCTCTTGTTGCGCCACCGCGGCGAAGTCCTGCCCCGGTCGTTGATCGCATCCCAGGTCTGGGACATGAACTTCGACAGCGACACCAACGTGATCGAGGTGGCGGTCCGGCGGCTCCGGGCGAAGGTCGACGACGCGTTCGAAGTGAAACTCATCCGCACCGTGCGCGGCATGGGCTACGTGATCGAGGAAAGCTGAGCCACGCCGGCGTCGGCCCGCTCCTACCTCACATTGCAATGATGCCGACAGACACGCGTCGCACGAGCAAGGTACAACCACTGCGGAGCTTGTGGTTGCTGCACCTACGTCATGCCGAACCCCCTCGATCATTCCCCTTTCCGCGAGATTCCTGCGCGCCGCGCCGCCGCGTCGGCACTCGATCGCCTGGAGCGGCCCGGTGTCGTGATGGGACTTCTGGGGGGCGCTGCGGCGCTCGGACTGGCGATGGTTGTGGCGTTGTCGTTGCCGCTGCCATGGTGGTCGCACAAGGGGAGTGCCGACCCATCGCGTTCCAACCCACGAGGGGCGAAGCAATCCTTCGCAACCGGCGGTGCGCGCGGTGCCACGCGGGAAGCTCCGGTATCCCAGCCGCCGGCATCCGACCCGGCCCAGGCAACGCCGGAGGCGGACGGCAATCGGTCCGCCGCCGCGGCGCGTCTGCCGGCTCTGACCGCCCAGAACCTGGTGCTGCCGCGACCGCTCGGACCCGCGCGACGGCCCGGTCCGACGCTCGCCCTGGCACCGGTACCACGACTGCCCCAGACGGCCCCGTCCATTGCAGTGAACGTGCCGCAGCCTTTTCCCGTCCTGTCCCAAACGAGGGCTCGCGCCAGTCTCGAGCCGCCGCCGAAGGTCGCGGTCGGGACGGACGTGCCGGCGATCCCCATTCCCCCTGCAGGGGCGGTAACGGCACGCATCGCAGGCGATCCACGCCATGCGATTCCACCCGATTCCTCGCTGGCTGCGACGTCGCTCTCTGTCTCGCCCCCACGCCCTGGCGATGCCGTGCAGCATCGTGCCGGCGTGGCCGCGGGCTTCGCGCCGCCGAGGCCGCCGCTGTCTTCAGAAGGTCCGCCGGTCCAGTCTCGGGACCCCGATCCCGCGCTGGCGCGGCGCTTGAACGACGCGGCGAGCCGGGCGTTCTGGACCAGCCAGGATCCCACCGCGGCGCTCGCGCTGGAGCGGCGCGCGTTCGCGGCCAATCCGGACGACGTCGAGATCGCCGGCAATCTGGCGTTCTACTACTTGAAGCAGGAACGGCCGGAGGCACGCTCGGCGCGGCTGCTCGCTATCCATGCCCTGCGGGGCCGCGTTGGCCAGGAGCGCGCGGGGCGGCTCGAGGATTGGGTATCGCTCGGGGTGGCGAGCGCTCTCACCGGCGAGCACGGCGAGGCCGAGCGCGCCTTTGCCGCCGGTGCGAAGACGGCCACGCCGGAGCGGGCGTGTCGCGCTGCGCTGAACGCGGTGGCGAGCTATGGCGAGTCGGTGCGCCACGCGGCGACCGCGCTGATCTCGCAGGTGCATGCGGAAGGCCGCTCGGGCGGGTCCCCGTACTGCGCCTGGCCACCCGACTGGCGTCTGGGCCGGCGCTACCCATAGCCAGCTGGCAACGGCTGCATCGGCGCGCGGACTAGTCCCGGATGCCGCGTTCGCTCACGCTCCGCCTCACCCTGCTGTTCGCGATCGCCTCGGGAATGGTGCTCGCGCTGTTCGGCTACGTGCTGTACACGGCGGTGCGCGCGCACTTCCTGCACGAAGACGTCATCGAGCTAACGGGTAAGGTCGAGCTGGTCCGCAATCTCGCCGGGCAGGTGCGGGCGGCCGATGACCTCGATCGATTGCGTGAGCGGCTACGCGATGCCTTGATCGGGCATTCCAATCTCGCTCTTGCCATTGCCACGCCCGACGGCGTACCGGTGCTGACCTGGCCCGATCACCCATCGGTGCCGAGCGCGGAAAATCGTCACGTGCTGGAGCAGGGTGTGGTCGACGGCCTCGCCGTTGCGCTGGTCGCGGTCGGTGACCGCGAGTTCCGCACCACTACCTTCGACCTCGCGACCTCCGACCCCGTCCACCCGCGCCTGCGCGCCGAGCTCGCCCTGGGGATCGAGCACCATCGGATGTTCATGGCGCGGCTCGCGGGGATTGTGCTGTTGTCGCTGCTGGTAGGCACGCTCGCCGCCGTGCTCCTCGGCTGGTTGGCCGTGCGCGTAGGCATTCAACCCTTGCGGTCCTTCTCATCGCTCGCGTCGCGCATCTCCGCGGATCGCCTCGACGACCGCATCGCCGTCGCCGGCCTGCCGCCCGAACTCACCGAGCTCGGCAGGTCGTTCAATGCAATGCTCAACCGTTTGGGCGAGTCGTTTCGGCGGCTGCACGAATTTTCTTCGGATCTCGCCCATGAGTTGCGCACGCCGATTGGCGCGCTGATGACCCAGGCGCAGGTGGCGTTGTCGCGCGCGCGGTCGGCCGAGGAGTACCGCGAGACCATCTACGCGGCGATGGAGGAATACGAGCGACTCGCCCGGATGACCACCGACATGCTCTTCCTCGCCAAGACCGACGCGGGGCTGCTCCTGCCGGAGGCCGCGCGGGTCGACATACGCGCCGAGACGATGGCGTTGCTCGAGTTCTACGATGCGCTCGCCGAGTCCCGGCAGTTGCGCTTCGAAGTTACGGGCGATGGAGTTGTTCGCGGCGACCGGGCCATGCTGCGGCGGGGGTTGAGCAATGTGCTGTCCAATGCCATCCGCCACGCGACTGCGTCGAGCAGGGTCGATATCGTGATCCGCGTCGTGGACTCGGTGGTGGAGGTCGGCATCGCCAACCTCGGCGCCCCCATTCCGGCGGCGCACCTCCCGCGCCTGTTCGACAGGTTCTACATGGTCGACCCGGCGCGCAACCGCCTGGGTGATCGCGCCGGCCTTGGCCTCGCCATCACCAAGGCCATCGTCGTTGCGCACGGCGGATCCATCGACGTGATGTCCGATGCGAAGGGTACGCGCTTCGTACTGTCGTTGCCTGCAGCTGACGTGCCGGGGTGACCCTGTCGCGGCATTGACCACCTCCGCGAGCGGAAGCGCTGCACGCTGCACCCGCGTAACCCCGAAACATCCTCACTTGGCGCCGCGCGGCGCGGCATGCACCAAGGTCCAGTGTCGTTCGTGCGGTCGCGCCGGAAAGTTTTACTGCCACGTATGTAACCCGCCATTACATTGGCGTCATCCCGGACCTGGGCGTACGGGACGGGTGGGGTGACTTGCCAGTTGGCACGGGGACTGCTTCGAGTATGACGTCCTGTCCGGGAAACTCCGGGCTTCTATCGGGGCAGAGCACGTGCTTCCCACGCGAGCGTGGTAGAGCCTTCACCAACCCCGGCTGCCGGACGCGGGCCACCGGATCAGCCCGCTTCCTGCGCATCAAGGAGCAATCGATGAGCTATGCACGCTTCGGCGCGATGATCGTGACTTCGACCATCGTGATGTTCGGCCTGATGTATCTCAATACCTATGCGCTGGAGCACGTCACGTGGAGCGAGACACGGGCGTACATGGCCGTGGTGATGGGTGCTACGATGGCCGTGATCATGCTCGCGTTCATGCTGTCGATGTACAAGGATGGTCGCAAGAACACTGCGATCGTCGTCGGCAGCATCCTCGCGTTCGGCGTCGCCCTCTGGCTGGTGCGGAGCCAGGCGACGGTCGAGGACGTTTCCTACATGAAGGCCATGATCCCGCATCATTCGATCGCGATCATGACCAGCAAGCGTGCGCATATCCGCGACCCGCGGGTGCGCAAGCTCGCCGACGGCATCGTCGCGGCCCAGGTCAAGGAGATCGCGGAGATGCAGCAACTCATCGCGGACCTCGAACGCAAACCGCTGCCGGCGGGCAGCCCTGACCTTCCGCCGCGCTAGAGCACATCCGCTGCAGGAAGCGGACAGCCGCATTGCCGCGAAGCGAATCCCGGACCACGCTGTTCCGCCCGGGCAGCGGGCGGGCGCGAATCAGGCCACGGCCCGGAAGGCGCGAGAACCTTTCCGCGTTGCCGCCACCCAATAGGGCAGCGCCCCCCGGGCGGTACGCGCCCGATGAACCTTACGATTCCCGGAGGAGACACCATGCAGCTCAAGCAGCGATTTTTGGCAGTGGCGTTGGTAGTGTTGTTCGGCGGCGGGGCGGTGGCGATCGCGGCAGATTCGCCGCGGGATACCGACGACAGGGCGTCGCGGGACATGATGGGCGGCGGGGCAATGATGCAGGGTGGTCCGACGCGTGGCGGCATGATGGCGCCGCCCGGCACGGCCGGCGGCGATGCTCACGCCGAAATGATGAAGCGCCATCACGGCACGCCCGATGACGATGCTGATCACCACCGCATGATGGGCGGTATGCGGCAAGGCATGATGGGCGGGGGAATGCCCATGATGGACATGTGCCGCGAGATGATCGGCCGCGGCGGCGTCATGGGGGCCGGCGCTGCATCGGCCGGACGGGGCTTGCCGCGCCTGCCGGCAGGCAACGAGAAACTGCAGTTGCAGATGCACGCCGAGATGATGCAGAAGAACGGCGAAATCCTGGCCCGTTACGCTGCGAAGCTCCCCGACGCTGCGCCCGCACGCTAGCACCGGTACGCACACGCCTGCGTCACACGCGCCCTTTGCCTCGCCACCGAGCCGGCATCGCAACTGGGCTCGGGCGCTGAAGTGCTCCACCCGCGGACTGCCACGGGGCTAGGCGGACGAGACCGGCGCGGCGCGTTCCTGAATACGAAGCGCGCACTTGGTGCGTGGGACGCCGGAAGCCCGGTCGCGCGCGAAGCGCGCCCGGACGGCGTGCGTCGCTGCCTAGGCTGGACCCGGCAGGGTGATCCCCGGAAAGATCTTGATCACCGCCGCATCGTCCTCGCGGCCGTGGCCGGCCGCCGAGGCCTGCATGAACATCTGGTGTGCAGTCGCCGAGAGCGGCAGCGGAAACTTGCTGGCCCGGGCGGTATCGAGCACGAGGCCGAGGTCCTTGACGAAGATGTCGACCGCCGACAACGGGGTGTAGTCGGCGGCGAGCACGTGCGCCATGCGGTTCTCGAACATCCAGCTGTTGCCGGCGCTGTGGGTGATCACCTCGTAGAGCGCATTGGCGTCGACGCCTTCGCGCAACCCCAGTGCCATCGCCTCCGCGGCCGCAGCGATGTGCACCCCGGCGAGGAGCTGGTTGATGATCTTGACCTTGCTGCCGTTGCCGGCCCGATCTCCGAGTCGATAGACGTTCGCCGCCATGGCGTCGAGCATCCCGCCGGCCTTGGCATAGGCGTCGGGCCGTCCCGCCGTCATCATCGTCATTTCGCCGGAGGCCGCGCGGGCGGCGCCGCCGGAGATCGGAGCGTCGAGATACAGCACGCCTTGCGCGGCGAGGCGCGCCTCCATGGCCACCGACCAGTTGGGATCCACGGTCGAGCACATGACGAACAGGCTTCCCGGCTGCATGCGGGCTGCCGCCCCGTCGTCACCGAACAGCACGCTTTCGGTCTGGGCAGCGTTGACCACCACACTGACGATCACCTCGCAGTGCGTCGCGAGCTCGGCCGGGCTCCGGCACGTGACGCCGCCTTCCGCGGCGAAGGCTTCCGCAGCCTCGGTGCGCACGTCGCAGACGTGGACGGTGTAACCGGCGCGTCGCAGCGAGCCTGCCATGCCGCGACCCATGGCCCCCAGGCCCACCACGCCGACGTGGATAGCGCTCTGCTCGGGATTGGCGACAGGGACCATGTTCGGACTCCGGTGGAAAGGTGGATGAAAACGCGCTCAGCGCGCTGCCGTCTTCGGTGAACGGAAGATCGGTGTCGCGGCGGGCCAGAGCGCGATCCGGGTGAGGTTCGCCCGCGCGCCGTCAGCGAAGGTCAGCTCCACCCGCATTCGTTCGAAGGTGCCGCGCCCGTTCCCGGCATCGATCATGATCGCGACTCCGGCGCTGGTCATGGTGAAGGGCGCGTCGTGGCTGGCGACGACCCGCCATCCGCTCTTCGCATCCCCGACGGCGATCCGCACGCGCTGCAACGGCCGTGCATCGTCCAGGCCGAGCACGACCGCCGCGAATGCGGTGGACGTGAACGCGAGCTCCGGTGGCGAGACGAGAGTCATCGCCCCCCTCTCCGGCACGAGCTCGAGCAGGCCGGGGCGCGGCACCATGATGCCCTGCGCGGCACTCCACCCGTCGTTGTCCGGGTGGCGTGGCGAGCCGAATGTCCACAGCCGCGCACCCAACGGCACGTTCGCGTGGGAGAGCATGAAATCGCGCGCGGCGTCCTCGAACGGCGTGTTGCGCCAGGCCGTGAAGGTCACGTAGCCGGGCTGCCCGGCCAGTACGCCGTTCGAGCCGTTCCATGCCATGGGTGATACGTAGCGTCCGCCGAAGTTGAAGATATCGCGCAAGGCCCGGTAGCCCGCGGCGTAGGAAGGTTGCTCGGCAGGCTGCCGCAGGTCGGCGGTGTTGATCTCCACCACGCCCCAGCCGGGATCCATCGTGCGGAAGGTGTTGAAGAGCGATCCCGGTACTTCCATCCGGATGGCGTTCACGGCCGAAGCGCCGTACAGGATCGCACCCAGATGGCCCCGGCGCGGGATCGCGCCTTCCACACTCATGCCACCGGTATCGTAGTTCTTCATCGGGCTGTCGATGTGCACGGCGAAGGGGCGCGCGTCGGCGTGTGGCGCCATGAACCCCTGCGACGACCATATCCGCGCCGGGGGGATGCCGGCTTCCGCGAGCCACGACGATAGCTCGTCGTAGTGCAGGTCGATGACGTGCCGCCGGAATACTTCCCACTCGCGGGTCCACGGATCGTCCCAGAACGCCGGCCGGCCATCCTTCGGCTCGCGCGGGAAGGCGCGCGGTGGATCGACATCGTCCCAGCGGGCGAAGCGCCGGCCGGCGAGCTTTTCGACCGCAGCCAGGGTGAGCGGATGCGCCCGCCGATAGCGCGACAGATCGGGTGCACCGTCGGTGGCGCGCCCCGCGTACGGACCCGTGCCGGCGAGCCATTCCCGGAACTGCCGCAGGGTATTCGGGTTGTAGTCGTACCACTGCGCCTGGTCGAAGAATGGATTCATGTAGGTGTCGGGATCGAGGGTGATGCCGACGAATAGTTCGGGATGCGCCTTGGCAAAGGCGGCGATGATCCGGCCGGCCGCCTGCAGGTTGCGGCGCTTGTAGTGCCGGACCTCGCGAGCGTAGACGTTGAAGGTGAGGCTTCGTGCCAGCTCCGGCGCGTCCTGCGAGCCGGGCAGATGCTTGAGGTAGTCGTCCGGCAGCACCTCGTTCTTCTCGTTCCACTGGTCGTTGCCGACGTCCTGCTCGAGGTGATCGTTGACGTCCCATGCCGGTACGTCGCACGACGCGTCCGCCCAGATGCCGCCGTTCAGGGTGAGCAGCACCGGAATCGCGTGCTCGACTGCATGACGCAGCGTGGGACCGAGGGCATCCTCGGCGATGCGCCGCGTGCCGCAGCGCCGCTCGATGTCCCAGCCCGGATCGAAGACGTAGTCGTGCGCTTTGCCCTGGGTGGTGCGCAGGTAGAGAATGGGGACGCGCATGCCCGTCGCGATCGTCGGCGAGACGTACGGCCGATACCAGCCGTCGAGCTCGAGCGCGCCGCCGAGGCCGATGCCCGACAGTGCGGGCAGAACGTAGAAGGGCGGGCCGCCCGCTGATTGCGGACGGAGGTCGCGAAAGCGCTCGAGTGCAGCGGCCTCGACGATGTCCCGGGTCGCGAGCACGGACTCGCGTCCATCCTTGGCGATGGCGACGACCTTGGCCATACGGTGGTCCACGCCGGGTGCTGCCGGCACGCCGGTGAGATCGGCTTCGATCACGAAGCCGGGCGCCAGGCTGTCGGGGAAGCCGGGCCGCACTTGGGTGACGTCGGGACGCGCGAGGCCGTAGCGCGCGGCGAAGATCCGACCGTCCACGCGCAACTCGACCCCGCGAATGCCTTCCGGTGCGAGCGCCCAGCCCGCCACTGCGATCCGCGGGCCGCGCAGGGCGTCTCCTGGTGTGTCGACACTGCCGATCGGGGCGGCGCCGACCGACGCGGGCGCTGGGGCGGGCGCAGTGGTGGTGGCAGCCGGCGGACGGTCGGCGCGTCCCTCGCGGCTGGCGAGCGCGTACCACTCGACGCCGGCGAGTGCCGCGACCAGTGCGAGAAAACCCAGGAAATAAGGCCAGGTGCGGCCGGCACATGCAGCGTGCGGCACACGTCGCTGCAACGGCCGTGGCGCGGGAGCGGTGGCGATCACTGCCGGGAAACGACGTTGTGCCGACGCCAGCGCACGAAGGCCGGGGGCGCGTGGCACGCGCGGGTCAGGCAATCCCGCACGCGCGAGGGATCAGACCTTGTTCTGGTAGACGTACGCCTGCTGCTGCACGCTGCCTTCGTCCATCTTGCGCCGTTCGTCCATTTCGCGTGGCGGCTTGTCCCAAAAGATGGCGCGGCCGTTCTGCTGCTCGCGGTCGAGCTCGGGGTGCTCCACCTTAAGCTCGCGAATGAACTTGGTGAGATTCGACTCGTACAGCCGGGAGGGCAGCATCATGGCAGGCGCACCACTTCAGTGAAACGTTGCGGCCGCACCGCGTGGGGAGCCGTCTTGCGGGAGAGCCGAGCGGCAATTCTATCATCCGTGGCGATGCCCACGCCGGCCTGCTCCTCGCGCCCCCGCACCCTGCACCCCGCGCCTTTCTGCACCGCGGGGGCGCCGACCACCCGCCGCCCACATCGCGGTGGCTAGTCCTCGGCCGGCTCGCCGCGCGCCGGGTGGCCGTCGCGGCGCGGTCGCCCCGCGACCATGTCGAACCGGAACAGCCGGCACTCGATGGCGCCGTTCCAGAGCGGCGTGCGGGCGGAGGGCTTGAGCCCGATCAGCTTCGGCAGGCGCAGATCGCCCGACAGCAGCAGCGCCTTCCAGCCGGTGAAGTGCTGCTTCAGCGCGTCGCCGAGCTGCGGATAGAACGCCGCAAGATCGCGCGCGTCTTCCAGGCGGACGCCGTAAGGCGGATTGGTGAGCAGGATGCCCGCCGGTGCGGGAGCGGGCCGGACGAGCACGTCGGCGCGCTCGGCGAGGATCCACGCACCGACGCCGGCTTCGGCGGCATTGCGGCCGGTCTGGCGCACGGCGGCCTCGTCGCGATCGCTCGCGAAGAGCGGCGGTGTATCGGGGTCGCGACCCACCCGATCGTGCGCAGCCTGGCGGATACGCTGCCAGGTCGGTCCGTCGTACCACCCTAAACGCTGGAAGCCGAACGTGCGCGATAGGCCCGGTGCCCGGTCCGCGGCGATCATCGCCGCTTCGATGGCGATCGTGCCGCTGCCGCACATGGGATCGAGGAATGACGTGCCGGGCGTCCAGCCGCTCAAGGTCACGATGCCCGCGGCAAGGTTCTCGCGCAGCGGCGCGGCATCGGTTTCGCGCCGGTAGCCGCGCTTGAAGAGCGGCTCGCCCGACGTGTCGAGATAGATCGTCGC
>JBDTWB010000061.1:0-20775 GCA_040006895.1 Casimicrobiaceae bacterium | reverse complement strand
TGCACACCAACGCCTACGACGAGGCGATCACGACTCCGGGCGAGGAAAGCGTGCGCCGGGCGATGGCCATCCAGCTCGTGATCAACCGCGAATGGGGCCTCGCCAAGAACGAGAACCCCAACCAGGGCTCGTTCGTGATCGAGGAGCTCACCGACCTCGTCGAGGCAGCAGTGTTGAAGGAGTTCGAGGCCATCAGCGAGCGCGGCGGGGTGCTCGGGGCCATGGAAACGGGCTACCAGCGCGGCAAGATCCAGGAAGAGTCGCTCTACTACGAGCACAAGAAGCACGATGGCAGCTATCCCATCGTCGGGGTCAACACCTTCCGCAATCCGCGGGTCGACGACGCGCCGCATAGCGTCGAGCTCGCCCGCTCGACCACCGAGGAGAAGGGGTCCCAGCTCGAGCGCCTGGCCGACTTCCGCGCCCGGCACGCGGCTGCGGCGTCCGCCGCGCTGGAGCGCCTCCAGGCCGCGGTGATCGCCAACGGCAACGTGTTCGACGAGCTCATGAGCACGGTGCGGGTGTGCTCCCTCGGCCAGATCACCCACGCCTTGTTCGAGGTCGGCGGCCAGTACCGGCGCAGCATGTAGGCGAATTCGCTCCCGCTACGGGGCGCTGCGCGCCGTCGGCGCACGGGTGTCGCGACGGCAGCGTGGCAGACGTTCACCGCAGCGTGGCAATGCGCGTGGCTGCCCGGTGCCGCCGCGGCGCCAGCACCCTCCGCGACGCGCCGGTTTGCTTCAATCCACCCGCGCGCCGGACTTCTTGACGATGTCCTCGAACTTGGCGACGTCGCCCTTCAAGCGCGTGCCGAACTCGGCTGATGTGCTGCCGACCACTTCGAAGCCGTTGGCGACCAAGGGACCGCTCACCGCCGGATCGCGCAGGATCTTCACGATTTCCGCATTGAGCTTGGCGATGATCGGCGCCGGCACGCCGGCCGGGGCGACGATGCCGTTCTCCGACTCGATGTCGAAGCCCGGGTTCATCACCTCGTACATGGTCGGCACGTCCGGCAGTTGCGGGCTGCGCTTGGTGCCGGTGATGGCGAGCGGACGCAGCGTACCCGCCCGCAGCTGCGGCAGCACGCTCACCAGCACCGGGAAGGCCAGGTCGGTCGTGCGCGACAGCAACGAGCTCATGATGTCCGGCGCACCCTTGTACGGGATGTGGGTGAGATCGACGCCGGCGAGGGTCTTGAACAGCTCGCCGCTGAAGTGTGCCATCGAGCCGTTGCCGCCGGAGGCGTAGTTGATCTTGCCGGGTTGGGCCTTGGCCATGGCGATCAGTTGCTGGACCGACTTGATGGGCGAGTCCGCCGGCACCACCAGCACCGAGGGCGTGCGGATCAGACCGGTGATTGGCACGAAGTCCTTGAGCGGATCGTAGGTCACCTTGCTGTACAGGCTGGGATTGGCGACGAAGTTGCTGGCGGTGCCGAGCAGGGTGTAGCCATCCTTGGGCGCACGTGCAGCGAGATCGTGGCCGATGTTGCCGCCGGCGCCCGGCTTGTTGTCGACCACCACGGGCTGGCCCATGCTCGCGGCAAGACGCGGACCGAGGATGCGCACGACGACATCGACCCCGACGCCGGCCGGGAAGGGCACGATCACCGTGATGGGCCGATTCGGGTAGGACCCGGCATCCTGTGCGCGTACCGGCGCGGTCGTCGCCGCCACGAGCAGCGCTACACACGCAGCAAGGACAGGCAGATATTTTCGGGACAGGGCGGCAAGGGCCATCGTCATCTCCTCGGGTGGTTTGGGGTGGCTGGTCCAGGGGCCGCGCATCGTGCCGACCGGGGCCGGTGCGCTTGCGAAGTCGGGGTTGCATCCATGCCTGTATAGCGGCCGGTCGAGCGCGACGGTGCATCGTTGACGGCGCAGCGTGAAACTGCTTGGCCTGCGGTGCAGGCGCGCGTTCAATTCGGCACTCGCTTGCCGGGCTCGATGGTGAGGTCGTGCACCGTGCCCGGGTAGCCGAACGCGCCGTGCTTCTCGTAGAGCTCCCACAGAACCGGGCCGCGCCGGTCGAGCCCGATGTCGAGCCCTTCCAGCACCCCGTAGAGGACCATGGTCGGCGCCATCGCCGTCCAGTCCACGGCGACCGCGTCGTCGACCAGGATGCGGCCGCGCCCCTGTCGCGCCGGGAAGGCTTCGTAATCGAGCGTGACCGTGCGCGCTCCCGCTGGGAGCGTCGGACCGTGCACGGTCGTGCGCTCGCCGAAGCCGTTGTAATGGAACACCAGCTTGCCGCGGTCGGCGAACAGCACCATGCCACCGGTGGGATCGCCGATGGCCCATAGCACGCCGTCGTTGCCCTCACCGTGGGTGAACCGCACCGTGATCCGGAACGAGCGGCTGGCAATCAGCGGAAACACGATGGCACGATGCACCGTCTGCATGCCGGGCAGGAACGTACGGGGAACGTCTTCGGCTGCGGCCGTTCCGGGCGCGGCGTCGGCGAACTTTTCCCGCCGGTCGCGGTTGTCCAACGGGTAGACGAAGTACTGCCACGCGGCCTGGTCGAAGGCGTCGGTCAGCTCGGCCAGCTTGTCGGGATGCCGGCTGCGCAGGTCTTCGCTTTCGGAGAAATCTCGGTTGAGATCGTGCAGCGTCCAGTTGTCGAGATCGATCGGATCGCCGCGCTTCTGCAGCGACCGGGCCAACCAGCCGTCGCGGTAGAAGGCGCGGTTGGACCAGCACTCGTAATATTGCTCGGTGCGCGGGCTTGCGGCTGCTCCGTCGAACAGCACCGGGGCGAAGCTTCGGCCATGGCGCTCGAGCGCCGGTCGGCCGTTCACCTCCCGCAAGGGCTCGACGCCAGCCAGCTCCAACAGGGTGGGAAAGACATCGGTCACGTGTGCGAACTGGTTGCGGACCGCCCCGGCGTCCTTGATCCGCGCCGGCCAGGAGACGATGAACGACACCCGTCGACCGCCGCCGCCGGTATAGGTCTTGAACGACGGGAACGGCGTGTTGGACACCTCGCCCCACCCGGTGGGATAGAGCGACGCGCTGCGCGGTCCGCCGAGCTCCGCGGCGCTCGCCCGCTCGACCTCGATGGGCGGCGGCGGCAGGCCCATGAACCGCCGGTAGTTGTTGAACATGCCGGTGGGGCCGCCCGCGTCCGCGCCACCGTTGTCGGAGGCGAACACGACGATTGTATTGTCGAGCTCGCCGAGGCTGTCCAGGAACGTCACCAGCCGGCCGAGGTTCTGGTCGACGCAGTCGAGCATCGCCGCGTAGGCTTCCATGTGCCGCGCGAACAGCTCCCGATCGGCGGGATCGGTGTCGTCCCACGGCGGCACGCGCGGATCGGAGGCCGGCAAGCGCGTGTCCGCAGGCACGAGTCCCATCGCCTTCTGCTTGCGCAAGCGGACCTCGCGCGCGGCGGTCCATCCCGCGTCATAGCGGCCGCGGTACTTGGCGAGATCGCCCGGCTTGGCCTGCAACGGCGCGTGCACCGCATTGTGGGCGAGATAGAGCAGGAAGGGCTTGGCGGGGTCCGAGGCGCGCAGCTCCTTGATGAACTGGATCGACTTGGTGGTCCAGTCATCGGTGGTGTAGTAGTCGCGCGGATACGTGTCGATGGGCACCAGCTGGTGCCCCATCATGAGCTGGGCTGGGAAGAAGAAGTGCGCCTCGCCCTCCATGAAACCGTAGTACGTGTCGAAGCCGCGGCTGGTCGGCCACGACGTCTTCGGTGCCGAGGGCACGCAGTCGCGGGTGGGGGTGTTGTGCCACTTGCCGATCGCGATCGTCTCGTAGCCGCTCGCCCGGAACGTCTCGGCCAACGTTGCGGCCGCCAGGGGAATCTCGCCGGAATAGCCCGGGTAACCGGCGTCGTTGTTGGCGAGCCACCCGGTGCCGACGGCATGCGCGTTCATGCCGGTCAGGAGTGCGGCCCGGGCGGGTGAGCACAGCGGATGGGTGGTGTAGTGGTTGAAGCGCAGCCCGCGCGCGGCGAGGGCATCGATGTGCGGCGTATCGATCTCGCCGCCGAAGCAGCCGGGGTCGGAGAAGCCCATGTCGTCCATGTAGACGATGACCACGTTCGGCGCGCCCGTGGCGGCGCGTGTCGGGGTCCGCCAGGACGGTGTCGAGGTCTCTCGCGTCCGGTCGATGTGTCCCTCGAAGCCGGTGCCGTGGTGCGGGTCCTGCATGCGTCCTCCTGATGTCCCATCTTCGATGCGCTGCCCGTCCGGACGCGCGTGCCGCCGTCCTGCCGCGCTGGCCGGCGAGCCCGGGCTACGCACTCACGATGAACCGTTGCAGCGCATCCTCGTCGATGTCGATGCCCAGTCCGGGTGCCTCCGGCACACAGAAGCTGCCGGAGGCGCGCCGCCATTGTGAGCGCACGACGTCCGGAAGGCGATTGGCGAGACCCGCCTGGTATTCGCAGGGTAGGTCGCCGCCGCAGGCCGCCGCGAAATGCAGCGTCGCCGCCTGCATGACATCGAGGGCGCCGCCCATGTGCGGCGTGACCCGCACGCCACGCCGCATCGCGTCCGCCCGCATCCGTCCGGCCATCACGAAGCCCGTGCGACCGATATCGGGCTGCAGCACGTCGACGGCCGGATCGGCGATCCAGGGTGCGACCTGCAGCGCGGTACGGAAGTGCTCGCCGAGGGCGATCGCCGTACCCGGTTGCGCCCGCAGGTGAGCATGGCCATCGAGATCCTCCGGTAGCATGGGGCATTCCAGCCAGCGCATACCCAGCGATCCGAACGCTGCCTTCGCGGTCGCCGCGATCGCGTGATCCTCGTATGTCCAGAGCGCGTCGACCGCCCACCAGTCGATCCGCGGGACGGCATCGCGCAACGCCGCGACCTCCTCGAGGTCGGCCTCGAGCGCGCCGCGCAGGAAAATCTTCACGGCGTGGCCGCCCTCGGCGGCCCATGCCTCGAGCAGGCCGACGCGCTCGGCACGGGTCTCTGCGCGCGCGCCGGAGAGATAGCAGGGCAGCCGCGCCTTGACCGCGCCACCGATGAGATCGCAGACGGGACGGCGGGCACGCTTGCCCAGGGCGTCGTGCAAGGCAATGTCGAGCGCAGCGACGGCGTCCTGAAGGTGCCCGGCGAGGTAGCCGCGACAACGCTGGGCGTCGTAGAGCAGGTCGACCAGTGCCGCCACCGAGGCAAAGGCGCGATTGCGGACGAGGTCGGCCACGAAGCCATTCGCCAGCACGCACACGACCTCCGGGGCCACCGGACAGGTCGCTTCACCCCAGCCCACCGTACCGTCGGTCAGACGCACGCGCACAAACGCAGTCTCGACTTCGCGCGCATACACCGTGCGCCATGGCGGCGAGAACACGAAACGATCGGCCGGTGCCGAACCCGCATCGCGGCCGATGAAGCCACGCCAGTAATCGGGGCCGGGCGCGTGCACTCGCACGCTGGCGACGTCCGCGATGGTGAACGCGGTGTCGTATGCGCCGGGGTCGGGACCGCGCTCACCCATGGGTCGTCACCGCGATCACCGACGCGATCAGGCCGGCGCTGAGCACGTCAGCCATGGGCCTTCACCAGCATGCCCGCGGCCGCCCCGAGCATCAGCACGGCGGCGACGCGACGCAGCCAGTGCGCACCGACGCCCGGCGTGGTCAGCGCGCCGATGAGCAGTCCCGCGCACAGCGCGAGGCTGGTCAACGCAGCCAGGCGCACGGGAACCTCGCGCAGACTCAGGAAGGCCAGGGTGGCGCCGAGTGCGATCGGCACCTGGGCGATCTGGCCGAGCATGATGCGCTGGCGGATGGGCACGCCCAGGCACGCCAGCAGGGGCATCGCGACCATCGGGCCCGAGGTGCCGGTGAGCGCCGAACCGAAGCCGGTGGCGAGACCGCCGGCGAGGGTCGTGATCGCTGTCGACCGGCGGCCCGACGCGTCACGCGGCAGGCCGAACCACTCGGCCACGCCGGCCAGTGCGAACGCGCCGGCGATGAAGATCGCCAGCGTCCCGTCGACCAGCCTGCTCACGACCACGGCGCCCAAGACTGCGCCCGGCGCCGCGCTCAACAGGAAGCCGCGATGCTCCCGCAGCGGCAGGTCGGCACGCCGCCGCGCCAGCGCGAGGGACACGAGGCCCGCGGCCAGGAAGGCGAGCGCAGCCACGACGACCGCATCGCGCACGCTCGCGCCCTCGAGATACACCAGCACGGGCACGAGCAGGAAGCCGCCCAGGCCCACCGTGCCGATCAGGACGCCGATGCCCGCCACCAGCAGGGCCGCGATCACGCTCATCGGCAGTCCCGGGCGCGGGTCCGGGTCGGCGCCCGGCAAACCGCCGTGCCGGCGGCAGCGCCAAGCGATGCCACGCGCGCCGAGCCGCCAGCGGGCGGCGCCTGGGCGCCGCGCAAGGCTCCCGTGCGTACGGAGCCGCGGCAGGCTCCCGCGCGGACGCGGCGGCGCGGTCCCGCCGGGGGTGGCGTGTTCACGCGCGGTCGCCCTTGCCAAACGCCGGCAGGCCCGCCGCAAGCAGCTCGAGGATGCGCATGCCGAACCCGTCGGGGAGCACGCACGGTTGCCGCGTATGCACCGGCGCCGTGCCGGTCCGCGACGCGAAAAGGCGCCGGCCATAGCAGAGCATGTGCTCCGGCGAGGCCATCACGTACGTCAAGACCGGCAGGATCCCGGCATGCAGGCGTAGGGCCTTGGCCTCGTCCGCCGGGTCGTCGGCGCGCATGAGATCCCAGCAGCGGGCGAGAACATCGGCGAGCTCGGGGGCCGGGATCAGGCCGACACAACCGGCCAGTACGCTGGCGGGCAACTCCAGGCCGCCGCGGCCGTTGAAGATCCGGAATGCGCCCTGGGTCTCGTCCAGCAGGCGCCGGACATAGAGAATGGGGCCCTCGCCCTTCAACAAACAGACATTGGGATGATTGCGGTTGAGCTGCACGAGTGCAGCCGCAGACAGCACGATGTCCAGGTTCACCGGATTGTTCTGGATCGCGATCGGCAGGTCGACCGCGTCGGCGACGGCGCCGAACAGCCGCACGAACGCGGCCTCGGGCACGTTGCGCACGGCCGGCGGCTGGAGGATCAGCCAGTCGGGCTTCATCGCCTGCACCGATCGCGCGAACGCCACCTGCCCGGGCTCGCTCTGCTCGCTGACCGTGACCGCCACGGGCACCCGGCCCTGCACCGCGGCCATGGTCCATTCGACGATCGAGAGCTTCTCGTTGACGTCGAGCTTGTTGTATTCGCCGACGATTCCCAGGAGCGCGATGCCGTGCACGCCGCCGGCGATGCAGGCTTCGATCTGCGTCTCGAGACCGCGGCGATCGAGCCCGCCGCGCTCGTCGTAGCAGGTGTAGAGCATGGGATAGATGCCGTGGAAGTCCGTGGTCAAGCGAGTCTCCGTAAGTGAGCGGTGCAGCATGAGCAGTGCAGCAGACGATCAGTCGATACGGGCACCGGATGCCGTGACCACACGGGCCCAGCGGGCGATCTCGGCGTCCATGAACGTCCGCAACGCCTCGCCATCGAGCGGCCGCACCTGCAGTCCCGCGCCGGTGAGGCGGTCACGTACCTTGGGTGCGGCCAGCGCAGCCTGCAGCTCGCGGGCGAGCCGCGCGACGATGTCAGTGGGGGTCTTGGCGGGGGCATACAACGCCACCCAGCTCGAGATGGCGAAGTCCGGGTAGCCGATCTCGGCCATGGTGGGGACGTTGGCCAGGGTCGGCACGCGCGCGACGGTCGTCACCGCGAGGGCCTTGAGGGCGCCCGACTGGATGTGACCCTGCACGTTGGGCAGGTTGTCGATGATCATCTGGATCTCGCCGCCGATGAGATCCCCGACCAGCTGGGCGTTCTGCTTGTAGGGGACGTGGGTGATCTGGGTCGAGGTCACCAGCTTGAAGAGCTCCCCGCCGAGATGCTGGCTGGTGCCGTTGCCGATCGAGCCGAAATTGAGCGCGCCGGGCTTGGCTTTGGCGAGTTTCACGAGCTCCTCGACACTGTTCACCCCGAGCTTGGCGCTCACCACCAGCACGTTGGGCACTTCGGCGATCATGCCGATCGGCACGAAATCGCGCCGCGGGTCGTACTTGAGATCGCGATAGAGACTCACGCTGGTCGCGTGGGTGCTGACGCTGCCGAGGGCGATGGTATAGCCGTCGGCCGGCTCCTTCGCCGCCACTGCACTGCCGAGCGTGCCGCCAGCACCGGGACGGTTGTCGATCACCACCGGTTGGCCGAGATCCTGTGCCATGTGCTCGCCGACCACCCGCGCGGCGAGATCGGCCGTGCCGCCTGCGGCGAACGGCACGATCATCCGCACCGGCTTCGCGGGATACGCCTGCGCCATGGCACCGGCACTGCCACCGGCCAGGAGCAGCGCCAGCGCACACACACCGAACCGCAGAGTCAACCGCCGAACCGAACCACGCATCGCATCCTCCGTTGATGAAACCCGACGACGACCTCCCGATCGCGTGACCGATGTATCCGACCGAGGACCCTCGATCGTGTCGCGATCGATCGCGCCGCCTTGCGGACCTGTGGCGGCGCCACCGGCGGCAACTCATCCGATCCGAACGCGATCGCTTTCTCCGTATGGCCGCATTGCAGCGCGAGGGCGTGCATCGCATTCATACGCCGATCTGTCGCCGCATGGCCAGTGTGATGTGGCCTTCGAGCACTTCCGCGGCCCGGACGGCGTTGCGCGCCTGCAGCGCTTCCAGGATCGGCAGGTGCTCGAGCAAGGCCGCGCGGGCGTACTTGGCGGGATGGAAGGCGTAGGTGCGGCCGATGAGGCGCTGGCGCTCGCGGTTCTGGCGATAGATGTCCATGATCAACCGGCTCTGCAGCGCTCCCACGATCATCTGGTGCATGTCCCAGTCCGTCGCGATGGCGCGCTCCAGCGCGGCATCGTCGGACGGGTCCGCGAGCTCGGCGATCGACAGCACCGTGCGGGCACGCAGGGCCTCGATCGCCGCCACGTCGGGCTCCTCGATCACCCGGCGCAACCCGTCGCGCTCGATCATCAACCGCAGCTGGTAGGCCTCGCGCACGAAGTCGAGGTCGACCTCCACGACCTGGATGCCGCGCTGCGGATGCACGCGCACCAGCCGTTCGCATTCCAAACGAATGACCACGTCGCGAACCGCGGCCACCGGGCAGCGGAAGCGATGGGCGAGCTCACGCAAGGACAGCATCTGCCCGGCGACGAAGTCACCGCGCAGGATCGCGCGCTTGATGTCGCTGTACGCCCGCTCGCGCGGTTTCCTGGTCGTCGCCATCCGATGCGGGGCCGTCCTGCAGTCTCGCGCTTTCGCGCTCCTCTGTGCGCACAATAGCAGCAAACTGTGCGCACAGAAAGGGCGGGCACGGTGGCCCGAAAACCGGTGCGCCGAGGCCGCGGGCATTGGGGCACCGCATGGTCCTCGACGGCCTGGGCCGGGTTGCCCGGTGCGCGGCCGACGGGGGCCATGTCAAGTCGTGCGCAACGGCTCCAGCGCGACGAGGTCGGGTTCGATCCCGAGTCCGGGCTTCTCGGAGAGTGTGACCACGCCGTCCTGCACGTCCATCGGGAAGACTTCTTCGCGCAACGGATTGGGATTCGCGTCGACCTCGGCGAAGCTCGCAGCCGATCCTGCCGCCGCGAGCAGGTGCAGCGACGCCGCGAGGCCCACGCCGCCGGCGAGCCAGTGCGGACAGAAGGTCACGCCGCGGGCCGCCGCGCGTGCGGCGACTTCGCGACCGCCGCTGATCCCGCCCCACTTGCCGACGTCGGGCTGCACGACACCCAGATGGCCGTTGTCGAGCGCCGACTCGAAATCCGCCAGGCCGCGGATGTTCTCCCCGGCCGCCAGCGGGATGCTGCTTTGCGCGGCGAGGGCGCGCCACGTGGCCGCGGGGTGATCGGCGAGGATCGGCTCCTCGATCCAATGCGGGTCGAACGGGGCCAGCGCGGCGATGCGCGCGGGTGCGTCCTCCGGTGACCACGCCTGGTTGGCATCGACCATGATGGTCGACTCCGGACCAAGGGCCTCGCGCATGGCCTCGAGGTTGGCGCGATCGCGGTCCGCACCGAAGCCGACCTTGAGCTTGAAGGCCCGATACCCTTGTTCGCGCTTGGCGAGGGCGATGGCGACGACATCCTCGGGCCCGATGCCGCTTGCGTACACCCGTACCCGCCCATGGGTGGCGCCCAGGTGTCGCCAGAGCGGCACGCCCGCGCGGCGGGCCGCCATGTCCCACAAGGCCTGGTCGATCGCGCCGCTGACCTGGGCGAATGGACCGGGCTCGCCGCACTGGATCGCCATCTGCCGGGTGCGGGCGTCGAGCAGCGCGCGCACGTGGTCGGCGTCGGCGCACGGCTGGCCGCGCAGCAAAGGCGCGAAAATGCTGCGTGCGAGGGCGGCGCGATGCTCGGCACCCACCTGCGGGAAATTGCAGAACACCTCGCCCCACCCCCACGCGCCGTCGCTGGCGTCGATGCGCAGGAACGTTGCCGGCCGGTTGGTCATGGCGCCGAAGGCGTTCGCCACCGCCGTTGCAATCGGCGCGCGAAACACCCGGCATTCGAGCGACACGATCGTCGCGATCGTCGATGTCATCGTTCATTCCGAAGCTTTGGAATGTGTATAGTAGCTCGCGACATTTCTTCTCGAAGGAGCTTCGTCATGTCCGTCCGGCCGCTGCTTCGCCGTCTCCTGATCGTCGGCGCCATGCTGTGTTCGCTGGCCGCGGCGGCGCAAACGTGGCCGTCGCGCCCGGTCCGGGTGGTCGTGCCGTTCCCGCCGGGCGGCGCGGTCGATTTCTATGCGCGGGTGGTGCAGCAGCCGCTCGGCGAGGCCCTGGGCCAGACCGTGGTCATCGACAACAAGGTGGGCGCCAGCGGCATGATCGGCGCGGAGAACGTGGCGAAGTCGCCGCCCGACGGCTATTCGCTCCTGCTCGGCAACATCGCGACCCTCGCGATCAACCCCGGCATCTACGCCAAGATGCCCTACGACGTCGCCAAGGACTTCACCCCGATCATGCACACCGTCGACGTGCACTACGTGCTGGTGGTGCATCCCTCGGTGCCGGTCAATACCGTCGCCGAGCTCGTCGCCTACGCCAAGGCCAATCCAGGCAAGCTCGCCTACGGATCCGCCGGGAGCGGCAGCCTGCCGCATCTGGCCACCGAACTCTTCAAGTCCGCGACCGGCACCGACCTGCTGCACGTGCCGTACAAGGGCGGCGGGCCGATGGTGACGGATCTCCTCGGTGGCAGCGTGCAGGTAGTGATCGGCGACCAGGCCAACCTGATGCCGCACGTCAAGAGTGGCAAGCTGCGGGCGCTGGCCGTCGCCAGTCCGCGGCGCTCACCGATCTATCCGGAATTGCCGACAATCGCCGAGGCCGGGGTGCCGGGGTTCCAGGCGGTGGCCTGGAATGGACTGGTCGGACCCGCGGGCCTGCCCCCGGAGATCGTCAAGCGCGTCCATGACGCGTTCGCCAAGACCATGGCGATGCCCGAGATTCGCGACAAGCTGCGCGCCGGCGGCCTGGAGCCGGTGGCCGACACGCCTGAGGAATTCAACCGGTTCATGCGTGCCGAGGGCGCGAAGTGGTCGAAGATCGCGAAGGATGTCGGCGCCCGGGCGGAGTGAGGCCGGCACGCTTCGCAAGCGCACAGGACGCGGAGCCCGAGCGCGCGAGAATCGGTCGCCAGGTGGCGTGGGTGTCGGCCTTGTCGCGCTGCCGCGCGCGCCAGCGCCGCTCGGCCAATCCCGGACGGCCGATCCCCGGGGGCCCGTGTCGGGCGGTGCGGATTTGACACGGCATGCCCGGGTCGCAGATGATCCACCGCCCCGCTCACCGTGTCCTTGAGGAGAAAGACCATGGCCAGTTGCTGCAATCGATTGTTCGCGTTGCTGATCGGCTGCACGTTCGCGGTGGCCGCCTGGGCCGACGTCGCGGTGCCTGCCCCGGGCGCGAGTCCGCGGATCGATGCGATCAAGAAGGCTGGCGTGTTGCGGGTCGGGGTGCTTGCGAATGCGCCGTGGCTGGTGGAGAACACCACCGGCCAGGGTGACGCGTGGAGCGGTCCGGCATGGATGCTCGCGCAGGCGTACGCCAAGCGCCTCGGTGTGAAGCTCGAGCCGGTGCCGGTGAGCCACGAGACCAAGGTGCCGGTGCTGGCGTCGAACCAGGTCGACATCTCCGTGACGCCACTGGCCGAGACCGCTGACCGCCTCAAGGTCGTCGACTTCGTGATCTATTCGAGCACCAGCGTGTGCATGTTCGGGCTGGCCTCGAATCCGAAGTTTGCCAATGCCAAGGGCGTCGACGATCTCAACAAGCCCGACATCACCATTGCCTACTACACAGGTGGCGGTGAGGAGGGCTGGGTGAAGGAGCGGTTTCCCAAGGCGCAGTTGCGCGGCGTGGCCGGCTCCGGTGTGGCCCCGGTCGAAGAGGTGATGGCCAAGCGCGCCGACGCCGTGCCGGTCAATCGGGTGCCATGGGTGGCGATGGGACGGAAATTGAAACAGCTCGCCGTATTACCCAAGGAAGGCAACTGCCAGAACTCGACCGAGAAGGCGGCGCCGGTCGGCATGGCCGTCGACAAGAACCAGGCGGCCTTCCTGCAATGGGCGCGTGCCGTCGAGAAGGAGCTCGAGCCGCAGCTCGGGAAGGATGAGGCGCGGGTCATCGACGCCATGAAGTAAGCCACCGTCTGCGGCGTTGCATCGATGGCTTTCGATCTCGCCGTCATCGCCGACAGCTGGCGGTTTCTCGCCTACGGCGTCTGGATCACCATCCTGCTGTCGGTGGTGTCGGGTCTGTGCAGCCTCGGCGCGGGGCTGCTGATCGCGCTGGGACGGCTCTACGGTCCCTCGTGGCTGCGGATTCCGCTCGTTCTCTACATCGATTCGATGCGGGCGATCCCGGTGCTGGTCGTCCTGGTCTGGACCTTCTTCGCCCTGCCGCTCGTGGCCGGGATCACGATGTCGCCGTTCATGGCGGCGCTCATCGGCCTGACCGTGCATCTCGCCGCGTACGCCGCGGAGATCGTACGTGCCGGGATCGAATCCGTGCGCCCCGGCCAGACACGTGCCGCGCTGGCGCTCGGCATGTCCCACGCCCAGGTACTGCGACGCATCCTGTTGCCGCAGGCCCTGGTGCGGATGCTGCCGGCATTCGGCTCGCTGCTCTCGGTCACCATCAAGGACACCGCCATCGCCTCGGTGATCGCGGTGCCGGAGCTGATGCGCCAGTCGGAGACGGTCGCGGGACAGAGCTTCCAGCCGATCGAGGTGTACAGCGTGGCGATGCTGCTCTACTTCCTGCTGCTCTTTCCCGTCACCCGCGGCGTCGACCGGATCTACCGGCGCGTAGCGCATCTCGGCCGATCCTGACGTGGCCGATCGACGCCCATGAACCTCGACTGGTCGGTGGTCTGGACGCACCGCGATGCCCTGCTCGCGGGCACCGCGACGACTTTCCTGCTCACCATCGCCACCATGGCGATCGCGGTCCCCTGCGGGATCGTGGTCGCGGTGCTGAGACTCTACGGGTGGAAGCCCGTCCGGGTGCTGGCCACCGGCTACGTCGAACTGTTCCGCAACCTGCCGCTGATCCTGGTCGTGTACTGGGCGTTCTACGTGCTGCCGATCCTCACCGGGATCGGGCTTTCGCCGCTGGCGACCGGACTCGCGGCGTTGTCGCTCAACGTCACCGCCTACAACGCGGAAACCTTTCGTGCCGGCCTCAACTCCATCCGCCGCGGCCAGTCCGAGGCGGCGATGGCCCTGGGCATGACGCGCGGCCAGGCGCTGCGCCGGGTCATCGTGCCGCAGGCCCTGCGGCGGATCCTGCCGGTGCTCGCCAGCACCTGGGTATCGTTGTTCAAGGACACGTCCCTGGTGTCGGTGATCGCGGTCACCGAACTCGCCTACGTCTCGATGCAGGTGCGGGCGCAAACCTTCCGGGTGCTGGAAATGCTGACGGCCATGGCAGTGCTCTACTGGCTTCTGGGCTATCCCCAGGCGAAGCTGGTGGACTGGATGCAACGGCGGATGAAGGTCACGGAATGAGCGACGCCGGTGCGGTGCGGAAGAAGGCCTCGGGCGCGAAGATCATCCGCTACCTCGACGTGGTGAAGCGCTACGGGACGTTCACGGCGCTGCAAGGCGTTTCCCTGGACGTGCACGCCGGCGAGGTGGTGTGCCTGATAGGTCCCTCCGGCTCCGGCAAGTCGACGCTCCTGCGCTGCACCAACGGGCTCGAAACGATCGACGGCGGCGACATCGAGTTCGAGGGCCAGCGCCTGCCGCGCGAGGAGCGCGTGCTGCGCGCGGTGCGGCAGAAGATGGGCATGGTGTTCCAGAGCTTCGAGCTGTTTCCGCACCTCACGGCGCGGCAGAACGTTGCCGAAGGTCCGCGTACCGTCCTGCGCGTGTCCCGCGCGGAGGCCGATCGTCGCGCCGACGCGATGCTCGTCAAGGTAGGGCTCGCCGACAAGCCAGGCAACCTGCCGGCCGCGCTGTCGGGCGGGCAGCAGCAGCGCGTCGCCATTGCCCGCGCACTGGCGATGGAACCCGACGTGATGCTGTTCGACGAACCGACGTCGGCCCTCGATCCGGAAACGATCGGGGAAGTGCTCAACGTGATGAAGGTGCTGGCCGAGGAGGGCATGACCATGGTCGTCGTGACCCACGAGATGGCGTTTGCGCGGCGCGTCGCCGATTGGGTGGCCGTCTTCGACGCGGGACGGATCGTCGAGCAGGGGCCGCCCGAGCAGATCTTCGATGCGCCCGCGACCGAACGCACGCGCGATTTCCTGAGTCACCTCGGCTGGTCGGGTTGAGGGTGCAACCATGCCAGCAACGCCTGATCCAGCCCGGGCGAAATTGTCTCCGGGGTGGCCGTGGGCCGCTTCCAGGGCAACGGCGGGCGGAGCAGCCGGGTTGCGCACTCCCCGGTTGCGGCGGCAAAAAAACGGCCGCATCAGCGATGCGGCCCAAATCTCGAAACGGAGACCCTGAACTCTGCGCCCCCACGGCGCGGAGCAGCGATGCACCCCCGCAGCTTCCATAGCAAGAACCACACCGCGTAAATTTCAATCGTAGTTTCAGTGCCTTGTATTTCCGGTGTGGCATGCATGTAAGCTCGATCGACATGCTTCCTGTGGCCGACAATGCGTCGCACACGCAGCCTTCGCCGCCGGAACCAATCGCGCGGGACCGAACTCCGACCGCTTGAACCGCGGTGGGTGCAACCCGATGCCTGACATGACCGACGACGACCGCTGGGCCTTTCCCTCTTCCTTCCAGCCCAGGGCGGACGAGGTGGATTTCGAGTTGAAACCGGTGCTCGATGCGGTGGTGATGCTGCGCGCGGAAATTCCTGAAGCGGCGTTCACCGCGGGGGTGCTCGGCACCGAGCGCATCGGCAGCGGCATCGTGATCGACGGCGACGGTCTCGTCCTCACCATCGGCTATCTCATCGCCGAGGCCGAAGCGATCTGGCTCACGACCAACGCCGGTCAGGTGGTGCCTGCCCACGTGGTCGCCTACGACTTCCAGAGCGGGCTCGGCCTGGTGCAGCCGCTGGCGGATTTGCCGGCGCCCGCCATCGAGCGAGGCACCGCCAACGAGCTCGGCCCGGGCGATGACGTCCTGGTCATCAGTCATGGCGGGCGCGGTCATGCTCTCAAGGCCAGGGTCTTCGCCCGGCGCGAGTTCGCCGGCTACTGGGAGTACGTGCTCGACGAGGCCTTGTTCACCATGCCGGCGCACCCGGAGTGGGGTGGCGCGGCGCTGGTGCGGATGGATGGCACGCTGGCCGGCGTCGGATCGCTCTTCGTGCAGGAGGAGGTCGGCGGCGAGACCGTGAAAGGCAACATGATCGTGCCCGTCGACCTGCTGGAGCCGATCGTGGAGGACTTGATGCAGCGCGGGCGACGCGTGGGGCTGCCGCGACCCTGGCTCGGCATCTACGCCGCCGAAGTGCAGGATCGCATCGTGGTGACGGGTCTTGCCGACGCCGGGCCAGCCGACAAGGCAGGGGTCAAGCTCGGTGACGTGGTCACGCGGGTGGGTGCGCACAAGGTCCACGACCTGGCCGACTTCTTCCGCAAGGTCTGGCGCCTCGGTCCTGCGGGAACCACCATCCCCCTCACCCTGCTGCGTGGCGGCGTCGCCCAGAGCATGCGCATCGAGTCGATCGACCGTGCCGACATCATGCTTCGCCCCCGCCTGCAATAGCCACCGCGGCGTTGGCGCTTGAGCGATAGGCGCGCGATGCATTATTGTGGTGGGACGGCTGCGCACCGCGACACGGGAAGAAGCGCGGTCACTCGCCAATGGAGGAACACCGATGCGTATCGCCAGGCTCATCGCGCTCTGCTGCGCGGCCTTGATGACGGCTGCTGCCGCTGCCCAGACGCCCGTCCGGGTCATCCTCTTTCCTGGCGGGGCGACCGCGCCGATGTGGGTCGCAACCGACAAGGGCTACTTTGCGGCGGAAGGCCTTGCCGTCAAGCTGACGTTGACCCCGAGCTCGGTGTTCCTCGCCGAAGCCCTCATGAAGGGCGACCAGGACGTGGCACTGGCGACGTTCGACAACGTCGTGGGCTACCAGGAGGGCCAGGGCGAGGTGAAGCTTTCAAGCCCGCCGGACTTCTTTGCCTTCATGTCGGTGATGCACGGCACGGTGCATCTCATGGCCAACCCCGAGATCAAGACCATCGCCGATCTCAAGGGCAAGTCGCTCGGCGTCGACGCCGTGGCGACCGGCTATTCGCTGGCGATGATGAAATTGTTGCAGTCCGGCGGCCTGCATCCGGGCGACTACATCCTCGAACCGATCGGCAACACCGGCCAGCGGCAGAAGCTGCTGCTCGAGAACAAGACGATCGCGACCATCCTCACGACGCCGCTCGACCTGTTGCCGAAGAGCAGGGGCTACCGGGAGCTCGCCGATTTCGGGTCGGTGGTGGGGCCCTATCAGGCCATCGTGGGATTTACCCGCCACGCGTGGGCCGAGGTCAATCGCGACACCCTCGTGCGCTTCACCCGCGCCTCGGTCGCGGGCCTCGACTGGTTGCTCGATCCGGCCAACCAGGTCGAGGCCGTGGCTCTGTACCGCAAGCATCTGCCCGACGTGCCGGAGGCAGCCGCCGTTGCAGCGGTGAAGGCGATGACCGGCGACCGCGACAGCTTCTCGAAGGGCGGCCGCTTCGACATGCCCGGCGTGGAGAACGTGCTCAAGCTGCGCAGCGAGTTCGGACGTCCGCAGAAGAATCTCACCGACCCGTCGCGCTACCTCGACGCAACGTACTTGCGCGCGGCCACGGCGCCCCGCTGACAGGAATCCGGATGGCCAAGGCCAGGAAACCTCCCGAGCCGCGCATCGTCCGGCCCGACGACATCGATCCGCACCATCGCTGGGACCGGCCGTTGCAGGCGCCGGGTCATACCCAGGTGGACTTCGAGGAGCGGATCGACTTCCGGCGGCTGCACGACTACCGCCTGGCGCGCACGCGGGCTGCCCTCGCGGAGTCGGAGCTGGGCGCGCTGCTCTGCTTCGACCAGCACAACATCCGCTACACCACCAGCACGGTGATCGGCGAATGGGCACGCGACAAGCTGACCCGCTACTCGCTGCTCACCGGCAACGGCGACCCCTACATCTGGGACTTCGGCTCGGCGGCGCGGCATCACCGCCTGCATGCCCCGTGGCTGCACCACGACCACTGCCGCGCCGGCCTGCTCGGGTTGCGCGGCGCCGTCGGTGGCGACTACGAGCTCTTCCGCAATGCGGCACGGGAAATCAAGTCGCTGCTGGATGCCGAAGGCGTGGGCAAGATGCCGCTCGGTGTCGACGTCGTCGAGCCGCCGATGATGCTGGAGCTGCAGAAGCTCGGTATCGACGTGCGCGACGGCCAGCAGGTGATGCTTGCCGCCCGCGAAGTCAAGAACATCGACGAGCTCATGCTGCTCAACATGGCGGCGGCGATGGTCGACGGCGTCTACCAGGACATCGCCGAGGCGCTGAAACCGGGCGTGAAGGAAAGCGAGATCGTCTCGCTCGCGACCAAGCGGCTCTACGACATGGGCTCCGACTGTGTCGAGGCCATCAACGCCATTTCGGGCGAACGCTGCTCGCCGCACCCGCACAATTTCACCGACCGCCTGATCCGTCCTGGTGACCAGGCCTTTTTCGACGTGATCCAGTCGTACATGGGCTATCGCACCTGCTACTACCGCACGTTCAGCGTCGGCCGGGCGACGGGGCCGCAGCACGACGCCTATCGCCGCGCCCGCGAATGGATGGATCGCGCCATCGATCTCTTGAAGCCCGGAGTGAGCTCCGATGTAGTGGCGGCGGCTTTCCCCGCCGCAAAGGAAATCGGGTTCTCCACCGAGATGGAAGCCTTCGGGCTCAACTTCTGCCACGGCCTGGGGCTCGGCCTGCACGAGCGCCCGCTGGTGTCGCGCCTCAACTCGCTGCGCAATCCCATCGAGCTCAAGGTCGGTATGGTCTTTGCTGTCGAGACCTACTGTCCCGCGACCGACGGCATTTCAGCAGCCCGCATCGAGGAAGAGGTGATCCTCACGCCCACGGGGCCGAAGGTCATTTCACTGTTCCCGGCGCAGGAACTCCCGATCGCCAACCCGTACTGAAGCCCGGACGCCGAGCCCATCAGCGGGAACCGGCGTCGCGGCGGCCCGCGAGCGACTTCGAGACCGTCATCGTTGAGCGCAACATTCTTGCTGGACACCGAATCATGAACACATCCGCAACGAGCGCTGCTGCCGGCGCGCAAACCGCCACGCTGGGCTGGCTCGGCATCGGTCGCATGGGTTACGCGATGGCCGAGCGCCTGGTCCGCGGGGGCGGCGATGTCACCGTCTGGAACCGCACCCGCGCCAAGGCCGAGCCGCTCGCCGCGCAAGGCGCGCGGGTCGCGGCGGAGGTCGCGGAGCTCGCCGGCTGCGACATCGTGTTCGTCATGGTGTCCACCTACGATGACGTGCGCGAGGTGCTCCTCGGGCCAGCGGGCCTGCTCTCGGGGGATCCCGCGCGCCGGCCGCGGCTGGTCGTCGAATGCTCGTCGATTTCCCTCGACGGCTCGGCGGAGCTTCGCCGGGAGCTCGCGGCGCGGGGGATCGCCATGCTCGCCGCGCCGGTGTCGGGTAACGCCAAGGTGATCAAGGCGGGGCGCCTGTCGTTCGTCTGCTCAGGGCCGCGCGACGCCTTCGAGCTGGCCTTGCCGTATCTCCAGCGCATCGGTCCGGCGGCGAGCTACGTGGGCGAGGGCGAGCTGGCCCGTATCGTGAAGATCTGCCACAACGTGTTTCTCGGGGTGGTGACCCAGTCCCTTGCCGAGATCACCATCCTTGCCCAGAAGGCCGGCGTGCCGCGGCACGCATTCCTGGACTTCATGAACCAGAGCGTGATGGGGTCGACGTACTCGCGCTACAAGACCCCCGCATTCGTCAACCTGGACATGAAGGTCACTTTCACGCCGCAGCTGTTGCGCAAGGACCTCGACCTCGGGTTGGATGCGGCGCGGGCGTTCGAGGTGCCGATGCCGCTGGCGTCCATCACCCGCGACCTCGTGCAGACACTGATCGGTCATGGGATGGACCAGGATGACTTCGCCAAGCTGCTGGTGCTGCAGGCGCAGGCGTCCGGCGTCGAGCTCGTGGCCGAGAACGTAGCGGTCGACGACGGCCTGTCCTGATCCGCCCGGAGTCGTGGGCTAACCTGGAAACCCGAATAACGCGCGCGGCGTGTCCCACAGGATCTTGCGCCGGTGGTTCGCGTCGGGAAAGAGCCTCGCCACGAGCGTGAGCAGCACGCCATAGTCGACCCGGGCTGGCGCGCGCAGGTAAGGCCAGTCCGACGCCCACAGGCAATGGTCGAGCGTGAACGCGTCGACCAGCGCCGCGACGAACGGCCATGCATCCGCATGGGGCGAGGGCTCGCTCGAAAACTTCACCAGCCCCGAGAGCTTGACGAATACACGCCGCGTGGTCGCCAGGGCGAGCAGGTCGCGAAAGCCCGGCTGGTCAAGACCGGCATCGATGGTCGGACGGCCACAATGGTCGACCAGCACGCGGACGCCCGAGCGGGCGAGAAGCGGCAGCATCGTCACGAGCTGGTCGCGCTCGACCTGGACGTCGACCATCATGTCGAGCGCCTCGAGTTTTTCGAGGAGCGGGGCGGCGTCGCGGTAGTAATCCGTGCCGCAGTGAGTGACGTTCCAGGCCACGCCGACGATGCCCGCCTCCCTGAGACGCTGCAGCTCGCCGAGTGTCGCGTCGTTGCGCACCACCGCGATTCCCTTGCAGCGGCCCTCGCTGCGGCCCAGGGTATCGAGCAGGCAGGCATTGTCCAATCCGTAGCCGGAGTTGGGACCGACCAGCAGCGCATGAACCGTGCCGTACGCGGCCATCAGCTGCGCCAGTTGCGCGGGTGTGCCGAGCTCCTGGCCCCCCGGACGGTAATGGGTGTCTTCCCCGTACGGAAATCGCGCGGGGTCGAGGACGTGCACGTGGCAGTCGATCTTCGGCTCGTCGAAAATCCGGGCGTCCACGGTACCGTCTGGATGGGGGCTGGCGGCGGCTAGAAAGTTGCGGCAATGGCCTGCCGCAGGGCGGGCGTGATCTCGGGCATCACACCGAACCACGCGTTGAACGCGGGCCGCGCCTGGTTGAGCAGCAGGCCGAGACCGTTGACGGTGATGTTGCCGCGCAGGCGCGCGGCGGCCAGCAGCGGTGTCTCGGGCGGGATGTAGATCAGGTCGCCGACCAGGCTGGCCCTCG
>JBDTWB010000060.1:0-20798 GCA_040006895.1 Casimicrobiaceae bacterium | reverse complement strand
TGAGCACCGCCACCTTGCCGAAGTCGTCCGTCGCGCTCACCGTGCCATCCCTTGCGCCCGTGCCATCGGGGCGGCCTGCTTCGCCTGCCCGCACCCGTGCTGCGCACCACCGAGTCCGGCTCGCCCGCCCATGAGCACCGCCACCTTGCCGAAGTCGTCCGTCGCGCTCACCGTGCCATCCCTTGCTGATCGTGCCGCTCGCCGATGATCCGTACCTCGGGCTCGAGATCGACACCCGATCGTGCCCGCACCGTGGCCCGTACGTGCTCGATCAAAGATTCGATGTCCGCGGCGCGGCCGCCCCCCTTCGGATTGACGATGAAGTTCGCGTGCTTCTGCGACACCTGGGCACCGCCGAGCGCGTATCCCTTGAGCCCGGCCGCCTCGATGAGACGGGCCGCGTGATCGCCTTGCGGATTGCGGAACACGCTGCCGGCATTGGGCAACGCAAGCGGCTGGCTGGCGATGCGACGCTTCAGCAACTCACGGATGCGCTCACGCGCAACCGCCTCGTCACCGGGCGGGAACGCGAGCCAGGCCGCCGTGAAGATACCGTCCGGCGCAGCGCCGTCGGCACGACGCACACTGCGGTAGCCGACCACATAGTCGGCGGCGGAACGGCGCACGAACTGGCCGTCGCGGGTCAGCACTTCGACCGCGTGCACGAACCGCCAGGTCTCGCCGCCATAGCATCCGGCGTTCATCGCGAGTGCGCCGCCGAGCGTTCCCGGAACGCCCGCGAGGAACTCGGCCTCGGCACGGCCGTGCATCGCCGCGAAGCGAGCCACCTTGGGACTCGCTACGCCGGCTTCGGCGCGGATGAGCGTGTCTTCGACCTCGAGTCGCCCGAGCGCCGGGTGGAGCACGATCACGGTGCCGCGCACGCCGCCATCACGCACCAGGAGGTTGCTGCCGAGTCCGATCGGGGTGATCGGCTCGTTCGCGGGCAAGCCGCGGACGAATGCGGCGAGATCGTCTCGATCCGCCGGACGGTAAAGCCGGTCGGCGCGCCCGCCGCACCGCCATGTCGTGAAGCGCTCCAGCGAGGCGTCGCGGACGAGTTCGCCACGCAGCACGGCGCTCGGCAAGTCGTTCATGATCATGCGCCCCCCGCCAATTGACCGGGCACCTGGCCGACCGACCCGGCTCCCATAGTCACGACGACATCGCCTGCGCGAACGACGCTACGCACCGCCTCGGCCATCTCGCCGGCTGTCTCGACGAACACCGGCTCGACCTTGCCCGCGACGCGCAGCGCACGCGCCAGCGCACGACCATCGGCGGCGATGACCGGTGTCTCGCCGGCCGGGTACACATCCGCGAGCACCAGGGCGTCGACCGTGGAGAGGACCTTCACGAAATCCTCGAACAGATCGCGGGTGCGCGAATAGCGATGCGGCTGGAAGGCGAGTACCAGGCGCCGATCGGGGAAGCTTGCCCGCGCCGCGGCAATGGTGGCGGCCATCTCCACCGGATGGTGGCCGTAGTCGTCGATGAGGGTGAACGTCCCGCCCTCGGTCCCGATTTCACCGTAGCGCTGGAAGCGCCGGCCCACCCCGGTGAATTCGGAGAGTGCCTTCACGATCGCGGTATCGGCGACCCCGGCCTCGCGGCCCACCGCAATCGCGGCGAGGGCGTTGCGCACGTTGTGCTCGCCCGGCATGTTGAGCTCCACAGCGCAGTCAGCCATGCCCCGGCAGCGCACGACGAAGCGCATGCGTCCGGCCACGTTCGTGACGTCGACGCCGCGCACGCTGGCGTCCTCGTCGAGGCCGTAGGTGATGACGGTCTTGGCGATCTCCGGCATGATCTCGCGCACGTTCGGATCGTCCTGGCAGAGCACCGCAACCCCGTAGAACGGGAGGCGCTGGGCGAAGTCGACGAAGGCGCGCTTGAGGCGGCCGAAGTCGTGGCCATACGTCTCCATGTGATCGGCGTCGATGTTGGTGATGACCGCGAGCACCGGCTGCAGGTACAGGAACGATGCGTCGGATTCGTCGGCTTCGGCTACCAGGAAATCGCCGGTGCCGAGACGGGCGTGCGCATCGGCGGACAGGAGTCGCCCGCCGATCACGAACGTCGGATCGAGACCGCCTTCGGCGAGCACTGACGCGATCAGACTGGTGGTGGTGGTCTTGCCGTGCGTGCCGGCGACCGCGATCCCCTGCTTGAGACGCATCAGCTCGGCGAGCATCTGCGCCCGCGGCACGACCGGAACCCCGCGACTGCGCGCCTCCAGCACTTCGGGGTTGTCGGCGGCGACCGCAGTCGACACCACAACGGCATCCACACCTGCTGCATGCGCTGCGTCGTGGCCGATGCGGATCCTGACGCCAAGGTGGGCGAGGCGTCGCGTCGCCGCGCTCTCGGCCAGATCAGAGCCGGATACCTGGTAACCCTGCGTCGCGAGAACCTCGGCAATGCCGCTCATGCCGGCGCCCCCGATGCCCACGAAATGCACGCGCTTGACCTTGTGTCTCATGGGCCGCGCTTCCTTCGTGTTGCGAGCGCGACGCAGACATCGGCAACCCGGTCGGCGGCGTCGAGACGACCCAGCGCCCGGGCGGCAATCGCCATCGCCTCCAGGCGCTCGCGGGTCATCGCGTCGATGACCCCGGCCAGCCGCTCGGCGCTGAGTTCCGGCTGCGGAATCACCAATGCGGCACCGGCATCGGCGAGGAACCGGGCGTTGGCACTTTGCTCATCAGCGATGGCACCCGGCAACGGCACCACGATGGCCGCGATCCCGACCGCCGCGAGCTCGGAAACCGTGAGCGCGCCGCCGCGGCAGATCACCAGGTCGGCGTCCGCGTAGCGCGCGGCCATGTCGTCGATGAATGCGACGCAATCGGCGGCCACGCCGGCCCTCGCATAGGCGTCCCGCAAGGCGCCGATGTGGCGCTCCCCTGCCTGGTGCACGATCATAGGACGCCGTTCCGGGTCGAGGTGCGCGATGGCGTCGGGTACGCACTCGTTGAGCGCGGCGGCGCCGAGACTGCCACCGACGACCAGCAGCCGCAGCGATCCGGTGCGGCCTGCGAACCGTTGCGCCGGCGGGGGAACCCGCGTAATGGCGTCGCGCAGCGGGTTGCCGACCCACGTGGTGCGATGCGCATGGCGGCCGCGCATCGCGTCGGGGAAACCCAGGAGGATGCGATCGGCGCCGAATGCGAGCACCCGATTGGCGAGACCGGCGATCGCATTGGAGTCATGCAGGACGAGCGGGCGGCCGGTGGCGACGCCCATCATGGCGCCTGGAAAGGACGCGAACCCACCCAGCGCCAGAACCACGTCGGGCATGCGCCGCCGCATCACCCCGAGACTCGCGAGCGCCGCGGTAACGAGTGCGAACGGTCCGAACACGAGCTGTCGCCAGCCCTTGCCGCGGATCCCGCGAAACGCGACCCCTTCGAACTCCACCCCGTGCTTCGGTACGAGCGTCGCCTCCATGCCGTCCCGGGTACCCAGCCAGAACACGCCCCAGCCGCGCGCAAGCAGCTTCGCCGCAACAGCGAGCCCGGGAAAAACATGACCGCCCGTGCCGCCCGTGGTGATCATCACGACGCCGCTCATACCGCGAAGCCTCGTGGATGCCGCCCGTTTTGGCTCCGGCCGCTCGCAAACGCTCGCTTAACGTTCGCTCCGCTCACGTGAGCCTTCACCGAAACAGGCATCCGGGGCTTCATACGGCGAAGCCCCTTAGAAGCCGCCCCGTTTTGGCTCCGGCCGCTCGCAAACGCTCGCTTAACGTTCGCTCCGCTCACGTGAGCCTTCACCGAAACAGGCATCCGGGGCTTCATACGGCGAAGCCCCTTAGAAGCCGCCTGTTTTCATAGTCGACGCGGAGTAGGATCGCGATCGCCACGCAGTTGGCGACGATGCCGCTGCCGCCGAACGACAACAGCGGCAGGGTCAAGCCCTTGGTCGGCAGCACGCCCATGTTCACGCCGATGTTGATGAAAGCCTGCACCCCCAGCCACACGCCGATGCCCAGGGCCGTCAGCGCGGCGAATGGCCGCTCCAGATGCGCCGCCTGGCGACCGATGCCATAGGCGCGGAACAGCACCCACACGAACAGCAGGATGACGGTGGTGACCCCCACGAACCCCAGCTCCTCGGCGATCACGGCGAGCAGGAAGTCGGTGTGTGCCTCCGGCAGGTACATGAGCTTTTCCACACTGGAGCCCAGGCCCACGCCGGCCCATTCGCCGCGTCCGAAGGCGATGAGCGAGTGCGATAGCTGATATCCCTTGCCGAAGGGATCGGACCACGGATCCAGGAAGGCGACCAGCCGCTGCAGCCGATACGGCGCCGCCACCAGGACGGCGCTCAAGGCGACTGGCAGCAGGAGCAGCAGGCCCATGAAGAGTCGCCAATCGAGTCCGCCGAGGTACAAGACGCCAAATGCAATGGCGACGATCACCACGAAGGCGCCGAAATCGGGCTCCAGCAGCAGGAGACCTCCGGTGATGGCCATCACGGTGAACAGCGGCAGGAAGCCCCGCAGCAATGTCTGGCGCAGCGGCTGCTCGGCGTGCAGGAACGCGGCCTTGCGCACCGCGTAGCTCGCGGCATACAGCACCGCTGCCAGCTTCATGAATTCGGAAGGCTGCAGGTTGAACACGAACAACGACAACCAGCGACGCGAGCCATTAACCGACTTGCCGATACCGGGAACGAGCACCAGAACCAACAACGCCAGCGCGATACCGAACAGCCACGGCGCGAGACGCTGCCAGCCGCGCATCGGCATCTGGAAGGCGACAAAAGCCGCGACCCCGCCGGCGGCCACGAACAGAGCGTGGCGCGCCAGGAAGTACCAGGCGCGATTGCCGGTGTGCTGCGAGGCTTCCGCCATCACGATCGATGCCGAGTACACCATCACCAGGCCGACGGCGAGCAGCAGCAATGTCGCCCAGGTGAGCGAGACGTCGTAGCTCGGCATCGTCCGGGGATTACGCGGCAGCGCGCCGAGCGAGCCGAACGAGCGCAGTACGTCGAAGCCCGGCAGGGACGTGGTGAACGACGCGGTCTTACGCATGGGCGACCTCGGGACGGCCACTGCCGACGAGGGCCATGAAGCGCTCGCCGCGCTCCACGTAGTTGCCGAATTGGTCCAGGCTCGCGCACGCCGGGGACAGCAGCACGACCTCGCCCGGCCCGGCCAGCGCCTTCGCCCGGACCACGGCCGCATCGAGCGTGCCGCACATTTCCAGCCGCGTGGTCGTGCCTTGCAGTGCCCGCTCGATGGCAGGCGCGTCGCGGCCGATCAGCAGCACGGCACGGCAGTGGGTCCCGACGGCGGCACGTAGCGCACTGAAGTCCTGTCCCTTGCCGTCGCCGCCGGCGATGAGCACGACCGGTCGCCCGAGTCCGGCGAGAGCAACTTCCGTAGCGGCCACCGTCGTGCCCTTGCTGTCGTTCACGTACAGGACACCGTCGATCTCGGCGACGCGCTGCATCCGGTGTGGCAGCCCTTCGAACGCCGCCAGGGCGCCGAGCACCTCCTTGCGGATCGGCGCCACGGCCGACACCAGTGCCAACGCGGCGAGTGCATTGAGTGCGTTGTGCTCGCCGACGAGACGCAGCGCGCGGATCGGCAGCAGCAATTGGCCGCCACGGGCGAGCCACACCGCGCGACCGTCATCGGGGCGCGCAATGAGACCCCATTCCTTTTCGAGGGCCGGCATGCCGCGCCCGAACGTTTCCACGACCCGACCGGACCTGTGCATGGCCATCGAGCGGCGATCGTCGCGGTTGAGCACCTGCAGGCCGGCCCCGGCGAATATCCGGGCCTTCGCCGCCGCATAGGCTTCCATCCCGTCGTAGCGGTCGAGGTGGTTCTCGGTCACGTTGAGCACCGTGGCCGCGACGGGGGCGAGGGAGCTGGTCGTTTCCAATTGGAAGCTCGACAACTCCAGCACGATCACGTCCGGCCAGCGCTGGCGGCTGCGCATCTCCGCGAGCACGTCGAGCACGGGGTCGCCGATGTTGCCGGCCACGACGGTGTCGAGATTCGCCGCGCGGCATAGCGCCCCGGTCAGGGCCGTGACCGTGGTCTTGCCGTTGGAGCCGGTGATCGCGAGCACTCTTTCGCCGGCAGGCAATGCCCGCGCGAACAACTCTACGTCGCCGACGATCTCCACGCCGCGGCCGGCCGCGGCTGCGATCGGCGCATCGTCCTTGGCGATTCCCGGGCTGATTGCGACGAGATCGGCGCCGGCGAGCGTTGCGTGGTCGAAGGGTCCGCAGGCGATCGCCACGTCGGGGGCGAACGCGCGAAGCTTTCCGGCCAGTGGCGGCTCGGATCGGGTGTCGGCCACGCGCACCCGCGCCCCTTCGCCCAGCAGATGACGCGCGAGCGACAGGCCGGTCAACCCGAGGCCGAGGACGACGGCATTGCGATCGCGTAACGGGGTGCGTACGGCGGGGGTGCGTACGGTGCTCATCGCAGCTTCACCGTCGACAGTCCGAACAGCACCAGCAGCATGGTGACGATCGAGAAGCTCACGACGACCTGATTTTGCCTCCGGCCGCTCGCTGACGCTCGCTTAACGTTCGCCATGCTCACGTTAGCCTGCGCCGAAATCAGGGGGTCTGCGCTTCTGGATCTCACTCTCTTCACCGTCAGCGCAATTTCAAGGTGGACAGTCCGAACAGCACCAGCAGCATGGTGACGATCCAGAAGCGCACCACCACCTGATTTTCTTTCCAGCCCTTGAGCTCGTAATGATGGTGGATCGGGGCCATGCGGAACACCCGCTTGCCGGTCATCTTGAACGAGGCGACCTGCACCATCACCGAGAGGGTCTCGACGACGAATACCCCGCCCATGATGAAGAGCACGATCTCCTGCCGGGTGATCACCGCGATCGTCCCGAGAGCCGCGCCGAGCGCCAGCGCGCCGACGTCGCCCATGAACACTTCCGCCGGATAGGCGTTGAACCACAGGAAGCCGAGGCCCGCACCGGACAGTGCACCGCAGATCACTGCGAGCTCGCCGGCGCCGAGGATGAAGGGGAACTGGAGGTAGCGGGCGAACACCGCATTCCCCGACACGTAGGCAAACACACCAAGAGCCCCGGCGATCATTACCGTGGGCATGATCGCGAGACCGTCGAGACCATCGGTGAGATTGACCGCATTGCTGGTGCCGACGATGACGAAATACGTCAGGGCGATGAATCCCCACACCCCGAGCGGGTACGAGATGGTCTTGAAGAACGGCACGATCAGGTCGGCGTTGGGCCGCAGGCTGAGGCTGAAGCCGCTGCGCACCCATTCGCCGAGCATCATGAAGAACTGCGGATTGGAGGGCGCGGATACGCTGAACGCCAGATAGACGGCCGCCAGCAGGCCGATGACCGACTGCCAGAAGAACTTCCACCGTGCGGGAAGTCCCTTGGGATTGCGGTGCACGACCTTCCGGTAATCGTCGACCCAGCCGATCGCGCCGAAGCCAAGGGTCACCACCAGAACCACCCAAACGAAGCGGTTGGTGAGGTCCGCCCAAAGGAGGGTCGTGACCGCCACCGAGACCAGGATCAACGCGCCTCCCATCGTGGGCGTGCCGGCCTTGACGAGATGCGTCGGCGGTCCGTCGTCACGCACCGCCTGGCCGATCTTCATGCGCGTGAGCCAGAGGATCGTGCGCGGTCCGACGATGAAGGAGATGAACAGCGCTGTCATGCAGGCGAGCACCGCGCGCAGCGTGATGTAGCCGAACACGTTGAACGTACGGATGCCGAATTCCCTCACCAGCCACTCGGAAAGCGCGAGCAACATCAGTGCGCCCCCTCCCCCGAGCCGCACAGCCGCGCCACTACGCGCTCCATGCGCATGAAGCGCGAGCCCTTGACCAGAATCGTGGTCCCGGGTCGGGCGGCGCCGGCGACATGGGCCGCAAGGGCCTCCACCGACGCGAAGTGTTCGGCGCCGGTTCCGAATGCACTGGCGGCCTCCGTCGCCATGGCACCGACGGTGAGCAGCCGCTCGATACCGGCGCTGCGCGCGAGCTCGCCTGCCTCGCGATGGAATGCCGGACCTTCGCTGCCTACCTCGCCCATGTCGCCCAGCAGCAGCCAGCGGGGTGAAGGCGCATTCGCCAGCACCGCGATCGCGGCCGCGACCGAGTCCGGGTTGGCGTTGTACGAATCGTCGATGATCGCCGCACCGCTCGTGCCCTGCAGCGCCACCAGCCGGCCCGGTACCGACCGGAATGCCCCGAGCCCCCGCACCACCGCGTCCAGATCGGCGCCGGCGGCCAGGGCTGCCGCCGCCGCAGCGAGGGCGTTGCTCGCGTTGTGGCGACCCTCCACCTGCATGTGAACGTCGGCGACCCCTTCGCTGGTATGCACGCGCAGCGCGAGTCCGCTGGCGGCGGGCAGCAACTCGCCCCGCACCGCCGCGCCGCGGCCAAAGCCGAATTCGGCCAACCGTACGTCGCTCGCGACCGACTCACGCCAGAGCGCGGCGTGGGCGTCGTCGGCATTGATCACCGCCACGCCGCCGCTGGACAGGGAACGCAACAGGGCCGCGTGCTCCACGGCGACGTCGGCGACGCTTTTCATGAACTCCTGGTGCTCGCGCTGGGCATTGTTGACGATCGCCACCGTGGCGGCCGCGATGGCCGCGAGCTCGGCGGTCTCGCCGGAATGATTCATGCCGAGCTCGACGACTGCGGCGCGATGGGCGTGGCGCAAGCCAAGCAGGGTGAGCGGCAGGCCGATGGCGTTGTTGAGATTGCCGCGCGTCGCGAGCACGGCATCGCCCAACCGTGCGCGCAGGATGGCCGCGGTCATCTCCTTCACCGTGGTCTTGCCGTTGCTGCCGACCACGACCACGACGGGAATGGCGAATTGCCGGCGCCAGTGCGCGGCCAGTGCGCCCAGCGCGGCCAGGGAGTCGTCGACGCTGACGAGACTTCCGACCGGGGCGGCGATGCGATCGTGCCTGACCAGTGCCGCGGCCGCGCCAGCCGCAAAGGCTGCGTCGACGAAGGCATGACCGTCGAAGCGCTCGCCTTCCAGCGCGACGAAGAGGTCACCGGGCTCGAGGCTGCGGGAGTCGGTCGTGACCCGCGAGAACGTGACGTTCGGGCCCACCAGGCGTCCGTGCAACACGGCGGCGGCCGTGGCCGTGTCCATCATGCGTCGCTCCGGGTCGCGAGAGCCTGCGCGACGGCTTCCGTATCGGAAAAATGGCTGCGCACGCCGGCCTTGTCCTGGTAATCCTCGTGGCCCTTGCCAGCCACCAGCACGACATCGCCCGGACGCGCCTTGTGGATGGCCGCGCGAATGGCCGCGCCGCGATCGAGCTCCAGCATCCAGTGTCGATTCGTTGTCTCGCGTACGCCACGGAGGACCGCTTCGGCAATCATCCCCGGATCTTCGTCGCGCGGATTGTCGCTGGTGACGACGATGCGGTCGGCCAGTTGTCCGGCGATGCGTCCCATCTCGACGCGCTTGCCAGGGTCGCGGTTGCCGCCGCAGCCGAAGATGCACACCAGCTCGCCACCGCGCACGACGATCGGGCGCAATGCAGTGAGCGCCTTCTCGAGCGCGTCCGGCGTGTGGGCATAGTCGACGATGGCCAGCGGCGCATCCTCGCCTCCGAGCCGTTGCATGCGGCCGCGCGGGGCCTCCACGGTGGCGAGCGCATCGACGGCGCGATCGAGCCGGATGTCGCTCGCGAGCAGCACGCCGAGCACGCCGAGCGCATTCCACGCATTGAACGCACCGACGAGCCGGGTCGCCACTTCGGCGCGGCCCCAAGGCGTCGTCACCGTGAACGCAGCACCGTCCGGCATGGTGCGCAGGTTCGAGCCGGCGATATCGGCGCCACTGAAACCATAGGTGAGGAGCTTCGCGCCCCGCGCCTTCACCGTGTCGGCAAGGCTCTGGCCGAACGCGTCGTCGCGATTGATGACGCTGGCGTGCAGCCCCGGCCAGGCGAACAGACGTGCCTTGGCCGCGCCGTACGCCGCCATCGTGCCGTGATAGTCGAGGTGGTCGCGCGACAGGTTGGTGAACAGCGCGACGTCGAAGGCGACGCCGTTGACGCGGCCCTGGTCGAGGCCATGGGAGGACACTTCCATGGCCACCGCCTGCGCACCGGCCTGCTGGAAACGCGCCAGCGTCTCCTGCAGGATCGCCGCATCCGCGGTGGTGTGCGTCGCTGGCATGACCGACCCAACCAGGCCGTTGCCGATGGTGCCCATCACGGCGGCACGCTGGCCCGACTGCTCCAGGCAGTGGGCGATGGCATTCGCGCAGGTGGTCTTGCCGTTGGTGCCGGTGACTCCCACCATCCAGAGCGTGCTGGAGGGGCTGCCATAGATGAAGTCCGCCAGTTCGCCGAGACGCGCCTGCAGGTTCTCGATGGCATGGTTGGCGACGCGGATGCCGTGGTCCCACGCGAACCGCGCGGCTTCCCAGAACACCACCGAGGCGCCCCGCGCCACGGCATCGGCAATGAAGGCACGACCGTCGACCCGCGCGCCGGGAAAGGCGGCAAAGGCATCTCCGGGACGCACCAGCCGGCTGTCGGCGGTGATGCGCCGGGGCGTGACACCGAGGCGCGCCAGCATCGCCGCGACGTCGATCCGGTCCATGGCCATGGTACTCACCCGGCCACCATCGATCGGCAACCACCGGCGCGGCCGCGCCCTTCTCCGGTCGCCGGCACGAAGGTCCGGCGAAGCCCGCGGTCGATGGCTCCGCCCTTCACGTTTCTTCCCGCACTTCCGTACCTTCCGGGGGCAGGATCACGTTGCCGAGCGGGGCATCCGGCGGCACGCCCAGCATGCGCAGGGCCGCGCCGGTCACCGCCGAGAACACCGGCGCCGCCACCGCCCCGCCGTAATGCTCGCCGGCCGAAGGCTCATCCAGCATGACCGCGACGATCAGGCGGGGATTGGACACCGGCGCGAAGCCTACGAACGACGATACGTACTTGTTGGTGTAGCCGCGGCCTTCGAGCTTGTGCGCGGTGCCGGTCTTGCCCGCGACGCGGTACCCGGCGATCTGGGCCTTGGGTGCGGTGCCTCCGGGAAGCACGGCGAGTTCGAGCATATGCCGCACCGCGCGCGCGGTCTCCGGCTTGATGACCGGGCGGCCCGTGACCGGGCCATTGCCCTTGAACAGCGTGGCCGGCTTCAACTCGCCGTCACTTGCGAAGACACTGTAGGCACGGGCGAGTTGCACCAGGTTCACCGAGATGCCGTGGCCGTACGCGATCGTCGCCTGCTCGATGGGCTTCCACGTCTTGGCGGCGCGGAGCCTTCCCCCGACCTCGCCGGGAAACCCGGTCTTGGGCGGACTGCCGAATCCCGACTCGAAGAGCATGTCCCACATCCGTTCGGCGGGAAGCTGGAGCGCGATCTTGGCGGCACCCACGTTCGACGATTTCTGGATCACCTGCTCCACCGTCAGCGCACCGTTCGGATGGGCATCGTGGATGGTGTTCGAGCCGATGGTCATGCGCCCCGGAGCCGTGTCGATCACCGTGTCAGGCCTGATCCGCCCGGCCTCGAGTGCCGTGGCGATAGTGAATGGCTTCAGGGTCGAGCCGGGCTCGAACACGTCGGTCAGGGCGCGATTGCGCATGTTTTCGCGCCCGGCGCGGTTCTTCGCGTTGGGGTTGTAGGTCGGCCAGTTGGCGAGCGCCAGGATCTCGCCGCTGCGGGCGTCGATGACCACGAGCCCTCCGGCCTTGGCCCGATTCGCCTCCACCGCGGCCTTCAACTCGCGGAAGGCGAGGTACTGCAGGCGCGTGTCGATCGCCAACGCGAGATCGCGACCCGCCTGCGGCGCGCGCACCGCTTCGACATCCTCGACCACGTCACCCCGACGGTTGATGATCACCCGCCGGCTGCCCGGCTTGCCGCCCAGCCATTCCTGCTGTGCGAGTTCGATGCCTTCCTGGCCGATGTCGTGGTCGCCGGTGAAGCCGAGGATATGGCTCATGCTCTCCCCGCCGGGGTAATAGCGGCGGTATTCATTCTCGTCGTGGATGCCCTTGACGCGCAGGGCCGCCACCCGATCGGCCATTTCCGGCGGGATCTGCTTGGCGAGGTAGATGAAGTCCCCGCCATCCGTGAGCTTCTTGGTCAGCGCCTGCGGCGTGGTTTCCAGTACCCGCGCGAGTGCCTGGATCTCGACCGGGGTCGCCTGCACCTTGGCCGGGAACGCCCAGATCGATTTCACCGGGGTCGAGATCGCCAATGGCTCGCCGGTGCGGTCGACGATCCGGCCGCGGTGCGCCGGTACCTCGATCTGCCGGCTGTAGCGATTGCTGCCCTGTTCCTGCAGGAACGCATTGTCGATCCACTGCAGATACAACGACCTGCCGACGAGGCCCGCGAACAGCACGAGCAACAGCCCGAACACGAGCGGCGCCCGCAGCCGGGGCAGCGCCGGGACAGGCTGCGCACGGCGCTTCAGCGCGGCGGCGTTGGAGGTCATGGCGCGGCTCCGTCGCGCAGCCGGGTGTCGACCACCTCGACCCGGCCGGCACCGGGAAGCTGCATGCGCAGCTGCTCGCGGGCGATCTTTTCGATCCGCGCGGGCATGCCCCAGGTCGACTGCTCCAGCTGGAGCTGGCCGAACTCCACCTCGTAGGCGTGCGCCTGGGTTTGCGCGCGCTCGAGGTCGACGAAGCGCTGGCGCGCCTGGTGGCGCGACGTCACCAGGGAAAGGGCACAGAGCACCAGCACGGCCAGCAGCCCCAGGTTGAAGCGCACCATGTCAGCGTCCGGATTCCACGGTACCCAGCGCCGCCGGAATGGGATGCGTCGTGCGCTCGGCAATGCGCAGCACCGCGCTGCGGGCGCGGGGATTGACCGCGATTTCCGCGGCCGATGGCTTGATGGCCTTGCCGACCAGGCGCAGGGGCGCCCCCGGAAGGTCGACCGTCTTCAAGGGCATGCGGGCGAGACGTGCATCACCCCCGAAGGGTTGGGACGCGGCGGCGAAGAATCGCTTGACCATCCGATCCTCGAGGGAATGGAAGCTGATGACGACGAGCCGTCCGCCCGGATGCAGGCGCGCGAGCGCCAGGGGCAATGTCATTTCCAGCTCCGCAAGCTCGCGATTGACGTAGATCCGCAACCCCTGGAACGTGCGCGTCGCCGGATCCTGGCTCCAATCACGCCGCGGGCGCGAGCCGACGGCTTTGGCCACGAGCGCGGCGAGTTGCCCGGTGCGCGTGATGGGTTCGACCGCGCGACCCGCAACAATTGCTCCTGCAATCGACTGAGCAAACCGTTCTTCACCATAGTCGCGCAGTACCTCCGAGAGCTCGCGCGACGTGGCGCGCGCGATGAAGTCCGCGGCGCTTTCGCCGCGCGTGGGGTCCATGCGCATGTCCAGCGGTCCGTCGCCACGGAACGAGAATCCGCGCTCCGGATCGTCGATCTGCGGGGAAGAAATGCCGAGGTCGAGGAGCACGCCGTCGACGGCGTCGATGCCGAGATCGGCAAGTACGGCGGGCAGCTCCGAGAACCATGCGCGCCGGAACGTGAAGCGGGTGTCGCAAAGGGCGCGCGCGGCCAGTTCCGCGGCCGGATCGCGATCGATTGCGACCACGCGTCCCGTCGCGCCGAGGCGCGCAAGAAGCGCGCGACTGTGGCCGCCGCGGCCGAAGGTGGCGTCGACGATCCTGGCATCAGGGCCGACCAGCACACCGGCCACGGCTTCGTCGAGTAGGACGGGAACATGGTCGCCATCGGTCACAACGAGAAGCCGTCGAGCTCGGGAGGCATGCTGCCGGCGGGGAAAGCGATGGCGCGCGCGGTCGCTTCCAGCCAGCGCGTCTCATCCCAGAGCTCGAACTTGTTGCCTTGTCCGACCAGCACCACGCGGTGCTCGAGCCCGGCGTACTGGCGCAGCGACGGCGGGACGAGGATCCGGCCCGCACCGTCGATCTCCACATCGTCGGCGTGACCGACCAGGAGCCTCTGCAGGCTGCGGATGGTCTCGTTGAAGGACGACAGCCCCATGAGCCGAGCCTGGATGGGCTCCCACTCGGCACGGGGATAGAGCAGGAGACACCGGCTGGGGTCGGCGGTCAGAATGAGCGTGCCGTCCGCGAGCGTGCCGTCCACGAGCGCACCGTCCGCCATGGGTTCGCTCGCGGTCCCGCCCGTCAGGAGGGTGCGATGTTTGGCCGGAATCGCCAGGCGGCCCTTGGCGTCGAGCGCAAGGTGCGTGACGCCGCGAAACACTGGCCGTCCCGCGCTGCTACCCGATTCGACAATCCCCGCCACCCGCCCTCCCGGAGCGAGCGAAGTAAGTGCTTATGTACTCTCCGCCTATCGGAGACCCAAATCACCCACTTCCACCCACTTTTTACCACTGCGAGGGACTATAGGTAAAAAAACGGCCCGGGTCAAACGGTTTCTTTTTCTGCAACAAGGACTTAAGCGGAATGTTGCAAATTGGCGTCACCCATTGAAATTCAACAACTTGATCACGTGTTTTAACGCATTACCGTAGCATTAAGCTTAGCTTTACACGCTTCCGTACGATCGTTCGATGCGCATGCTGGTTTTTGCGCTGCAGCGCAACGATACAGCACCGACGTCCCCACCAAATCCGGGTAGGGACACGCAAGGGCGGTCCCCGCCCGACTTCCGTGGCCCACGACGTCAGGGCCCCCTCCGCAAACGGAGCGATACCCGCGAAAGCACCAAGACCCCAGGGATCCACGGGCGCGATTCGGGGACGCGGATTGCTGTCCAGGGCGCGGGAACGAACCGCCACCGGTGCGATGCTGTCCGGAGGCAATGGCAGGGAACTTGCACGCGTTGCGAACGCGACGACGAGGAACACTTCTGCCACGGCTTCGCTGTCGAATCAGGTCGGCCGTGCGCATTGAGTACACTCGACCAAGATTTTTCTACGCAGGTCCCAACGATTTCGGAAGGCCAGTCCGTGGCTTTGTTTCGATCCATGCAGCGACCTCGTGAAGCGTCGCCTGTCCATCCCGTCATGAGCCGCCGGAGCACTTCGGCGTCGATGTGGCCGCCGACGTGGCAGCATCTGCACGCGTTCGCGCGAAGCTGTGCCACGCATGGTGCCGCGCTCTGTGCCGCGAAGCGTGCCGCGCTCTGTACGGTATTGGCGCTGGCGTCTCTCGTGGCATCCGGCGCCGCACGCGCGGAAGAGGCGCCGGATGCCGCAAACGGCACGCTGCGCTATCGGGTGCAGATCGACGCACCCAAGGCACTGGTCAAGACACTGAGCGACAGTCTTGACATCGTGCGCTGGCAGGATTACGAGGCCACGACCGCCATCGTGCTCCAGCAACTGATGAAGGAAGCGAAGCAGCAGGCTGCCGAGGCCGCCGCAACCGAAGGCTATTTCAACGCCGTGGTGGACGTGTCCATCGATGCCGCGCCGGGCGAGGACGGACGGCGCGTGGTCAAGGTCAACGTCGTGCCCGGGGAGCCGGTGCACATCGACGGCGTCGACATCGATGTCATCGGCCCTGCCACCGACGATCGCGGGCGCGGCGAGCAGGCCATCGCTACCATTCGCCGCGACTGGGCCCTGCCAAAGGGTGCGCGCTTCCGCCAGGAGGCATGGGACAGTGCCAAGGACCGCGCCGTCACGACGCTGGCCGCGAGTCCCTACGCGGCAGCGCGCATCACCGAGAGCGAGGCGCGCGTCCTTCCCGAGCAGCTGCGCGCCGATCTTAACGTGAAGATCGAAAGCGGCCCGCTCTTTCGCTTCGGTCCCGTAATGGTCGAGGGAGTGGACAAGTACGACCCGGCGGTGGTGAAGAACTTCAGCACGTTCGAACCTGCCGAGCCGTACTCGACCGAGCGTCTCGACCAGTACGTGCGCCGCCTGCAAGGTTCCGGTTACTTCGCCAGCGTGCAGGCCCGCATCGAGCCCGATCCGGAACAGGCGGAAGCCGCACCGGTGCGGGTGTCGGTGATCGAAGCACCGCGCCGTCGAGTCGAAGGCGGCCTGATCTACTCGACCGACAGCAAGTTCGGGGCGAACGGCCGCTACACCGACGTCAACTTCAACGACCGGGCACGCAAGCTCGAAGTCACCGGGCGCATCGATTTCACCATTCAGGAACTAGGCGTGACCCTGTCGCGCCCACCCAGCTCCGGCGGGTACATCGACTCCGTTCGAGCCAAGGTGCAGCGCACCGACATCTCCGGCTTGCAGACCCGCACGGCGCTGGTCGGCGTGCAGCGGCAGACGCTCGAGGAGCGCGACCAGACCACGTACTCGGTCACCTACTACGAAGACGAGCAGCGACCGACGGGATTTGCCGCCGAGCGCGCCCGTGCGCTCTACGCCGCCTACGGACGTACCTGGCGCAACGTCGACAAGCTGCTCTCCCCCACGCGCGGCTATGTTCTCGAGACCGAGCTCGGCGTGGCGCCGGTCGCCACGCGTGTCTTCGGCCGCGTCATCGGCCGTACCGCCTGGTGGATTCCGTTCGGGTCGAGTAACGAGCTCCAGCTTCGCCTCGAAGGCGGCGCCGTGCTGGGCACTGACCGGAGCGGCGTGCCGTCAGCGCTGCTGTTTCGCACCGGCGGCGACACCACGGTGCGCGGCTACGCGTTCGAAAGCCTCGGCGTGAACCGCGGCGAGGCCGTCCTCGGCGGCCGCTACTACGCCGTCGGCAGTGTCGAGGCCACCCACTACTTCAACGAAACCCTGGGCGCAGCGGTGTTCGTCGATGGTGGCAACGCCGCCGACACGGCCGCGGACCTGCGTCCGGTGTTCGGCTACGGCGTCGGCGCGCGGGTGCGTACGCCCGTCGGACCATTCCGGGTCGACGTAGCCTACGGCCAGGAATCGGGCTCGATCCGGTTGCACATGTCGCTCGGCGTGAGGTTCTAGCGCATGGCGCGCGCGGCTGGTTCGTCCCCACCACGCCGACGGCGCGTCTGGCCGTGGGTGCTCGGCGCATTGCTCGTGCTCGTCGTCCTGGCGCTCGCCGGTGGATTCGCGTGGCTGCGCTCCGAGGCAGGACTCAAGTACGCGGTCGATCAGATCGTCAGCCGTTCCAACGGCGAGATCGAGATCACCAACCCGCGTGGCTCGCTGCTGTCGACGATCGAGGCCGATGCGCTCAAGTACCGGACCAAGGACACCGAGGTCACGGCGCGCGACGTGAAGCTGTCGTGGTCCCCGTCGGCGCTGATCGACCGCGAGGTCCAGGTGGACGAGCTCACCGCCACCGAACTCGACGTCACGCTGAAGGGCGGCAACGACGAGAAACCAAAGCTGCCCGATTCGCTGTCGCTGCCGCTTCCGGTGCGCGTGGATCGCGTCTCGCTCGGCATGTTGCGCATCAAGTCCGGCGATGCCGAGTGGCCCATCCGCAACATCGGATTCGGTTACCGCGGCGGACCCGATGGTCATCGCTTCACCAACATCGGTCTCAATGCGGAGGCCGGCACGCTTTCCGGAGCGCTCGAGATCGGCGCGAAACCGCCTTTCAAGGTCGCCGGTGACTTCACACTCGAAGGCACCCCGGCGTTGAAGTCACCGCGCCTTCAGGTCACGGCCAGTGGCAGCCTCGAGCGCCTGCAGTTGCAGGGCCGGGGCACGGTGGCCGGCGCCAGCGTCGACGCCAGCGCCGCCTTGACCCCGACTGGAGACGTGCCGCTGCAGACGGTCGACGTCACCATCAAGGATCTCGATCTCAGGGCCATCGACAAAGCCCTGCCGACGACCAAGCTGGCCGTTGAGCTCCATGGCAAGCCTGCCGACGACGCGATCCTTGCGGGATCCTTCGAGGCCCGCAACACTGCCGCCGGACTGATCGATCGCGAGCGCGTTCCGGTGGTGCGTCTCGCCAGCGACTTCGTGCTGAAAAAGAACGCGATCGTGGCGCGCGACATCGTCGCCGAGCTCGCCGGCGGCGGGACCGTACGCGGCTCGGGCACGATCGCCCTCGCAGCCGACATACCGGGCGACGCCGGCAGCAGCTGGTCGCTCAAGGTGCGCGACGTCGATCTCGCCGCGCTGCACAGCAAGCTCGTCAAGACACAGCTCGCCGGCAGCATCGACGCTACGCTGCAGGACAAGGTGCAGGAAATCACCGCGAGTATTACCGAGCAGGGCATGTCGCTTGACGCCAAGGCGAAGATTGCCGGCACGACGCTCGACCTGCAGCGCTTTGCGCTCAAGGCGCGCGGCGGCGAGCTCGCCGGCAAGGCCGAGTTCGACTGGTCGGGCAAGCAGCGCTTCGCCATCGATGCCAAGGCGACGCACTTCGACCCCTCGCGCTTCGGCGACTTCCCCAGCGCATCGCTCGACGCCACGATCGACGCCAAGGGCCAGCTCCAGCCCGCGATCAGCGTGCAGGGTACGCTGGCGCTGGCGCCCACCTCGCGGTACGCGGGCTCGCCGGTCGCCGGACGGGTGGCCGGCGATTTCACCCGTGAGCGCATCGACAAGCTGAATGCCGACCTGCGGGTCGCCGGCGCCACCGTGCATGCCGAAGGCAGCCTGGGCCAACGCAACGATCGGCTGCGCTTTGCGCTGGACGCACCGCGGCTCGACGCACTCTTGGCGCTCGTGCCCGGCAAGAAGCCCGAACCCCTCGCGGGATCGCTGCAGGCCAGCGGCACAGTCACCGGGGCCTATGACGGGTTGGGCATCGAGCTCACCGCCAAGGGCCAGGCGCTGCGCGTCCCCAATGCCACCATCGGGCGCCTCGACGTCACGGCCAGCGTCGCGCCGGGCGCCGGCTATAGCCTGCCCGCGCTGCGCAGCCGGCCCATCAAACTCGACGTCCGCGCGGGCGATGTGAAAGCCCAGGGTCGCAACTTGGAGCGCCTGGCCGCGACGATCGCGGGCTCGCTTGCCGAGCACACGCTTACCGCGTCGGCGAAAGGCGGCGACATCGATCTCGACCTGGCCGCGCAAGGCGGGCTCGCATCCGCCACGTCCTGGTCTCCCGAGGCGCTCGCATGGAACGGGTCGATCACGCGCCTGGAGAGTCGCGGCACGTATGCCCTGCGTCTCACCAAGCCCGCTCCCTTTGCGGCCAGCGCGCAGCGCATCCGGCTCGCCGAGGCGCCGATCGCGCTCGAGGGAGGGCAGGTGCGCATCGGCAGCTTCGAATGGAACCAGGGACGCGTGACGACCAGCGGCGACTTCACCGGCCTGCCGGTCACGTCGCTCGCGCGCATCAGCGGCGCCAACCTGCCGGTGCGCACCACTCTCGTGCTGGGCGGCGACTGGAATGTCGCCGCGATGCCGCGACTCAACGGCACGGTGCGGGTGCGCCGCGAGCGCGGCGATGTGTTCGCGGACACGAAGGACGTGCTCGACACCGCGGAAATGCCCTTCGGCATCACCGAGCTCGGACTCGAGGCGAAGTTCGTCGACGACGTGATCGATGCATCGGTGCGGCTCGATTCCACCCGGCTCGGCAGCCTTTCGGGCAAGGTGAACATCGGCCGCGCCCCGGATGCGGAGCCGGGGCGCATCACTGCCAAGGCACCGCTGCGCGGCAGTGTCACCGCCGAGCTCGGATCGCTGCAGGTGTTGCAACCCTTCCTCGGCACCACCGCTATCGTCGACGGCACGCTGCGCGCCGACGTAGCCTTGACCGGCACGGTCGGATCGCCCGAGGCCTCCGGTAGCGTCACGGCCGGCAAGGTGCGCATCGACGCACCCCAGTACGGCCTGCATTGGCACGACGGCGTCCTGCGGGCGCACACCGACGGCAAGCTCATCACGATCGACGACTTCTCGATTGCCGCCGGCGACGGCCGCTTCCGGGTGACCGGAACCGTGCCCATTGCAGCACTGACGAAGCGCGAAGGCGCGGCGCCGGCGCAATTGACATGGACAGCCGACAAGTTCCAGGCGACCAACCGACCGGATCTGCGCCTGGTGACGAGCGGCGAAGGCACGGTGGGTTTTTCCCAGGGCAAGGTCGCATTGCGCGGCGCCCTTCGCGTCGACCAGGGACGGGTGGAGTTCGAGCAGCGCAAGGCCGGCAAGCTCGGCGACGACGTCGTGGTGGTCGGGCGCGAGAAGATGGGTGGCCAGAAGAAGACCGATAACCTGCCGCTCGATCTCGACCTGCGGGTCGACCTCGGCTCCAGGCTCTATGTGCAGGGCGGCGGATTGCGAACCACGCTGCGTGGCCAGATCCGCCTCACCACCGGGCCCGGCGGAACCCTGCTCGCCAACGGCACCATACGCACGGTGGACGGCATATACGAGGCCTTCGGACAGCAGCTCACCATCGATCGCGGCCAGCTGACCTTCGATGGCCCCATCGACAATCCCACGCTCGACATTGTCGCGTTGCGCAAGAACCTTCCGGTCGAGGCCGGCGTCGAGCTCACCGGCACCGCGCGGCTCCCGCGCGTGCGCCTCACCTCCGACCCGCCGGTGCCCGACGGCGAAAAGCTCTCGTGGCTGGTGCTCGGCCAAGGGCTGGAACGGACCTCCGGCGCGGATCTCGCCGCGCTCCAGGCCGCAGCCGGGGCGCTCTTCGGCAGCACGGGTCCGTCGCTGGGGACGCGGGTGGCGAAGCGGATCGGCCTCGACGATCTCGCGATCCGGAGCAGCTCGGCGGGCGGCGCCCCCGGCGTGCAGAACCAGGTGCTCGCCTTCAGCAAGCGGCTCACCGATCGGCTGTATCTCGTGTTCGAGGCAGGACTCAACGTTGCCAACAACGCCCTGAAGCTCGAGTACGCCCTGTCGAAGTCCTTCACCCTGCGGGCCACCGCGGGGACCGTGAGCAGCCTCGGGATCTATTTCATGCGCTCGTACCCGTAGGGTCACTGCACAGGCGCGGCC
>JBDTWB010000059.1:0-20859 GCA_040006895.1 Casimicrobiaceae bacterium | reverse complement strand
CCAGGGCGAGCAGCGGGGAGACCGGGGCGAGCAGCGGGTTGACCAGGGCGCGAAAGCGGGAGACAGGCGTCGGCGCGGACGCGGTGGGTGCTGAGCGTGGCGGGTGCAGCATGATCAAGGGGGAGGCGACCGGAACGCCGCATCCTAACCCGGCGGCGGTGCGCGCTCAATGACCCCGATGGGTGAAGGTCGCCAAGGCAGGCTCGATTGCCGCTAGGGGGCCTGACCCCGGGACACGGTTCGCGCCCCGCGGGGATGTGTCCGCGTCGCCGAGCCGGATGCGCCCGAGCCCCGGACGGTGAGCCCTAAGCGTTGAGTCCGCGGGGCGGGATTGGTGACGTCGATGGTGGTGACGTCGATGGCGGCAGCCCGTCCCGGCAGGCTTGGCTGCCTCAGATCGTGACGCCGCCGGAAACCTCGATGACCGCGCCGTTGACGTAGCTCGCCTCGTCGGAGGCGAGCCAGGCATAGGTGTTGGCGATCTCCTCGGGCCGGCCGAGGCGGCCGAGAGGTACCTTGTCCTCCATCATCTTGACGACCTTTTCCGGCATGCTGGCAAGAATCGGAGTCTCGATGAAACCGGGGCACACGGCGTTGGCACGGATGCCCTTCTTGCCGAGCTCGCGCGCCCAGGTCTTGACCATGCCGATGACGCCGAACTTGGTCGCGGCGTAATTCGTCTGGCCGAAGTTGCCGTACAGGCCGACGATGGACGAGGCGTTGAGGATGCACCCGGACTGCTGCTCGAGCATGATGTCCACGACCGCCTTGGTGCAGTTGAAGACGCCCTTCAGGTTCACGTCCACGACGCGCTCGAACTGCTCGTCGGTCATCTTCTTGAGCTGGGCGTCCTGCACGATCCCGGCGTTGTTGACCAGGGTGTCGATCCGGCCCCACTTGCCCATTACGCCTTCGACCATGCGCGCGATGGTGGCCTTGTCGGTCACGTCGACCCGGAAGGCGATCGCCTGGCCGCCGCTTTTCTGGATGGTCCTGGCAGCCTCGAACGCCGCTTCCTCGTTGATGTCGCAGGCCACCACGCGAGCGCCCTCGGCCGCGAACTTGACCGCCGTGGCGAGACCGATGCCTTGCCCCGCGCCCGTGATGATCGCGACGTTGTCCTTTAAGCGCATGTCCCCAGTGCCTCCGTGCTTGCCCGGCGGAGGTGCCGGGTTAACGGGACATTATAGCTTCATTGGTGCATTGCACAACCGCCGTTTGCTGCGGCGCACGCAGAGTCTTGTCGCCGACAAACCGCGTCGGATCAATACATTGGGCCAGAAGCCGGCTCGACGAAATGGGCGAGGCTCGCAGCCGTCGGTGTGGGGGTGAACGGCACACCCTCACGGCGTCTCCCGCCAGTGCTCGATGACGAGCTGCAGCGCGGCAGTGCCGTGCCAGAGGTTGAGATCCGGCCGGTAGGCGGCATGGATCCGGGCAGGCAGCGGGTCGGTATGGTTGAAGAGCACGGCGTCGAAGGCCTCGCGTCCCCGCCGGAGCACCATCCGGGAATGCTTGCCGGCCATGACCCGCTGCTCGGTCACGCCGAAGATGTCGTCGAAGACCGGCGGGGGGAATCCTTGCCCCCACACGCCTTCGTGCAGCAATCCCGCGAGGGACACGTCGAGCTCGTGCTCACCCAGCGCGCCATCGCTTTCCAGGGTGCGGCGCAGCGCCGCAGGCGAGAGCTGCTCGCGGGCGACGGCTTCGAACGCAGCGGCGAAGGCCGGCAACGCCGCCTCGGTCAGCGTCAGCCCCGCGGCGAAGGCGTGGCCGCCGAACCGCACGATCGTGCCGGGCGCCCGCTTGGCGACGAGGTCCAGGGCATCGCGCAGGTGGAAGCCCGGGATCGACCGACCCGAGCCCCGCAGGGTGCCGTCGGCTGCCTGCGCGAACACCACCGTCGGGCGATGGAAGCGGTCCTTGAGGCGCGAGGCCACGATGCCGATGACGCCCTGATGCCACTCCGGCCGGTACACGCACACCGTGTAGTCGCCACCCGCGGCGCCACCTTCGGCGGCATCGGTATCGCGGCCGCTCTCGCCGCCGCTCCCGCCGCCGCGCACGCCGCCGCTCCCGCCGTCGCGCACGTCGTCGCGCACGTCGTCGCCGGCGCGGGCGGTCAGCGCGGCGAGGGCGCTTTCCTGCATGGTGGCCTCGACCTCGCGGCGTTCGCGGTTCAGTCGATCCAGTTCGGTCGCGAGTGGCAGCGCGGCGGCGACCGTGTCGGCAAGGAGGCACTGGATGCCGAGGCTCATGTCGGCGAGCCGGCCCGCCGCATTGAGCCGCGGTCCCGCGACGAACCCGAGGTCATACGCCGTGGCGCGGGTCGGATCGCGCCCGGCGGCGGTGAAGAGCGCCAGCACGCCGGGATGGGCGCGCCCGGCACGGATCCTTGCCAATCCCTGTGCGACCAGGGTCCGATTGACCTGGTCGAGCCGCACCACGTCGGCGACGGTGCCGAGCGCCACCAGGTCGAGAAGTTGGGCGAGGTTCGGGCCCTCGCCGCCGAGGCGGCCCCGCGCACGCAACACCGCCCGGGTCGCGAGCAGTACGTAGAACATCACGCCGACGCCCGCCAGGTGCTTGCAGGGAAAGGCGCAACCCGCCTGGTTGGGATTCACGATCCATGCCGGCGCCGGCAACGTCGCGGCCGGCAGGTGGTGATCAGTGATCAGGACGTCGATCCCCAGGATCGCGGCCGCGGCGACCCCTTCGTGGCTGGCGATGCCGTTATCGACCGTGACGATGAGGCGCGGCTGGCGGCGGGCGGCCTCGGTCACGATCTCGGGCGTGAGGCCATAGCCGAACTCGAACCGGTTCGGCACCACGAAGGCAACGTCGGCGCCGAGCAGGGCAAGCCCGCGCATGGCAACGGCGCACGCCGTCGCGCCGTCGGCGTCGTAGTCCGCGACCACCACGATGCGCTCGCGTCGTGTGACGGCATCGGCAAGGCGCTCGGCGGCACCGTCGATGCCGCGCAGCGCATGGTAGGTCGGCAGGCCGGCGAGGGCGAGGTCGAGCTCGGCCGGCGTCGATACGCCACGGGCGGCGACGATGCGGGCGAGTACAGGATGCACTCCGGAGGCGATCAGGGTATTCGCATGTGCCGGCACCGCGCGCCGCACGATCTCCATCACCGCTGCGTTCCGGCGAGCGCCCGCGCCGCCACATCGGCGAGGGAACCGCCGCCACGATCGGCGAGAAGGCCGGTGATGCTGTCCCCGATGCGGCGCCACCATGGCGTGGCGGCAAGGGTCCAGGCAACGGCAGGCGTGCCCGCGCCGTCGGCAAGGATGGTCACTTGGTCGAGGCTTCCCCTGGCGAGCGCCCGCGCGGCAGGGACCGCGAAATCGTGCTCGATGGTCGCGAGCGGCAGCGCCCGTGCCGGCGCGACGATGTGATCCGCGTGCCGCGTAGCCGCCAGGATCGCCGCGAGCGACGCGGGCAGATCCGCGACGACCGATGCCTGCGCATGGGCCGCAAGTGCCAGGACGTCCGGGTCGTCGCCCCATACCCGCAGGCCCGGAACCGTCGTGGCGCGAGGATGGTGGCCGCCGTGCTGGAACCACACCGCGTTGACCGGCAGGCGCGCGGCCGACTCGCGCGCGACGTTCACCGGATGCTCATGCAAGAGCATCTCGATCTCCTGCTCCCAGCGCGACCACAGCGCGGCATCGCCGCCGCTCGGCAGATACGGGCGCAACCGATGGCCGAGCGCCGTAGCGAGATCGTGAGTCACCAGTGCCGGCGCGCTTGCCGCACCTACCAGCCAGTCCCACGGCTGGATCGCCACGAAGACCAGCCCGTCCGCACTGAAATGCGTATTGAGCAGGGCCAGCAGGGCATCGCATTCGTGCTGAACCAGATCGCGCACCGCCGCCACGAGTCGCACGTCGTCGCGGCCCGCTTCGAGCGACACCGGCGTGGCGCGCAACCAGTAGCGGCCGGCAGGATCGTGGCCCGCGGCGACCAGCGCGAGCGCCGCGAGCGGCCAATCCCCGGTCCGGCTGACTCCGAAGCGCGGCGCGAGGGCGGCGATCCGCCCTTCGGACTCTTGCCGCACCGCGCGGGCTGCGGCGAGCATGCTCGCCAGGATCGGCGCGCGTGCCGGCTCGCCCGGGTCGCGGGCGGTATCGAGAAGGCCGGGAAAGGAAAGCGTGAGATCCACGATGTTGGCGGGGGCGGTCGCGAATGATCGGACCGGGCGACTGAGGGCGGGCAGCGCACGTGCCGAATTGCAGGGCCGCGTTGCGGGGCAAGCCGGCAGGCGGGAAGCGCGCTGACGCGCATGCCATAATGCCTTTCCTGCGTTTGCTGCGCTTCCCCGTTCCGCGTCGCCGCCATTATCCCTGCAATGCCCTGCCCCGTCGTCAGCCACAGGTTGGACCGCCACGCCTCCCGGCGTCCGGCACGCTGAACGACCCCCGTGTCGCCCTACGAGCTTTCCGTCGGCTTGCGCTATACCCGTGCCCGGCGGGGGGCGGGACGCAATTCGTTCATCTCCTTCATCGCCCTGATCTCCATGTCGGGGATCGCGCTGGGAGTCGCGGCGTTGATCGTGGTGCTGTCGGTGATGAACGGCTTCCAGGAAGAGCTGCGCAATCGCATCCTTGCCGTCGCCTCGCATATCGAGATCCGCGGCATGCCCGAAGTGCAGGATGCCGTCGCGATTGCCGCGGCGGCTCGCGGCAACCCGCGGGTGATCGCCACCGCGCCCTACGTGCTCGGCCAGGCCATGCTGTCGACCGGGGACGTCAACCGCGGCGCGATCGTGCGCGGCATCGACCCGGCGCAGGAGAACGGGGTGGCCGACATCGGCGCGCACATGCGGGCCGGCAGCCTTTCGGACCTGCACCCCGGTGGCTTCGGGATCGTGCTGGGCGCCGAGATCGCGCGCGCCCTTGCGGTGCGCCGCGGCGACACCGTCGTGGTCATCACCCCGCAGGGCACGGTCACGGCCGCCGGGACGCTGCCGCGTCTCAAGAGCTTCCGCGTGGTCGGCATCTTCGAAGTGGGCATGTTCGAGTTCGACAGCGGGCTCGCGCTCATCAACATCGACGACGCCCGGGCCCTGTATCGCCTCGGCGGCGTGACCGGGGTGCGGCTGAAGCTCGACGACATGTTCGCGGCGCCGGAAGTGGCGCGCGCCCTCGCCGGCCGGCTGCCCGGTGACGTGGAGGTGCGCGATTGGACCCGCAGCCATGCGAACTTCTTCCGGGCCGTGCAGATCGAGAAGCGGGTCATGTTCATCATCCTGACCCTCATCATCGCCGTGGCTGCGTTCAACATCGTCTCGGCCCAGGTGATGACCGTCACCGACAAGCAGGCCGACATCGCCATCATGCGCACCTTGGGCGCCTCGCCCCGCTCGATCATGACCATCTTCGTGATCCAGGGCGCGCTGATCGGGTTCATCGGCACGGCGATCGGTGTAATCGGCGGCGTGCTGCTCGCGCTCAACGTCGGCGTGGTGGTGCCGGCGATCGAGCGTGCGCTCAATGTCCAGTTCCTCGACAAGTCGGTGTATTACATCAGCGAGCTGCCGTCCGACCTGCAACGCGCAGACGTGATCACCATCGCCGCGATCGCGCTGGTGCTGGCGCTCGTCGCGACGCTCTATCCCGCCTGGCGGGCCGCGCGGGTGAACCCGGCCGAGGCCTTGCGTTATGAGTGAGGCGACGGCGGCGGCACCCGCGGCGCGGGCCCCGGCGGTCGACGGTGCGGTCCTCGAATGCCGGGGCCTCGCCAAGACCTACCGGAGCGGACCGCTCGAGGTGGCGGTGCTCAACGGCGTCGACTTCGCGATTGCAACGGGCGAGCGGGTGGCCATCGTAGGCGCCTCGGGATCGGGCAAGAGCACGCTGTTGCACCTGCTTGGCGGGCTCGACGCGCCCAGCGCCGGCGAGGTCATCGTTGCCGGTGCGCCGTTTGCGCGGATGAGCGAGGCGGAACGTGGCACGGTGCGCAACCGCGCCCTCGGCTTCATCTACCAGTTCCATCATCTGCTGCCCGAGTTCTCGGCCATCGAGAACGTGGCCATGCCGCTTCTGATCCGTCGTATCGACGAGAAGGATGCGAAGCGCGATGCCGTCGCCATGCTCGAAGCGGTCGGGCTCGGCCACCGCTTGCGGCATTTGCCCGGAGAGCTCTCCGGAGGCGAGCGCCAGCGGGTTGCGCTGGCCCGCGCGCTCGTTACCAAGCCGCGCTGCGTCCTCGCCGACGAGCCCACGGGCAATCTCGATCGCCGCACCGCGGGGCAGGTGTTCGACCTCATGCTGGAGCTCAATCGCGCGGCCGGCACGAGCCTCGTGATCGTGACCCACGATCCGGATCTTGCCGCGCGCACCGACCGCACGCTGCACCTCATCGACGGCGAGTTGCGCGCATAGCCCGCCGCGCCGGTGTGCCCTTTGGATCGTTGACCGCCGGTGGCCAAGCCGCCGGTGACCAAGCCACTTCGCCACACCGCCTCACCAAACGGCCGGCGCGAGTCGACGCCGACTCTAGTCGCCCTCCAGGGGCGGCTCGTCCATCAGCGCGACCTGTTCGCGCAGCTCCAGGATGCGGTCCTGCCAATAACGCTGCGTGCCGAACCAGGGGAATGCGGCCGGAAAGGCCGGGTCGTCCCACCGCCTTCCGATCCACGCCGCGTAATGGATGAGCCGCAGGGTGCGCAACGCCTCGACGAGGTGCAGCTCGCGGGGGTCGAAGGGGCGAAACTGCCGGTAGCCTTCGAGCACCGCGCCGAGGGCATGGGTCATCTCGGTCCGCTCGCCAGGGAGCAGCATCCACAGGTCCTGGATCGCCGGTCCGGTGCGGGCGTCGTCAAGGTCGACGAAATGCGGGCCGTCGACGGTCCAGAGGATGTTGCCGGCATGACAGTCGCCGTGCAGCCGGAGGAGGTCGATGGCGCCGGCGCGTGCGTAGCAACGTGCCACCCCGGCGAGTGCCAGGTCGAGCACGCTGCGGTAGGGGGTGACGAGATCGGGTGGCAGCAAGTCGCCACCGAGCAGGAAGTCGCGCGAGGCGTCGCCGAACGTGGCGAGGTCGAGTCGCGGCCGGGCTTCGAAGGGTGCCCGTGCACCGACCACGTGGAGCCGGCCGATGAACCGGCCGATCCAGGTCAGGGTCGCCGGATCGTCGAGCTCGGGCGCGCGTCCGCCCCGATTGGGATAGACGGCGAGGCGAAACCCGGCGTGCTCCCCGAGCGTCCCGGCCGGACCCTGGTCGCCCGGCCCTGCGAGGGGCAGTGGTGCGACGACCGGCACCTCCTCGTCGGCCAGCGCCCGTGCGAAGGCATGTTCCTCGAGGATCTGCGCATCGGTCCATCGCCCGGGGCGGTAGAACTTGGCGACCACCACCCGGCCGTCGTCCAGGTTGGCGCGATAAACGCGGTTCTCGTAGCTGTTGAGCGCCAGCAGCCGGCCGTCGCCCTCGAACCCTGCCCACGCAAGCACATCGAGCACGCGATCGGGCGTGAGACCGTCATACGGGGCGTGTGCGTTTTCCGGGTCGCTCATGAGGGGCCTAGTATTCCACCGGCACGGGATCGAGGGAGCGCCAGAGGTACCACGTGGCCACGCTGCGCCACGGCTGCCAGGCTGCACCCATCGTGCGCATGGCGGCGGGCGACAGCCGCTCGCCGTCGTTGTAGTGCAACGCGAGCGCCCGCTGCAGTCCGATGTCGTCGACCGGGAAGACGTTCGGGCGCAACGCGTGGAAGATCAGGAACATCTCGGCCGTCCACCGGCCGATGCCCTTTACGTCGGTGAGGACCACGATGAGCGCCTCGTCCTCGAGCCGATGCCACGTACGCGGGACGAGCTTGCCGGTGACGAAATGATCGGCGAGATCGCCGAGGTACGCGGCCTTGCCGCGGGAGAGGCCCACCTCGCGCAGCGCCGCGCCATCGAGTTGCAGAAGCCGCGCAGGATCGAGGCGCGGAAATGCCCGCGTGCGGACCACGCCGGTGCGCTCCACCAGTCGATTCCAGATGGTCTCGGCGGCCCGCACCGAGATCTGCTGGCCGACGATGGCGCGCGCCAGGGCCGTGAACGGATCGCTGCGCCGGGCGAGGTGCACGTCGGGGTGGCGGCGCATGATGCGAGCGAGCACCGGGTCGATCCGGCGCAGTGCACGCTTCGCGTCCTCCCAATAGGCCGGCTTCATGCTGCGCCCGTGCGCGCCGCGCGCCGGCGCCCCGGCCGACTCCCCGCCCCCCAGCGTTCACGGAAAGCGAGGATGATAGATTTTTTGCCGGACACCGCGGTCTCTGGGGAGGGCTGCAGGAAAAGCAGGATCGAGGCCGCGCCGATGCGGCGACGGGGGCGGGGGTTCATGGAGGGCGGAAATGGTACATTACGCCGCTTTTTTCACTCGGAGGCCGGGTACTTTGAAGCGTTGGCGGCGGGATCTGGTGGCGGTGGCGGCGTGGGCGATCCTCGGTGCGATCGCGGGAGTCGTTGCGCCCGGAGCGCAGGCGGCTGCCGATCCGGCCAAGGTGCTGCGGACGTACTTCCCGACCGGCGAAACCGGCTTCGATCCGGCCCGCGTGTCGGATCGCTACTCCGCGACGATCAACGAGGCGATTTTCGAGCGTCTCCTGACCTACGATTACCTGGCGCGGCCGGCCAAGCTCGTGCCCATGGCCGCCGAGGGCTTGCCGGAAGTTTCGGCTGACGGCCGCACCTTCACCTTCCGCATCCGCAAGGGCGTTTACTTCAGCCCAGATCTGGCCTTCAAGGGTGTCAAGCGCGAACTCGTCGCAGAGGACTTCGTCTACAGCATCCTGCGCTTCTTCGATCCCAAGATCCGCTCGCCGTACGCATTCATGCTCGACGGCATCGAGGGACTGACCGAGCTCGGCGAGGCTGCGCAAAAGGCCGGCCGCTTCGATTACGACGCGAAGGTGCCGGGGCTCGAAGCGGTCGACCGCTACACCCTGCGGGTGCGGACCAAGACGACCGACTTCAACCTGCCGTTCAAGCTCGCCCACACCTCCTACGGCGCGGTCGCTCGCGAGGTGATCGAAGCATATCCCGACGACACCATGGCCCACCCGGTGGGGACCGGGCCGTACCTGCTGAAGCAATGGGTGCGCGGGTCGAAGATCGTGCTCGAGGCGAGCCCCGTCTACCGTGGTTTCGTCTGGGACTTCGCGCCCAGCGAGCCGGCCTGGGACGATGCCGTGATCGCGGCGATGAAGGGCAAGCGGATGCCCCAGGTCGGGCGCATCGAGGTCAGCATCATCGAGGAGCCGCAGTCGATCTGGCTGGCGTTCCAGAATGGCGAGATCGACACCATCAACCTGCCGCCGGACTTCCGCGAGCGTGCCCTCGACGCCGACAACAAGCTCCTGCCCGGCTTGGTGCGACAGGGCATTTCCGTCTACCAGGCCATCGATCCCGATATCACCTATACCACCTTCAATTTCCGCGACCCGATCGTCGGCGGCTTGGGCAAGGCGAAGATCGCCTTGCGGCGCGCGATCATCATGAGCTATGACGAGGAAAGCGAGATCCGGGTGGTGCGCAAGAACCTCGCCCTGGCCAACGAGATGCCGATCCCCCGTGGCGTCGTCGGTTACGACCCACGGTACCGTACTATCAACCCCTACGATCCCGACCTCGCCAACAAGCTGCTCGACCGCTTCGGCTACAAGGTCGGCAGGGATGGTTGGCGTACTCTGCCGGATGGCGCGCCGCTGCTGCTGCGCATGGCGACCTCGTCCGGGAGCACCCAGCGGCAGTACGACGAGGTGTGGCTGCGCTCGATGGAACGCATCAAGGTGCGCATCCAGTTCGACGTTTCCAAGTTCGCCGACAACCTGCGCGCAGCGAAGGCGTGCCAGCTCATGATGTGGGGCCAGGCGTGGACCGCGGACTACCCGGACGGTGACAACTTCATGCAGCTCCTGTACGGACCGAACACCGGCCAGAGCAACAACGGCTGCTACCAGTCCAAGGCCTTCGACGCGTTCTACGAAAAGGCACGTCTGCTGCCCGAGTCGCCCGAGCGCGGGCTTCTCTACCTCGAGATGACCCGGCAAATGGAGGTCGACGGTGCGTGGCGGCTCGGCGTATCACGGACCCGCAACCAGCTCATCCGGCCGTGGGTCAAGGGGTACAAGTACCACCCGATCCTGCGCGCCGAATGGCAGTACATCGACCTCGAGCCGCGCCAGCCGTAGCCGTGGCCTGCCGCCGCCCGCTCTTCACGGAATCCACCGCATGAACATACCCCCCCTGATTCGCCGCGCTGGCCTGGTTGCCCTCATCGCCCTGGTCGTGCCCGTCCATGCCGCGGACATGAACAAGGTGATCCGCCACGTCTTCCCGGTGGCGGAGACCGGCTTCGATCCGCAGGCGATCCACGATCTCTATTCGGGCACGGTGGTTCAGGCCGTCTTCGAGACCCTGCTCACTTACGACTATCTCGCCAGGCCTTCGAAGCTCGGGCCGCAGACCGTCGAGGCGATGCCCGAGGTCTCCGACAACGGCAAGATCTACGTATTCAAGCTCAAGAAGGGGATCACCTTCACCCCCGATCCGGCGTTCGGCGGCAAGAAACGGGAGCTCGTCGCCGACGACTACATTTATTCGCTGAAGCGCCTGATCGACCCGAAGATGCGCTCGCCGTACGCCTTCCTGGTCGAGAACAAGTTCGTGGGCCTCGATGAGCTCGCCGAGGCCGCCAAGAAGTCGGGCAAGTTCGACTACGACACCAAGATCCCGGGACTCGAGGCGGTCGATCGCTACACGATCCGCATGCGGCTCAAGGATACGGACTACAACCTGCCGTACGTGCTCGCCCACGAGCCGACATCGGCGGTGGCGCGTGAGGTCGTCGAGAAATACGCCGACGAGTCGGGCCGCATCATGTCGAACCCCGTGGGTACCGGACCGTACAAACTCGCGCGCTGGGTGCGATCCTCGAAGATTTTTCTGGAAGCCAATCCGGATTATCGCGGGTTCGTCTGGGACTTCAAGGCCGGTCCGGATGGCGATGACCAGAAGATCGTCAAGGACATGAAGGGCAAGAAGATGCCCGCGGTAGGGCGCATCGAGATCAGCATCATCGAGGAGGACCAGGCGCGGCTCCTGGCGTTTCAGAATGGCGAGCTCGACCTCATGAACATGGAAGGTCCGCTCGCGCCCAACGTGCTGGAGGGCGGCAAGCTCAAGCCGGAATTCGCCAAGCGCGGCGTCAAGTTGTCGCGGTTCGTCGACCCCGAGATCAGCTACCACTACTGGAACCTCATGGATCCGGTCGTGGGTGGACTCACCAAGGAGAAGATCGCGCTACGCCGGGCGATGGCGATGGCCTACAACGTCGACGAGGAGATCCGCGTCGTGCGCAACAACCAGGCCGTCGAGGCGCTCTACCCGATTCCTCCCGGCGTGGTCGGTCACGATCCGAAGTACAAGAGCAGCGTGCGCTACGATCCGGCAGGCGCCAACGCGCTGCTCGACAAGTTCGGCTACAAGAAGGGCAGCGACGGCTACCGGAGCCTTCCCGACGGCAAGCCGCTGGTCATCCGTTATGCTTCGCGGCCCGATTCCCTCGGTCGCCAGCAGGACGAGATGTGGAAAAAGTCGCTCGACGCCATCGGCATCCGCATGGACGTGCAGAAGGACAAGTTTCCCGAGCTCCTGAAACTCGAGAAGCAGTGCAAGCTCATGATGCGCACTGCGTCATGGATCGCCGACTATCCCGACGGCGACAATTTCATGCAGTTGCTCTACGGCAGGAACATCTATCAGAGCAACAATGCCTGCGCCAAGATCCCGGAGTACGATCGCCTGTACGAGCAGACGGTGCGCATGCCCGCGTCGCCCGAGCGCGACAAGCTCTACCACGAAATGGCCAAGATCATCGAGACCTACGCGCCGTGGCGGCTCGACATCAGCCGCTACCGCAACATGCTGGTCGCGCCGAGCGTCGTGGGTTACAAGAAGCATCCCATCCTGCACGCCGAGTGGGCGTACATCGACGTGAACTCGGCGCAGTGACGTCGTGAGCGAGGCCGGGCTGTCCCAAGGCGCTCGCCCCCTCCCTGGGAGGGGGTTGGCGCGACCCACGCAGTGGGCGAGCCTGGGGGAGGTTACCCGGAGCGCCGCCGGGCCGTCCCAAGGCGCTCGCCCCCTCCTCGGGAGGGGGTTGGCGCGACCCACGCAGTGGGCGAGCCTGGGGGAGGTTACTCAATGATCGAGCCCTGGGAGCGTCTGCCCGTCGCCGCGAACGACCGTGGTGCGCGCCGGCGGTCACCGCAGGAAGGATCCGCATGACCGCCTACATCATCCGCCGCGTGTGGCAGATGATTCCGACGATGCTCGGCGTCGTGCTGCTCGTATTCCTGCTGTTCAACTGGGTCGGCGGCGATCCCGCCTACGTGCTCGCCGGCAAAATCTCCAGCCAGGACCAGATCGACAACATCCGCCGGCAACTCGGCGTCGACCAGCCGTACTGGGTGCAGCTGTGGATCTTCATCAAGCAGATCCTGAGCGGCGACTTCGGGGCGAGCTGGAGCACCAACGAACGCGTTTCGCACATCCTCGCGACACGCCTCGGCCCGTCCATGACCGTGCTCGTGCCGCTGCTCTTCCTGGAGACGCTGATCGCGATCGCCCTCGCCCTCGCGGTTGCCTACGTGCGCGGCTCGCTCACCGACCGGGCGGTGATGATCCTCTGCACGGTGGGATTGTCGATCTCCATCCTGGTCTACATCATCGTCTTCCAGTACGTGTTCGCCTACAAGCTGGGCTGGTTTCCGGTGCAGGGCTGGGGCGACAGCTTCACCGAGAACCTGTTCCGCTACGCATCCCTGCCGATCCTGATCGCCCTGGTGGTGAGCATCGCGCCCAACCTGCGTCTTTATCGGACCTTTTTCCTGGACGAGATCAACCAGGACTACGTGCGCACCGCGCGTGCCAAGGGGCTCTCCGAGAACCGGATCATGTGGGTGCACGTGCTGCGCAACGCGTCCATCCCGATCATCACCCACGTCATGGCCGCGCTGCCGGGGCTGCTGGTCGGCGCGTTCCTGATCGAGCGCTTCTTTTCGATTCCCGGCATCGGCCGCGAGGTGATCCTGGCCGTCGAACGCTCGGATTTTCCGGTGATCAAGGCGATGACCGTCTACGTCGCCGCGGCCACGATGATCGTCAACCTGCTCGCCGATCTCATGTACAAGGCCGTCGACCCCCGGGTGCAGCTCAAGTGATGACCGATTCCGTGCCCGCCGCGCGGGCCACCGCCCCTGCCGGGAGCATTCGATGAGCGCAGCCGCGCTGCCACGCACGCGCGAGGTCGCCCACACCGTTTCCCCGGGTTTGTGGGCGCTCGCCTGGAAGCGTCTGCGGAGCGACCACGTAGGCATGGTGTCGCTCGCGATCGTTTTGTTCTTCCTGGTGCTCATGGTGCTTTCGGGCACAGGGCTGGTGGCGAGCGACTGGTCGCGCGAGGTGGGGGTGAACTACGCGCCACCGAGCTTCATGGGCCCGGCGCCGGTCGAGACGCCCGCCACGAGCGTGCCGGGCACGACCGCCATGCCGGCCGGTCCCGATCTCGAGTTCAAGTCGAGCGTGATCGATCCTCTTGCCGAGGATCTTGCCGCGCTCAAGGGCGGCGCGCCGGGTGCCGCGGCGGCTCCGCCGGAAGCCCCGGCCTCACCGCAGGAAAGCAAGATCGTCGATCCGCTCGCCGACGCCATAAGCGATATCCAGAAGGACAAGGCGGGCGCCGTATCTCCGCCGGGCAGTGTCGATCCGCTCGCCGACGTGATGGCGGACATCCGCGCCAAAGCCGGCAAGGCTGGCGCCGGTGCGACCGCCACGGAGACTCGCGCGACGACCCTTCCCCTGGGGGGCGACAAGTGGGGACGCGATGTCCTCAAGAAGACCATCAAGGGCTCGGAGACCTCGATCTTCGTGGGCCTCGCCTCGGCGGCGCTGGCCACCTTCATCGGCACGGTGATGGGCGCCTTTGCAGGCTACTACGGCCGGTGGGTCGACGACTTTTTCAACTGGCTCTACAGCGTGTTCAGTGCCATCCCGTATCTCCTGCTGATCCTCGCCGTGGCGGCGGTGCTGCAGCAGAAGGGCACCCTGACCATCATCCTGATCCTGGGTCTCACCGGCTGGTCGGGTGTGTTCCGGCTGGTGCGCGGCGAGTACCTCAAGCACAAGTCCCGGGAGTACGTCCAGGCGGCCGACGCCATCGGCGCCTCCAACCGGCGGCGGATGTTCGTGCACATCCTGCCGAACGTGAGCCACGTAGTTTTGGTACAGCTTTCCATCCTGGTCGTCGCGTTCATCAAGTCCGAGGTGATCCTCTCCTTCCTCGGCTTCGGCGTGCCGGTCGACGTCGTGTCGTGGGGGTCGATGCTCAACGAGGCGCAGAACGAGCTCATCCTCGGCAAGTGGTGGCAGCTCGCCTCGGCAGGCACGGCCATGGCCATTCTGGTGACGGCCTTCAGCCTGTTCACCGATGCACTTCGCGACGCGCTCGATCCCAAGCTGCGCGGGAGGGCCGGCGTATGAGCGCGGCGATGGCCGGACCCGTGGACGGACGCACGGCGACGTCCGTGGCCTCTTCCGACGATCCGCTCGTGCGCATCCGTGATCTGCGAGTGAGCTTTCGGATCGGCCGTCACGAGGTCTTCGAAGCGGTGCGCGGCATCTCCTTCGACATACCGAGGAACGCCACGGTCGCGCTGGTCGGCGAATCCGGCAGCGGCAAATCAGTGTCGGCGCTGGCGGCGCTCGGCCTCCTGCCGCCGGAGAATTCGATCATCGCACCGCAAAGCGAGATCCTGTTTAACGGCCGTGATCTCCTGAAGCTTTCATCGGGCGCGCTGCGCGACGTGCGCGGCGCCGATATCTCGATGATCTTCCAGGAGCCGATGACCTCGCTCAACCCGGTGTTCACTGTCGGCTTCCAGCTCACCGAGGTCTTGCGGCTGCACCGCGGCATGTCGCATGGCCAGGCGCGGCGTCGCGCGATCGAGTTGCTGGACGAGGTGGGCATCCCGGATCCGCAGTACAAGATCAACGCCTATCCGTCGCAGATGTCGGGAGGCCAGCAGCAGCGCGTGATGATCGCCATGGCCATCGCCTGCGAGCCGAAGCTGCTGATTGCCGACGAACCGACCACGGCGCTGGACGTCACCATCCAGAAGCAGATCCTCGATCTCATCGCCGCACTCCAACGCCGGCATCACATGTCGGTGCTGTTCATCACCCACGACCTCGCCGTCGTCGGTGAGATCGCCGACTACGTGGTGGTGATGCGGCATGGCGAGATCCGCGAGCAGGGTCCTGCCCGGCAGATCTTCGAGGCGCCGCAGGATCTGTATACCCAGGCATTGCTGAAGTGCCGGCCGCGCCTCGACAAGCGCCTGGCGCGCCTGCCGGTGATCGACGACTTCATGAGCGGTCACGCCGAGCGGGCCGAGCAGCTACCCGAGCGCAGTCGCGGCATCAATCCGGGCGACCCGGTGCTGCTCGAGGTCAAGAACCTGTCGAAGAACTTCTTCTCGCGCGAAGGCCTTTTCGGCAGGCGCAAGTTCGAAGCCGTGAAGAACGTGTCGTTCAGGCTGCCGAAGGGCAAGACCCTGGGCCTGGTCGGCGAATCCGGCTCGGGCAAGACGACGGTCGGTCTCACCCTGATGCGCCTGCACGAGGCCTCGGGTGGCGAGGTGCTGTTCGAGGGCAAGGATCTGCTGCGGATGTCGGCGGCCGAGTTCATGCCTTACAAGCGACGCATCCAGATCATCTTCCAGAATCCGTACGCGTCGCTCAATCCGCGCTTCATCGTCGGCCAGATCCTGACCGAGCCGATGGAGATCCACGGCATCGGCGCCGACGCCCAGGAGCGCACCGAGCTCGCCTTCGAGCTCTTGCATCGGGTGGGGCTGCCGGAGGCGTCGTTCTACAAGTATCCGCACGAGTTCTCGGGCGGCCAGCGCCAGCGCATCGCCATCGCCCGCTGCCTCACCATGCGTCCCGACATCCTGATCTGCGACGAGTCGGTCTCGGCCCTCGACGTGTCGGTGCAGGCCCAGGTGCTGAACCTGTTGCAGGACCTGCAGGACGAGTTCCACCTGTCCTACATCTTCATCTCTCACGATCTCGCAGTGGTCAAGTACATCTCCGACGAGATCATGGTGATGAACAACGGCGAGATCGTCGAGGTCGGCAACTCCGACGAGCTCTACCGCAACCCGCGCGAGCCGTACACCCAGCGCCTGCTGGCATCGGTTCCCAAGGGCTGGGACGGGCAACGCGCAGCCTGAGTGGCTGCCCGTCGCCTACTCGCCGCCTACTCGGTGGCGGCCGCTTACAGGGTGAACGCGAGGTCGGCCAACAGTGCACCGGGCACGTTCATCGACGACAGCATCCGCTCGCCGTAGGTATTGGCGTTGAGGTGCAGCTCCGTCTCGCGGGTGAGCGCGGCCAGGTTGTCGCCGAGCATCCGGAACAGCGTGTCGTCGAAGCGCAGCACGTCGACCGGTGCGACGATCTTCCCGCCATCGACCCAGAAGGTGGCGAACCGCGTCATGCCGGTGATCCGGCATGCGGGCCGGTCGGAGTAATTGAGATACCAGAGATTGCCCACGTAGAGTCCCGTGTCGAGGGTCGCCAGCGCATCGGCAGAGGCGAGATCGCCACCGGACATGACCAGCGAATCGGGCATTTCCTGCGAGTTCGCGCCGTTGCTCTTTCCGCCGAATTCCCGTGTCGTGCGCGGCGACGCCAGCGCGCCCACGAGCCGACCGTCCGCAATCAGTGGCACGCATTCGGGACGGATGAACCCCGCGCTCTGGAAGCCGGGCGCGGTGCCGTCTGCGACCGATTCGGCGAGGTGCACGCGTGGGTCCAGGCGGGCGCCGCCGGGGTCCTGCATCCGCGCCAGGCTGCTCTGATGGGTCGCGAGCGCACGCGCCGAAAAGCCGTCCCAGGCGAGCGTCTCCATGAGCTCTGCCATGGCGGCCGGCGCGAGGAAGGTCCGGTAGCTACCCGGCGCCAGCACCCGCGACGGGCGGGCGATGACGGCGAGCTGCGCTTGCGCCTCGCGCATCCTGGCGGCGAACGCGGCCCCATCCCAGGCGAAGCCCGCCAGCGACGACTTCACGGCCTTGTCGGCGCGATGGTAAAGGCTCCACTGCAGGTTGAACGACGTGGACTCGTGCCAGTTACGCTGGCCGTGAGCGTTGGCGAAACCGCGGGCCACCGGTCCGCCGGCGTAGAGGCCGACGAAATCGAGCCCACCGGCGGCCGCCAGCACCTCGTCGACGATCGCTTCCGCCGGCGGCAGCGGACCACCGCGCACGCTCCGGCTGGAATGCACCTCGGTTGCGTGCAGCAGGTGCGGGTCGGGCGCGAGCGTCGGTAGCACGGCGCGCAGCGCGCCGAGTGCGGAAGCGAGTGCGGCCTGGTCGCGGCCATGGTCGCCGCAAAGCACCAGAGTGTGCGTGGCGTGGCGCTCGCCGGCCGCCAGATCGACGTCGAGATAGCACTGCACAACCGTTCCCGGCTGGCGCACCTTGCCATGGTTGAACCGCACGAACGCCGACTTTTCAGCACGGAACCATGCGGTGTAGAACTCGCCCGGGACGAGCAGGCCGTCGAGGATCGTGGCGACGTCGCGGAAGTAAGCTTCCCCGAAGGCGCTCGACGCGGCGAGGGTAACGGGGGCATTCATCGATCGGATTCCGGGCGAGGTCTGCGCCGGCCATGCGATTCCGGCCGCCGTCGTCCTCGAACTCGCAAACTCGGTGCGCACGTTGCGTGGCTTCCTCCGGTCGCCATCCCGGGCACCGATGCGGTCGGCGCAGTCGTCATGCTGCACCTCCGAAGACGTCCACGGCGCTGAATACGCATGCCGGCGAGGCGTGCCCTACCCGGATGATCTGCGAGGGCTCGCCCTTGCCGCAGTAGGGCGTGCCGAGCACCTGCAGCGTCGACGCGTCGCCGACCCGGACGAGGTTGCGCCAGAAGTTGGCGCTGATGCCGCGGTAGTTCGGATTCTTCACCACGCCGCCGAGCTTGCCGGCGCGAATGCGCTGGCCCCGCTCACAGCCGAACTGGAACTTGTTGCGCGAGTCGTCGATCGACCACGAGCGATTGGTTGCCATCAGCACCCCATCGTCGATGTCGCCGATCATGGCGTCGAGACTGGCATCGCCAGGCTCGATGTTGAGATTGGCCATGCGATCGATCGGCGGACGATTCCAGTTGTCGGCGCGCGCGTTGGCGGTGCCCGCCAGCCCCGCGCGGGCCTGCGAGATCGTGCCGCCGAGCGGCCGTTCCAGCAGGCCGGCGCGTATCAGATACACCTTCTCGGCTGGCGCACCGTCGTCATCCCAGCCGTAGCTCGCGAGCTGCTCCGGCCGGGTCGGGTCGAAGGTGACGTCGAGCAGCGGCGAACCGTACCGATACGTGCCGAACATGTCGGAAGTGACGAAGCTCGTACCCGCGAAGTTGCGCTCGTCGCCGAGAATGCGGTCGAGCTCGAGTGGATGGCCGATCGATTCATGCAGCTGCAGGATCATCTGGTCGGGCATCAGCAGCACGTCCATCGTCCCCGATGGACAATTGGGCGCCAGCACGAGCTCGAGCGCTTCCTCGGCAATGCGCTTCCCGCAACCGGCGAAGCCGAATCGCTCGAGCACTTCCTCGCCCCCCTGCTGGCAGATCCCGCGATAGCCGTTCAGGGTTCGCGTCTGGGTGTCGCCGCCGGCATGGGCCGTGACCGCGCAACCGGGAAAGACGAATCGGTATGTTTGCATCACATCGCCCCCGGCGGAGGTCACCAGGCGATGCACCGCGTGCCGCCACTCGATGCTCACATCCCAGTCAACGATGCGCGGATCCATCGCAGCAGCCGCCGATTCGCGCATGAGGAAGTCGAACCAGTCTGCCGGGGGACGTTCCCCCGCACCGCTCCCGGCTCCGGTGCCCGGTGAGGCGAAGGTCCCGCGCGCGGCGGGCCGGGGCAGGGTGGCGGTATCGAGCAACTTGTGTCGCGCCGTGCTGCGCGCCCACTGCGCCGCGCGTTCGAGCGCCGCGCGAACCCCGGCCGGCGAAACGTCGCACGTCGCCGCGTAACCGTACCCCCCGTGCGCATAGACCGTGGCCATGACCCCGCGATCGCTCGTGACCGCGAGGGGTTGGGGGACGTTCTTGCGAACGGCGTAGGTTTCGCTCGTCTCCTCGACCAGGCGCAGGGACCAGAAGTCCACGTCGAAACCGGGCGGGACCGCGGCGAGGGGATCGGGTATGAGGTGGTCAGCGTCGGGCATCACAACTCCAGGCAATACGCGCTGCCGATTGCACGCGCCGTGCAGGATATCGGGGCAGGTCGGGGAATATGGGGAAACGTCGGGGATGGCCGACCGACGGTCGGGCCGGGTCCGCGGATCGTCATCGGCGGGTGCTCGACTCGTCCGTCGCCCCGGCCAGCGCGGCCAGCGCCGGGCCCGTCACCCGGACGATCCGCCAGTCGTCGAGCACCGCGGCGCCCAGCGAGCGGTAAAAGGCGATGGCGTCGGCATTCCAGTCGAGGACCGACCATTCGAAGCGACCACAGCCGCGCGCGTGCGCCAATCCGGAGAGGGCCTGCAGGAGCGCCCGGCCGCAGCCTTGACGGCGGTACTCGGGACATACGAAAAGATCCTCCAGCCACAGTCCCGGCCGGCCCAGGAAAGTCGAGAAGTTGTGGAAAAAGAGCGCGAAACCAGCCGGGTGGGCGTCGTGTTCAGCGATGAGCACTTCTGCGAACCGCCGGTCCCCGAAGAGCGCCTGGGCGAGGTCGGCCTCGGTCGCGACGCAGAGGTCGGAGAGCCGCTCGAATGCCGCAAGACTTCGGATGAGGCCGAGCACCACCGGCACGTCGGCAGGAGTCGCGAGACGCAGCGTGAACCCGGACGGGGGGGTGGCCGCAACCGGCGCCGGGACGTCTACGGAATTCATGCCCCGGCCGGGGCGTCGTGAAGGGTCGAGCGCCCGGCCATCCGGCCCAGGTCGAGCCGTTCAGTCGAGGCGCCGGCCGAGGATGGCAAGGTCGCGCTCGACGCCGTCGAGCTCGGCCACCTGGGGCAGGCGGCCCCACGCCTCGAACCCCGCACCCGTGAACAGTGCCACCGAAGGCTCGTTGTGGGCGAACACGAAGGCCAGGATCGTCCGGATGCCCAAGGCGGGTGCGGCCCCGAGTGCGTGTCCGAGCAGTGCCCGTCCGATCCCCCGCCGCCGGTGGACCGGGTCGCAGTAAACGGCGACCTCGACCGTCGCGTGGTAGGCGGGGCGGCCATAGAACGACCGCAGTGACAGCCAGCCCGCCACGCTTCGGTCGTCGGCTTCCAGGACCCAGAGCGGCCGGCGGGCCGGGTCGAACTCGGCGAACCAGCCGCGGCGGGACACCACCGTGACCGGGCTGGTGTCGGCGGTTGCGAGACGCCCCGGTATCGCCGCGTTGTAGATCGCCACGATCGGGGGCAAGTCATCGGGACGGGCGGGTCGAATGACCATTTGCGCAAAAGCAACACCATGGTGCCGGGCATTGTAGCAACGGCGACATTGTGTTGCCCGTGGATTCCACAGCAAGGTAAGGTTCGCGGGTGTGCCGAAAGGCGAACATTTCATTCCCTTTTCTGCTCCACTTTCCTCTGGGGGTCCTCCACATGAAGTTTCAGCGCAAGAAAGTCGTGACGGCGCTCGCCTACGCGATGAGCGTCAGCGGCACGGTGATGGCGACCAATGCCATCGCGCAGATCAAGGTCGACGTGACCGGCACGAGCATCCGCCGGGTCGAAGCCGAAGGTGCGTTGCCGATCACGGTGATCACCAAGGAAGAGAT
>JBDTWB010000058.1:0-21008 GCA_040006895.1 Casimicrobiaceae bacterium | reverse complement strand
TCGTACGACGCTGCTAAGGCCCTCCTGACCTTCTTGTCTTCTGGCCCTCCTGGCCCTTATTACCCCTCCGGCCCTCCTGGACCTCCTGGACCTCAGGGCCCTTCCGGCCTTTCTGACGCACGGAGTTTTGAGGGTTTGTCCGACATCCCCCCCGCCCCTGAACGTGGAAACTAACGTCTTGGGAGGTGCCTAACCGCCACGAGGGCGTCGTTACCCGCCCAATCGGCGATGAGGGGTCTGGGCACTCGAGCCTCTCACTGGACAAGGAGCGCACATGAAAAAGGCATTGGTACTCGGTGCGGTCACGCTGGCGCTGGCCGGCTGCGCCGCAGGGCCGTACTACGACAGCTATGGGTACGGCTACGGACCTGGGCCCGGCATTTACGACTCGGGCTACGCTGATTATGGCTACGGCGCTCCGGCGTATTACGGTCCGAGCAGCGTCGGAGTCGGGTACTACTATTACGACAACGATGGTAGGCGCTACTGGCGCGACGGGCGGCGTGACCATGACGGCAACAACTGGCGCGATGGCCGGCGCGATGACGGCAACTGGCGCGATCGCGGCGACCGCGGCGATCGCGTCCCGCGACCTGCCGAGCAGATGGTGAATCCGCGCGGTTTCCACGGCGAATCCGGCAACGAAGCTGGCATGGGGCGCGGCAACTCGCAGCAATAGGCGCGGGCGGCACGGCATGATAGAAAGGCCTGCCTGCGCGGGCCTTTCGCAATTCTGGCGGCAGGATCATTTGCAAGGAACCGAGGTCGTCCAGCCGGTGCGCCCACAATCGTGCCGCGCGGGGTGCACGACTTTGCCGCTGGTAGCGATGCCGCCTGGTCAGTGCGCCAGCGTGCCCCGCTGGTAGCGATGCCGCCTGCGCCAGCGTGCCCCTGCACCAGTGTCCCACCCGCACCAGTGGGTCCCACCTGCACCAGCGTGACGCGGGCTACGTTGGCTGCGCTCACCCCTGCGTCGATTCGCGTCGCCCGATCCAGTCGTAGTGTCGCTCCGCCGCCTCAGCGGCGCTGCCGTTTCGCCGCGCGCGGCAGCGAGGTCGGGACGGGCCGCACCTTGGCGGTCGGGCACGCCATGCCATGGATCTCGCCGATGAGCCACGTGCGAAAGGCCGCAAGCTTGGGAGAGGCTGCGAAGGACGGCGGGTACACGAGATAGAACTTCCGGTCCGAAGGGACGGTGATGGAGAACGGCTGCACGAGGGTGCCGTTGAGGAGGTCCATGCTCGTCAGTGAGCTCCTTCCAAGCGCAATGCCCTGCCCTTCGGCGGCGGCTTGCAGCATGTGCGCGGAATCGTTGAAGGTGGGTCCCCGCGTCGGTTCCGGCCACGGCAGGCCCGCCGCCCGAAACCACGGCTCCCAGTACTCGTCTTCCGAGCGCAGCAAGGTGTAGTGCGCCAGATCCTGGGGCTGCGCAGGCACGCCTTGCGCAAGGTGGGTACTACACACAGGAGAGAACGTGTCCTCCATGAGGAGATCCGCCGTCAGCCCTGGCCAGCTGCCCATGCCGTAACGCACCGCGACGTCGACGTCGTCACGGCGGAAATCGGCGAGGTTCAAGGTCGCGCGCACGTCGATGTCGATCTCGGGATGCTCGTTCATGAACTTGCGCATGCGCGGCAGCAGCCAGCGCGCGGCGAAGGACGGCACGACGCTCACGGTGAGCTGGCGCGGATTCTTCCGGTTCACGATCTCGCTCATCGCGGCACCGATCTCCGCGAGCGCGCCGCGCACCCGGGTGGCGAAGCGCTCGCCCTCGTCGGTGAGTCGAATGCCGCGGCCGGCCCGCTCCACGAGCCGCACCCCGAGCTCGTCCTCCAATGCCTTCACCTGATGACTGATTGCACCGTGAGTGAGGTGCAGGGCTTCGGCAGCTCTGCTCAAGCTGCCGGTACGGGCGACGGCTTCGAACGCGCGGAGCGCCTGCATCGCCGGGAGGCGGGTGGTCATGGTCGATTCAACATGTCAATTTTATTAACATTTATTGCGAAAACAAATCGATTGTCCGTACGCCCTTGTCACTCTACATTGATTCCACGGCGCAGCGCCTTCAAGGAGCAAGACATGGCAACGACATTCGTATTTGTACCCGCCGGCGCGGGAATCGGCAAGGTCGCAGTCGAGCATGCCCCACGGTCCGATGCCCGCATCCGGCTCCGTGTCCGCGAGCAGTCCACCGAGGCACGGGTCCGCGGCGACCCCGAGGTCCGGGACCGTATCCGGCAGGAGCTCGGCGCGCCCCACGTCGACGTGCTGTGGCGGCTTTCAACCCCGCCTTGGGCTCGTGCGCGGCGGCGGGCAATGCTGCCGCGCGGCCTCCGGGTCTCGCACCTGGTCGACGCGGCGATTCTCTGGTCGAGCGCCGTGGGTATGACCTTCGTGGCGCTGGCCGCACTCTGGCAGGTGTGATGATCCGTTGCCATCGACTTAGCCTGCATTGCAAGTGGCGGCGAGTGCGGCTCCAGCCTGCGGCCTGATCGCTAGGACATGGCGGGCAGCAGTGCCGGGGGCGGGTCGCGGCCAGTCGACGTCGCAGCGGGCGGGCTGGTTCGCGCCAGGGCCGCCTCGAGGGTGGTGACGATGCGGGTTGCCCCCGCCGCATCCAGGCGCTGCGTGGCACGGGAAATATCGCCATGGGGGTGCCAGAGGCCGATCACGATGTCGGTGTGCGGCAGGCGGTCCCGAAGGCGCTTGCAGAGTGCGGCGGCGTGCAGCACGGCGGCCGGCGGCAGGGCCGAGATGCAGATCACCGACGGCGCGAGCGCAGTCACCCGACTGACCAGTTCGCTGCGCTGCATATCGGCGCCCACCAGTTCGACCGGCACGCCGCGGATCTCGAGGGCGTGCTGCAACATCGCGCCGACCAGTTCGTCGGCTTCGTCCCGGGCAGGGAGCACGCACACGGGCTGGCGCACGATGGCGGGCGCTCGGTCCGCGGCCTCGGTAGAAGGCGCGGAATCCGCCGCGGGCATGCCGAGGGTCGTGTCGCGTACTTCCTCGATGAGACGCCGGGTGGTGTCCAGGATCGAGCGCTTGCGCTCTTCGGTCAGGGCGTTTTCGTGACGGTCCCGCTCGGCGAGGTCGAGCGCCGGAATGAGCAGGTTGTCGTACAGCGCCAGCAGCCCGCTGGTTTGGGCGAAGTCCTCGGCGAGCTCGGTCGCTTCCTCCTGGTCGAGCGCCAGCAGGCGTTGATAGAAGCGGTCCTGCGGCGAGAGCACGGGCTCGTCCCCCAGCATGACGTTCAGGAACGCGAGCTGGGGCAGGTGCCGACCCAGCACCACGAGGCACACGGTGAGCGGGGTCGCGAGCAACAGTCCGACCGCGCCCCACAGCCAGGTCCAGAAGATCGCGGCCGCCATGATGGCGAGTGCCGATAGCCCCGTGCTGGCACCGTAGAGCCACGGCTCGATGATGTTGTTACTGATGAGCTCCAGCACCACGAACACCGCCAACGTCCAGATAACGAGGGACCAGCCGTCGGAGATGGCAAAGGCGAGGGCAATCGGCATGGCCGCCGCGATCCACGAGCCGATGTAGGGGATGAACCGCAGGGTGGTCGCCAGCAGCCCCCACAGTGCCGCATTCGGAACCCCGATGAAGTAGAGCGCAATCCCCACGGGCACGCCGTAGCTCGCGTTGACGATGAGCTGCATGCGCAGGTACCGGCTGACCCGGTCGCCCGCCTCCTCGATGAGTTGCGTGGTCCGGTTGAGCTCCCCACGGCCGATGAGCCGGATCGCCCGATCGCGCAGGTCCTCCTGCTTCACCAGCATGATGAAGGTGAAGATGATCACCGCCGCGGCCATGGTGAGCGGTGCGAGCAGCGGCGCGCTCCACTCCCTGATCAGCTCGAGCGGCCCCAGGGTCGGCGTTTCGATGGTCACCGGCACGGGCTTGCTGCTTTCGGCAGCCAGTCGCGAGCGGCGCGTCGGCGGGCCTGCTTCCTTCGCCTTCTCCGCCTCCTGCGCAGCGGCGATCTCGGTGCCGATCTCCTTGATCGTGCGGGTCGCCTTACCGATGCTCCCTTCGGGCGCGCGCTGCACCTTGTTGATCTTGGTCTGGATGTTGTACTTGTACTCGGGCAGGCTCGCGGCCAGGGTGAGGAACTGGCTGGCGGTGATCCACACGACGCCCCCGATCACCCCGAACGACAGGGCCGCGACCACGGTGGTCGCGACGACGCGGGGCAGTCCCACGCGTTCGAGCCGTCGCACCGCCGGTGCCAGCAGGAAGCTCAACAGCACCGACAGCGCGAGCGGAATCAGCACCTCGCGACCGAAGTACAGGATGCCGGTCACGACCACGAAGGTGACGATGGCGGTGAGGCGCGAGCCCGGGGGTACGGGCGCTAACGGTAGCACTGGATACCTAGGGGGTTGGATCTGCGGGTGCGCCGGTCTCGGACGCCCGGCGACGGGAGCCCGGCGGGTCGGCTATGCAACGGTTGTGCCGGCGATCGGAATTGAGCGGGACAAGTGGCTGCCAAGGATCCAGTGTGCACCGTTCTGCCTGAATCATGCACGCGGCGTGCCCCGCCGGCAGCACGACACCAAGGAGGGGGTCGCCGTGGGCATCCGACCGTCGGCCCCCGATTGCAGAACCACGCCTACGCCGAAGCCTCCCCGCGCGTGGCTGCGTTCGAGCGTCGCGGCGTCTCTTGGCCGCGTCTCCGGTACGTGCGGGCCTCGGATGCCGGGATTGCAGCGCATCTGCAGCCGCACCGGGGTTGGTGGGGCCGACGGTGGGGCTGCGCTACCATGCCGCGTGCGCCTTGACGCGACCTTGCGAGAATCCATGGACCGATCCGATCCCGACTTTGCGGCCAGGGTCGCCGCGAAGCTGTACACCGCCGTTATCTCGGACGTGCTCGACGAGCTCGGGCATCGCGGCCAGGCGATGCCGCCCCGCATCCGTCCACTCGACGATAGCCTGGTCCTGGTAGGGTTTGCGCGCACCGGCCTCTACCGCGAGGTCTACCACGTGGAGCCCGGCGAGAATCCGTACGAGCTCGAGATGGCGCTGGTCGACGATCTGCGCCCGCACGACGTCGCGGTATTCGGCTGCGGCGGATCGACGCGTATCGCGCCCTGGGGCGAGCTGCTCACCACGGCGGCGCGCGCGCGCGGCGCTGCCGGCTGCCTCACCGATGGTTTTGTCCGCGACGTGCGCCAGATCCGCGCGCTCGGCTTCGCGGTGTTCCATGGCGGCATTGCCCCGCTCGATTCCAAGGGAAGGGGCAAGGTGGCCGCGATTGATGTGCCGATTGCGTGCGCCGGCGTGGCGGTCCACCCCGGTGACCTGATCGTCGGCGACGTCGATGGCCTGGTGGTGGTGCCGCGCGCGGTGGAAGAGGAGGCTCTTGCCCGCGCCTTTGCCAAAGTCGACAGCGAGGACCGCACCCGCGCCGAGCTCATCGCCGGCGCGCGTCTCGCCGACGTCTACGCGCGTTACCGCGTCCTGTAGCCGCGTCGTGTCCGGGCACTTCCGCACCGTGGTGCCGGGCCCTCGCCACGGGGCCCGGCGCCCAGGCCGCTGGCTGAAATCGGCTTGAGCGCCAGCGCCTGGCTGTGGATTCCGCTGGTGCTGGCCGCGGCGGCGGCGCAAACCGTCCGCAATGCCGCGCAACGCAATCTCATCGCGACCGCGGGCACGCTGCCGGCCACTTTCGTCCGTTTCTTCTACGGCTTGCCGTTTGTCGTGGCAGGCTATATCGCGGCGCGTGCCCTCACGCCCGACGCGATACCGGCTCCGCCGGCGGTCTTCTTCGGTTGGGTCGCGGTCGGCGCACTGGGACAGCTCGCCGCCACCGCCTTACTGCTCGCGGCCATGGCGCGGCGCAGCTTCATCGTCGCGGTTGCGTACTCCAAGACCGAGCTCGTGCAGATCGTCGTGTATTCCATTGTGCTGCTCGGCGAATCAGTGTCGGCGGCGACGGTTGCTGCGATCGTGTTGGCGACGCTCGGGGTCGTGCTGCTGTCGGTGAAGGGTGCAAGCGATCGCGGTGCCACCGTGCAGTCGTGGCTTTCGCCTGCGGCCTTTCTTGGTCTTGGCTGCGGGAGTGGCTTCGCCCTGTCTGCCGTGGGGTATCGCGGCGCGGCCCTCACCCTGGGCGAGTTGCCCGTATGGATAACCGGGACATATGCCGTGATGTGGGGGCAGGCGATGCAGAGCGTCGTCCTGGGCAGCTACCTGGTGCTGCGCGACCGGCGAGGGCTGCGCGAGGTCGTGGTCCAGTGGCGGATCTCGGCTCTCGCGGGACTCATGGGCGCGCTGGCGTCGATCGGCTGGATGATGGCGTTCGCGATGAAGAGTGCCGCCGACGTCCGCACGGTCGGTCTGGTCGAAGTCTTGTATGGCTATGCGCTGTCGCGCCGGGTGTTCCGCGAGCCGGTCAGTGGGCGCGAACTCACCGGCATCATCCTGGTGGCTGCCGGGATCGTGGTGATCAGCGTCACGCTCTGAGCTTCGGCGCGACAGCGCTGTCGCGCCGGCGCGCCCCTCGGAGCGACTTCTCCCCGCAGGGCCGAAGCGGCGACGGCGCGCGCCGGTCGCAATGTCTTGCATGGCGCGCGTGCCACGCGTCATCAAGATGTGGCCCCGCGCAAGGTGCCGCCGGCATCGCTACGCCGTATTATCCGGCGATGCTGCGCATCCGCGCCCGCCCGATGATCGCCGAAGTCGTCGCCTGGCTGTCCCTTGCCCTGGTCACGAGCGCCATGGCGGAAACCGTTGGCCCGGTGCCTCTCGCCATCGGCCCCGCCGTCGTTCGAGGCGTCGACGGCCTGGGGTCGAAGGCCGAGGCCTGCACGGATTTTTACACCTATGCCAACGGCGCCTGGCTGACCAGTACCGAGGTCCCCGCCGACCGCGCCTCGTGGGGCGTCTTCAACGAGCTCGATCGGCGCACCAAGGCCGATCTGCGGGACATTCTGGAGTCGGCCGCCCGCAACCCCGCGCTGCGCACCGGCAGCAACGAAGCCAAGGTGGTCGCGTACTACCGCAGTGGCATGGATACTGCGGCGATCGAGCGCGCCGGCATCGGCCCGCTCGAGTCCGAGCTCACGCACGTCGACGCGATCCAGTCCGCGCAAGACGTCATGGATGCGCTCGCTCGCCTGCATCGCGTCGGCATCCCGGCCGGGTTCCGGTTCGGCATCGGCGTCGATGCAGCCGACAGCCGACGCTATATCGCGGAGATCTACCAGGGGGGCCTGGGTCTGCCGGATCGCGACGACTACTTCCGCAGCGATCCGAAGTCCGAGACCCACCGCACGGAGTACGTGCGACACGTGGCCAAGATGCTGGAGCTGCTCGGGGAACGCGACCCGGACCGCACGGCGGCCGGCGCCGCGACGGTCATGCGCCTCGAGGCTGTGCTTGCCCGCGCGTCGATGACCAACGAGCAACGCCGAAACCCGCGGGCGACCACCAACAAGCGGCGTGTCGTCGACCTTGCCAGCACGACGCCGGGTATCGATTGGGTCCGCTATTTCCGGCAGGTAGGCGTGGGCACCCTCGTCGACCTCAATGTCGCGCAGCCGGCGTTCGTCGAGCAGTTCGCCGCGATGCTCTCCAGCGTGTCGCCGGCCGACTGGAAGGTTTACCTGCGCTGGCACACGGTGCATGCGGTTGCGTCCAAGTTGTCGGCGGCCTTCGAAACCGAGAACTTCCGCTTCTACGGCACCACCCTCACCGGCCGCACCGCCATGCTCCCGCGCGAGGAGCGCGTGATCGACATCATCAGCGGTCGTCGGGGCGAGGAGCCTCTTGCCATGGCGCTAGGCGAGCTCTACGTCGCCAAGCGGTTTCCGCCCGGAGGGAAAGCCCGGGCGCTCGCCGTTGTCGAAGACGTGCGATCCGTGCTGCGCGACCGGATCGCCGAGCTCGCCTGGATGTCGGCGCCGACACGCGAGGCCGCCATCGCGAAGCTCGATCGGATGGTGGCGAAGATCGGCTACCCGGACGCGTGGCGCGACTACACGACCCTGCGTATCGTCTCGCCCACATTTGCCGGCATCTGGCTCGCCGCCAATGCCTTCGAGACGGACCGCCAATTCCAGCTGATGCAGCGGCCCGTCGATCGTCAGGAGTGGTTCAGTGGGCCCCATGTCATCAACGCCTTCTACCAGCCGCGCATGAACGCGATCGTGTTTCCGGCGGGTATCCTGCAGTTGCCCTTTTTCGACCCTACGCGCGATGCGGCCATGAACTACGGCGGCATCGGCATGGTGATCGGCCACGAGATCACCCATGGCTTCGACGATCACGGGCGGCAATTCGACGCCTTCGGCAACCTCAATGACTGGTGGACGAAGGACGACGCAGCGCTCTACCTGGCGCGCGCGAACCTGGTCGCCGAGCAGTACGGCGAATACGTCGGCATCGACGGTCTCAAGGTGCAGGGTCGGCTAACGCTCGGTGAGAACATCGCGGACATCGGCGGGCTCAAGATCGCGTATCTGGCTCTGCAGCGGTCCCTCCGGCAGCGGCCGCAGGGACGGGATGGGTTGGAAGGGAAGATCGACGGGCTATCCGTCGATCAGCGCTTTTTCATCAGTTTCGCCCGCATATGGCGGAGCAAGATGCGGCCCGAGCTCGAGCGCCTGCTCATCAACAGCGATCCGCATTCACCACCGCGCTTCCGGGTCCGCGGAGCGGTCGCCAACATGCCTGAGTCCGGTGCTGCATTCGCGTGCCAGGCGGATGCCGCGACGATGCGCAGCGAGGCGGAGCGCGCGACAATCTGGTAGAGGGCTGAGACGCGCCGCGCGGCGAATGCGTCCTGTAACATGGAGTCCCTTCGAATTTGCCCACCCGTCGATGTCCCATTCCCGCTCACCTTCACCCGCGCAAGCGGCGGTCCTGAAACGCAACCATGTCAAGGTCGGTGGTGTGGATGGCCCGATCATGGTGTTTGCCCATGGCTTCGGTTGCGACCAGAACATGTGGCGCTTCGTGGCCCCGGCCTTCGAATCGACCTGCCGTACCGTGCTGTTCGACTACGTCGGCGCGGGCCAGTCCGATTTCAGTGCCTTCAATGCCGCGCGCTACAGCACGCTCGACGGCTATGCGCACGACCTCATCGACGTCTGTGATGCCCTGGCCATTACCGACGCGATCTTCGTCGGGCACTCGGTGAGCAGCATGATCGGGGTCCTGGCCGCGATCCGCCGCCCGTCGCTGTTCCGCGAGATGGTGCTGGTGAGTCCATCGCCGTGCTACATCGACGAGCCGCCCGACTACGTGGGCGGCTTCGCCCGCGAGGACATCGCGGGACTGCTGGACATGATGGAGCACAACTACATCGGCTGGGCGCAATACCTTGCCCCGGTCGTCATGGCGAATGCGGACCGGGAGGGGCTTTCGCGCGAGCTCGAGGCGAGCTTCTGCTCGACCGATCCCGTCGCGGCGCAGGCGTTCGCCAAGGCCACGTTCTATGCCGACAACCGTGCCGACCTGCCGAAGGTGCCGGTCCCCACGCTGATCCTCCAGGTGCGCGAGGACGCCATCGCGCCGATCCAGGTGGGCGAGTACACGGCGCGGCACATCCCGCGGAGCGAATTGGTCATCCTCGAGGCGACAGGACACTGTCCGCACATGAGTCATCCGGCCCTGACCATCGCGGCGATCCGTGAGTACTTCGGACGCCACCTCGCCGTTCGGTAGCCCGGCCAGCGATGGCGGCTCGGTCAAGGCGCCCGTCGGGCTGGTCGCGTTCGGCGACGACGGCCTCGTACAGGCGGCCAACGACCGGGTGCACCACTGGCTCGGATACGAGCCCGGCGCTCTCGTCGGCCAACCCCTCGACAAGCTGCTGACCCGGTCGGCACGGGTCTTCTACAACACCCACTTCTTCCCGCTGCTCAAGCTGCACGGCAAGGCCGACGAGATCTATTTGACTCTCCAGACCGCAGAGGGCGAGGAACTTCCGGTACTGGTGAGCGGGCTCCGGGACACCACGGGTGCAACTCCATCCAATCATTGCGCCCTCATGACGATGTGGCGGCGCCGCGAGTTCGAGGCCGCGCTCCTCGACGCCAAGAAGGCGGCGGAAGCCGCGACCCACGCCAAGGATGAATTCCTCGCCGTCGTGTCCCACGAGCTGCGCACGCCGCTGGGTGCGATCCTCGGTTGGACGCGTCTCGCGCAATCGGGAAAGCTCGACGCCACCACCCAGAAGCAGGCATTCGACACCATCGAGCGCAACGTCAAGACCCAGGCGCGGCTCATCGAGGATCTCCTCGACATCTCGCGGATCGTGAGCGGCAAGCTGCGCATCAGCCCGCGCGCGCTCGATCTCGCGCCGACCCTCGAGGCTGCCATCGATACAGCGCGACCGGCTGCGCAGGCCAAGGAAATCCAGCTCGTGCACGCCATCGACCGTGACGCCGGGATCGTGTACGCCGACGCCGACCGCATTCAGCAGATCGCATGGAATCTTATCGCCAACGCCATCAAGTTCACCCCCAGGGGCGGGCGCGTCCAGGTCGCGATGGCGCGGGTGCGCTCGCTGCTGCGCATCGAGGTGGCGGACACCGGGCAGGGCATCGCGCCGGCGCAATTGCCTTACCTGTTCCAGAGGTTCTGGCAAGCCGAGCCCGGAGTGCAGCGGGAGAACAGTGGCCTGGGGTTGGGCCTCGCCATTTGTCGCAGCCTGGTCGAGCTGCACGGCGGGTCGATCCGCGCGGACAGCCCGGGCCTGGGCCAGGGCACGACCGTCACCGTGGAGTTGCCGCTGGCGGTGTCGTCCGCCGTTGCCATGCCGGCGCCGTCAGATGATGCCGACGCCGCAGCAGGGCAGTCGCTCGACGGTATCGAGGTGCTGGTGGTGGATGATCACGAAGATGCGCGGTCATCGCTGCACGTCCTGCTGTCAATGGCCGGAGCCCGGGTGACGGCGGTGTCATCCGCCGCCGAGGCGCTCGACCGACTGGTCGCCAGCGTGCCGCACATCCTGCTCTGCGATATCGACATGCCGGGAAAGGATGGCCTCACTCTCATCCGGGAAGTGCGCAGCAAGGGCACGGCAAGCGCCGTGCGGATGGCGGCCATCGCGCTGACCGGTCTTGCCCGCCCGCAGGAGCGCGTCAAGCTGCTGGGCGCCGGGTATCAGGCGCATTTGAGCAAGCCGGCCGAGCCCGCCGAGCTGATCGCCCTCGTCCGGGCGCTCGCGGGCCACGTGGAGCGGCCGGTCGCCTGAAGCCGCGCATCGGTGCCCGCGTGGAGTCGGTGCTCGACCACAGAGCCTGGCGAGGATGCACGTGGCGGAGAGCGGGGCATGCGTCGCTGCCGCCCGCCCCGCTCTCCCGGTGCGCTAGCGGTACACGTGCTCGCCGGTGCCTTTCCAGCTCTCCTCGAAGTACGCGGCATCATCCGCCGAGCGCGGCCGCACGCCCATCAGGATGCCGCCTTCCTTGATGCCGGTTTCGTAGTGCTTGATCCGTTCCTCCGGAATGCCCCAGCCGATCAGCGCGCCGACCAGGCCGCCCGTGAGTCCGCCAGCGCCCGCGCCCGCAAGTCCTGCGGCGAGTGGACCGGCCAGCACGAGTCCGAGACCCGGGATCGCGATCGAGGTGCCTATCGCGGCGATCGCGGCCAGAGCGGCGCCTACCGTGCCGCCGATCGCCCCGCCGACACCGGCTCCTTCGGCGGCCTTGGTGCCGAGCTCGGTGGTGGCGCCGCCGGCCTCGCCGAAGTGCCGCTTGCGCGTCTCGTCGCTCATGACGAGATTGACGTCGTCTTTGCCGTAGCCGCGCGATGAGGCGGACTGGTACGCGAGTTCCGCGGCCGCGCGGTCGCGAAATAGACCCGTGACTAGCTTCGAATCATTTGTGTTTTCAGCCATGCTGTTTCTCCGCTGTTGATGCTGCCCGTGTGGCAGTGCCGAAGTGTCGCGCTCGCGGGGCCCGGCGGGAATGCGACGTATCGCGATGCTGGCGTAGGACAAAGCCTTCTTGAGCTGATTGTTCGGGCTGACGTCGTTGCTTGGCGCAGGCCGCTTCAGCGGACATAGCGCCCCCTGGCTGAGAGGCGCATCGGCTGGTCAAGCGTCCCATGGCGTGGCGGGGAAGTGATATAAGGCCACGGTTGGCGACAGACGTGATGTACGTCGTGCGCGGGCGCGCGCCCGCGCGGATACCAAGGGGGAGCGATGAATGATTATTGGACGGGCGCCGCGGTTGCGGTGGTCGCAATAGCGGTGGTCGCATTCCTGATCGTAGTGATCTGGTCGATCAGGCGGCACCGTGATCCCGAGATGAAGGTCGAATGCGCGTGGCCGATCGACGACCTCATTCCGACGCTTGCGGGACTATCACTCAGCACACCCGTGGCCGGGAACACCGTCGACGTGGTTCAAAATGGCGCTTACTTCGACGTTGTGGTGGAGGAGATTGGTGCCGCAAAGGAATCCGTGCACTTCGAGACGTTTTTGTGGAGCGACGGCGTGGCCGGACGCCGTGTCGCGGATGCCCTGAGCGCCCAGGCGCGCGCCGGACGCCAGGTTCGTGTGCTGCTCGACGCGGTGGGCAGTAAGAAAGTTGGCGAAGCGGTGGTGAAGCAGATGCGTGACGCGGGCTGTCAGGTTTACATGTTCCACCCGCGCAGTCTTAAGAATGTCGGGGTCTACAATGACCGCGATCACCGTAAGCAGTTGATCGTCGACGGCCGCGTGGCAATTCTGGGTGGTCATTGCGTCGTAGATACCTGGCTGGGCGATGCCCAGGACAAGGAGCACTACGCCGATGTGAGCGTGCGGGTGCGCGGCCCGATTGTGAACACGATCCAGGGTTGCTTCAGCGAGAATTGGGCCGGCACGACGGGAGAAATGTTCGCTGGCGAAGACGTCTTCCCACGTCTCGACCCCGTCGGGGACGTCACGATCCACGCTGCTTTCGCCAAGCCAGAAGGATCGGCGCCTGCGGTGAAGATCCTGCACCACGCGATCATCTGCTTCGCACGCAAGCGACTCTGGATCCAGAACCCCTATTTCATTCCCGAACCCGAAGCAGTCGAAGCCTTCGGGCGTGCGGTGGCAAGGGGCGTCGACGTGCGGGTGATGATGCCGTCGACCGGCGGATCGGATAATCCCATGGTCCAGCACGCCGGGCATCGCAACTTCGAGAAACTCCTACGCTGCGGCGTCCGACTTTTTGAATATCCCCATACGCTCCTGCACCAGAAGACCATGACTGTCGACGGGGTCTGGAGCGCCGTCGGATCCTGCAACTTCGACGATCGCTCGTTCGAGACCAACGATGAGATCACCTTGGGCATCTACGACCCGGCGACTTCAAAGCGGCTGGAAGAGATTTTCGAAAGCTTCGCGCCCGAGTGCCGTGAGATCAAGCTCGAGGAGTGGCAAAAGCGGGGGCTCCGCCACAAGCTGATCGACCAAATGTATTACACGATCAACGAAATCCTTTGAGCCGGCGGCAGGCTGTCGTCGAGCTGAACGAAGTGCGGGTTCTGCCCCCCCGCCGGACAGGCGCGCGGGGTTTCCAAAGGGGCGCTGGGAGGTCCATAGTGACCCACTGATACCCACGCTAAGGGGGACGCACATGTTGCGAACGCGACGTCGAGTCTTGGCTCTCATGCTCTCACCGTTGCTGGCCGCGGGGTTTCCCGACGTCGAGGTTGCCCAGGCCGCCCAGGCCGCACCGCCGATCAGCTCCGGGCGGGAGATTTTTCCCACCGATGCGTGGGAGCTCGTGGCGTCGGATCGTGCCACGCTGATCGACGTGCGCTCGTCGGAGGAGCGCAGGGAAGGTTCGCCCCGCGGGGTGAAGGCGAAGATCCTTTATCCCATGGACGGTCACGGTGACGACGAATTCGTCCAGGCCATTGCCGTGCAGGTCCGCAACGATCGCAACGCGCCGCTCATCCTCATCTGTGCAGCCGGGCCGCGCTCCGCCGCCGCACAGCGGGTGCTGGTGGCGCGGGGATACACCAACGTGCGAACGGTGCTGAACGGCTTCCAAGGCTGGAGCGACCTGGATATGCCACGCGAACCGTGAGGACCCGCGACCAACCGGGTGCTCGACAACGTGATCGCGGCAGCGCGTGTCCTGCATCGACCGCATCTTGCCGAAGCGGCCACGGCAACCACACCCCCGCCCCCGCCGTCGCACGGACGTGCGATCGACCGGCGCGCAGTCCGGGGCGGGTGGTGGCTTGCGCCGGAGGAACGATGGCCGGTGCGCCGTGCGCAGGTCCCTGACGACGGTGTGCCGGCCTCCACGGCGCCTCCGCTGGTGAGAGAATGACTTGCGTGGACGCAACGAATATCGAGCTGTGCTTTGCCGATCTGCGCGATGCGCAAGCCATCGCCTACATGTCGCGCGACCTCATCGAGGCCGGACTGGGCTGGAGCTATCGCAGGGAGCGCATCGTCGGCTTCATCAGGGCTGCCGACACGGTCGTCCTGATGGCTCGCCGGGGACGGCAGCGCGTGGGCTTCGCAGTCATGACCTTCGGTGAGCAACGCGCCCATCTGGTGCTCATGGCCGTGTATCCCGCGTACCAGCGCCGCGGCGTGGGCCAGAGTCTGGTCGAATGGCTGGTCGAATCGGCGCGCGTCGCCGGGGTCGCGGCCGTGGAGGTCGAGCTGCGCGCTGACAACCGCGCTGCGCTCGGCCTGTATGCGCGGCTGGGGTTCGAGCCGGTTTCCCGGGTCGACGGCTACTACAGCGGTCGGGAGACCGCGTTGCGCATGGTGCGCATCCTGCGCCTTGCGGGCGTCGTGGGTTCGCCGTGGCGGCCACCGACCCACGACTCGGCGTGACCCGCTTATTCCAGGGGTTGCCATACGCTCGGGGTCGAAAGCCAGGGCGGCCGCCGGGACGTCGCGAAGCCGTTCAGCTGGCTTTGTCGACCAAGAGGGTCACCACGGCTGAAAAACTGAGGAAGGCGACGGCGGTGGAGGTCAGGATGATGCGCGCGATCCGGCCGTTGTCGGCGCCATAGCGCTCGGCCAGCATCGACACGTTGCTGGCACTCGGCAGCGCGGCCACCAGCACCAGCACGGTCAGCGTCGCGCGATCGAGCGGCGCGCCGGCGTAGACCGCGGCGCTGCCGACGCCGAGCACCAGCAGCGGATGCAGCACCAGCTTGAAGGCCGCGACCGGTACGTAATCGCGCAGCGGGGTCCGCGACGTGGCGGCCAGCTCGGAGCGGGCGAGCACCGCGCCGATCGTGAATAGCGCGACGGGCGATGCGGCGTCGGCGAGCAGGTTCACGGTCTGCATGACCGGTCCGGGCAGCTCGAACCGGGTGGCCGAGGCGAACGCGCCCAGCACGATGGCCCACGGGAGCGGGTTGCCGATCGCACCGCGCATGGCGGCCTGCGCGGCCACGGCCATGCCGTGACTGCCGGCGGTATCCAGCCGCGACAGCGCCACGCACACCGACATGATCACGACGAGGTCGACCAGGATGGTCGGGATTGCCGGACCGGCGGCGGGCTCTCCGACCAGCGCCACCAGCAGCGGTACGCCCAGGAAGCCGGTGTTCGAGAATGCGGCGACCAGCGCTCCGAAAGCCGCGTCGTTCCAGCCGATGTGCTCCCCCAGGGTGGCCCATATCGTCACGGCGACCATCACCAATCCGCAGGCGATCCAGATTCCGATGACCGCGGGGTTCAGCAGTTGCCCGATCGGGGTATTGGCGCCGAAGCGGTAGAGCATCGCCGGCAGCGCGAAGTACAGCACGAACACGTTGAGGCCCGGGATCGCAGCGACCGGGAGTACGCGCGCCCGCACGGCCAGGTAGCCACCAAGGACCAGGGCGAAGAACGGGAAGGTCGTGAGCAGGACCGAAATCATGGACGGGCCCGAAGCCGTGCGGGCGCTGGTAGCGGAGCGCGGATTGTAGGGGAGCGCAGGGAGCGCCATGGTGAGGCGCGCAGGTTGACCGCGACGAGCGGGTCTGCCCCCGGGGTGCGACTGGCGCGGTGTTGCGACGTCGCGTAAGGCATCGGTTAGGCGCGCGACCCGTCTGTCGCACGCGCGGGGCCGGGCGAGCGAGCGCGCCGCGAGCGTATCGGCCACGCCGGTGAAATTTGTGTTCTTTCAATGGCTTGATAAGGCGATCTGGCGCGGACGCGGATGCGCTGCATCCATCGCGGTCCCGGCCCCGTATCTGTGAGCGATCCGCAAGCGCAGCCCCTGCATAGTGACGACCTCGACGCGATAGCCGCGAATCAGGAGATGTCATGCAGACCCGGATCTACGGAGCTACCCAGGGACGGGAGATGGACGTCCTCGGCAACCGCCTGCTCGAGAAGGCATCGAGCGAGGACCTTGGCGGTGGCGCCGCCGTGTTCGTGCAGACGGTGGAGTCCCGGTCGGGTCCCCCCGCGCACATCCACCACGACGCCGACGAGTTCTTTTTCATGCTCGAAGGCGAGCTCGACGTCTGGATCGGTGGCGACTACGCCAGGCTGCGTCCGGGCATGTCCGCGGTCCTGCCGCGCGGAGTCGTGCACCGCTTCCACAACCCGGGTCGGCGGCCGGTCAAGGTACTGGTCGTCGTCTCCCCCGGCATCGGGGCCCGGTTCTTCGACGAGCTGCACGAGGCCCGGCCGCGATTGCCCGAGGAACTCCACAGGGTGGCCGAGATACTCGGTCGCCACGACATCGAGCTTTTCAACGCGATGGCATGACCCGCGTTGGCAACGACAGAGGTGCAAGGTGAAATCGTTTCTGCCACGACTCGAGACGGCGCGCCGGCTGGTGCGGTCGACGGGGCCATACCTGCTGCTGGAGATCCTGCTGCCCGGTGGGACGCTCTTCGCCTTGGCGCTGTTCCTGTACCGACGCAACGGGAGGCGACTGGCGCCGTCGGTTCCGCGGCTGATGAACCGCGTGATGCATTCGGGGGATCGCGCGCCTGCCCGCCGTGCCGGTGCGTTCGACATCATCGCCTGGGCGCGGAGCCTGGACGCCGGCTGTACGCCAGCACCCGACGGACTGGAGGCAATAGCCTTTGCACCGCTGACGGGGTGTCCCGCGGTGCCGCGCTGCAGCCGCACGGCGCTGGCGACCATCTAAGCAAACACGAGTCGGCCGACGTCATCCCGCCGCCCCGGGGCGGCGTGGGTCGCAGCGCCGCGGCGAGGCGGCGAGGCGGCCAGGTGAGGTGAGGTGAGGGAGGTGAGGTGAGGTGAGGTGAGGTGAGGTGAGGTGAGGTGAGGTGAGGTGAGGTGAGGCCACGGCCAAAGTGGGGACGGGCTGAGCCGACTCCGAGGCGAGCCGGAATCTTGTCCATGGCGCGCGCCGGGCGCTTCACGCTTGGCGGAGTACCATCGCGGACACCACGGCGCGCGGCGCGCCCCCCGGAAAGAAGTTACGGATGTTCGTCTCGGCCTCGTCGCCGTCCTGTTCCTGGGTGCCGCGTGCGCTCATGCGGCCGACCCCGGCGCCGGCAACGCGAAGGTTGAGGACTGGAACTATGCCGCCTACACGAGCGCCCGGCAGCTTCGTCCCGCGAACCAGGCTGAATGCCTGGCCTGCCACAAGCCCCTGGACAAGACCAGTTGCACGTTCACGCTCGAGCCGCTCAAGGCCGCGGCGAAATGACGCCACCGTGCCGGCCCTGACGGGATGGATTTGCAATCCAGCCGACCCATGGCCGTGAGCGAACCTGCAGCGTTCCCGGCGACGACTGCGATCTCGAGTTGGCACGCCCACATCTATTTCGATGCGGCGCGGCGCGATCCGGCGTGGACACTGCGTGGATCGATCGAGGCGGCACTATCCGGGATCGTCGCCATCGGCAGCTTCCACGAGCGGTCGGTCGGTCCGCATCCGGCGTGGAGCTTCCAGCTCGCGTTCGCGCCGGAGCATCTCGCCGTGGTCATTGCCTGGCTCGCCCTCAACCACGGCGAGCTCGATGTCTTCATACATCCGAACACCGGTGACGAGCTGCGCGATCACCGGGACAGTGCAATCTGGATCGGGCGGTCGTACGACTTGAACCTGGCGGCGCTGGGCCCCTGAACCGCGGTTGTCGGCACACGGACGAAGGCTGGTCAGGTCAATGCCCTCGATGCCATCGCCAGTGGCGACGTCCTGCGCATGGACCCGCGGGCCCGCGCGGTCACGGTGCTTTCGCGTCGACGCCACGGCGGATAATGGGTTCTGCACGACCCGTCGTCGTGCGCCGGCCGGGGACGTGCCCGCCGGCCAGCCCTTGCAGCGGACGTCGCGATGAATACGCTCCCCCAGCATGATGCGGACCCGGACGAAACACGGGAATGGCTCGACGCGCTGGCCGCGGCCGTAACCGCCGGCGGCAAGGAGCGGGGACTCTTCCTGTTGCAGCGGCTCGAGGAAGCCGCCCAGCACCTGGGCATCCTGTCGCACGTCCCACCGTATTCGGCCTACCAGAACACCGTTCCGCTGGAAGAGCAGGGACCTTATCCCGGCGACCTCGGCCTGGAGGAGCGCATCACGTCGATCATGCGCTGGAACGCGCTGGCGATGGTGGTACGCGCAAACAAGGCGTACGGCGAGCTCGGCGGGCACATTGCAAGTTATGCCTCCGCAGCCGAGATCTTCGAGATCGGCTTCAATCACTTTTTCCGCGGACCGGAGGCGCCGGATGGCGCCGACCTGGTGTTCTTCCAGCCGCACTCCGCGCCGGGTGTGTATGCGCGCGCGTTCCTAGAAGGCCGGCTCGACGAGGAGCGCCTTGCCAACTATCGCCAGGAGGTCGGCGGTAAGGGCCTCTCGTCCTATCCGCACCCGTGGTTGATGCCGGACTTCTGGCAGTTCCCGACGGGGTCGATGGGCATTGGCCCGATCAGTGCGATCTACCACGCCCGATTCATGCGCTATCTCGAGGCTCGCGGCGTAGCCAGCATGGGCGACCGGCATGTGTGGGGCGTATTCGGTGACGGCGAGATGGACGAGCCGGAGTCGATCGGCGCGCTGACCCTCGCCGCCCGGGAAAATCTCGATAACCTCACGTTTATCATCAACTGCAATCTGCAGCGCCTCGACGGCCCGGTGCGCGGCAATGGCCAGATCATCCAGGAGCTCGAGTCGCTGTTCATCGGCGCGGGCTGGAACGTAATCAAGGTGCTGTGGGGGTCGGATTGGGACGCGTTGTTCGCGCGCGACACGCACCACGCCCTGTTGCGCCAGTTCGCCGCGACCGTCGACGGCCAGTACCAGACCCTCGGCGCCAACGATGGCGCCTACAACCAGAGCCATTTCTTCGGTCTCGACCCGGAGCTGCGCGCGCTGGTCGCGCACATGACCCTGGGCGAGATCGATGCCCTGAGGCGCGGCGGCCACGACTTCCGGAAGCTTTACGCCGCGCTGCGGGCAGCGCAGAACCACCGCGGGCAGCCGACGGTGATCCTCGCCAAGACCAAGAAAGGCTACGGCATGGGCGGGGTAGGCGAGTCGCGGATGACGGCTCACCAGCAGAAGAAGCTCGACGTCGACGCCCTGCGCGTGTTCCGTGACCGCTTCGGCCTGCGACTTTCCGACGAGGCTCTCGAGGAGATGCGCTTCTACGCACTGCCCGAGGACAGTGCCGAACTGACGTACCTGCGTGCCCGCCGTGCGGCGCTCGGCGGATACCTGCCGGCGCGTCGACGCAGCGCGGAAGCCGTTGCCGTGCCGGCGCTGGAGAGCTACGCGCGGTTCGCGACGGCAGCCGACGGTCACGAGATGTCGACCACGACCGCGGCGGTACGGCTCATCTCCAACCTGCTCCGCGACCGCGCCCTCGGGCCGCGGATCGTGCCGATCGTTGCCGACGAGGCGCGCACCTTCGGCATGGCGAACCTGTTCCGGCAGATCGGCATCTACTCACCGCAGGGCCAGCTCTACGAGCCCGAGGATGCCGCGTCGATGCTGCGCTATCGCGAGGCCAAGGACGGTCAGCTCCTCGAGGAGGGCATCACCGAAGCGGGTGCGCTGTCCTCGTGGGTGGCCGCGGCGACGTCCTACAGCGTGCACGGCGTGGCGATGCTGCCGTTCTACATCTATTACTCGATGTTCGGCTTCCAGCGGGTGGGCGATCTCATCTGGGCGGCGGCCGACCAGCGCTCGCGCGGCTTCCTGCTGGGCGCGACGGCGGGACGAACCACCCTCGGCGGCGAAGGCCTGCAACACCAGGACGGCAGCAGTCACGTGGTCGCGGCGACCGTGCCCAACTGCCGGGCATACGACCCGGCGTTCGCCGGCGAGCTCGCCGTCATCCTCGATCACGGTGCGCGCCAGATGATGGAGGCGGGCGAGGACGTCTTCTACTACGTGACGGTGATGAACGAGAACTATGCCCAGCCGTCGCTACCGTCCGGTTCGGCCGCCGACATCATCCGCGGCATGCACCGTATCGCCGGCGACGGCGATGCACCCGTGCGGCTCCTCGGCTCGGGCACGATCCTGCGCGAGGTGCTCGCGGCAGCGGAGCTGTTGCGCGACGACTGGAATGTCGCGAGCGACGTATGGAGCGTGACGAGCTTCAGCGAGCTCGCCCGCGAGGCGCGGGAGGTCGAGCGTGCCCACCGTCTTGGCGGCAAGGACGCGCCGGCGACGAGTCATGTCGAGCGCTGCCTTGCCGGCGCGGCACCGGTGATCGCGGCCACCGATTACGTGAGGGCGTACCCGCAGCTCATCGCCGCCTACCTGGAAGCACCCTTCACGGCCCTCGGCACCGACGGCTTCGGGCGCAGCGACACCCGCGCGGCGTTGCGGAGCTTCTTCGAGGTCGACCGGCACCATGTCGTGGTGGCGGCGCTGCATGCGCTGGCGCGGACGGGCGACGTGGCAGGCGACGTGCTCGCCAGGGCCCGACTCAAATACGCGGTCGCCGCCGACGTCGCGCCTCCCTGGTCGCGTTAGGCCGATCGACGTCGCCCAGGAGATAGCGGCGGCCAGGGTGGCGGAAGACGCGGCCTTCGATCCGGACCGCGGCATCGGACCGCGCCATCGGACCCCCTTCATCGGACCCCTTCATCGGACCCCTTCATCGGACCC